>NZ_JBFAHO010000019.1:0-144526 GCF_040654215.1 Nonomuraea sp. NPDC050733 | reverse complement strand
CACCCGGCCGCGACCTACCTGCGCGTGCAGGGCGTCGGGCATCTGCGGGTGCATCAGCACCGGCCGATCGCCGGGCGGGTCAAGCAGATCGCGATCAAACGGGAGGGCTGCCGCTGGTATGTGATCTGCTCGTGCGACGAGGTGCCTGCCGTGCCGTTGCCTGCGACCGGCCGTGAGGTCGGGGTGGACATGGGCGTCACGCACTTCGCGACCGTGAGCGAGCCGATCGACGGCGTCACCGACGAGAGCGGGCATATCGCCAACCCCCGCTACCTCAAGACCGCGCAGGAGGAACTGGCCGCCGCGCAGCGGGCTTACGCCCGCACCAGACGCGGCAGCACCCGCCGCAAGAGGGCCGCCAAGAAGCTCGGGCAGATCCACCGCAAGGTGGCCCGGCAGCGGACCGACCACGCGCACAAGAGCGCGCTTGGCCTCCTCCGCGCGGCCGAGGTTATTGCGGTCGAGGACCTGCGCATTGCGAACATGACCAAGAGCCCCGCGGTGAAGCCCGACCCGGAGCAGGCGGGCGGATTCCTGCCCAACGGGTCAGCGGCGAAGGCTGGGCTGAACAAGAGCATCCTGGACGCGGGTTGGGGGGTGTTCCTCGCGATCCTCACCAGCAAGGCTGAAAGCGCCGGTCGGGACGTGATCGCGGTGGACCCCCGCAACACCTCCCGCACCTGCCCCCAATGCGGGCACGTGTCAGGGGCCAATCGCACCACCCAGGCCGGCTTCGTCTGCCTCACGTGCGGGTACGCGGCAAACGCGGACGTGGTCGCGGCGAGCAACATCAAGAGGGCCGGGCTGGTCCTCCGCGACGCCCGCGCGGCGTAGCGAGAAGCCACCCCGTTTACGGGGTGGAGGAGTCACTCTGCCCTTTCAGGAGACGCTGAAAGCGGCGCGTGGTCTCGGACTGCCGAAACCGCCGCCCGGTCTGGCCGCGTGGCGTCAGGCCAGTCGTGCAGTGGTGCCCGCGGTGGCTCGGCCGGTGGTAACACTGTGCTCGGCGCACACCCGGTATCTGCCGGACTTTCTGACGCCGCAGCCTGCTGCTGACTCGATGTCGTTCGAGGATGAACTCCACGCCGCGCTTGACGACCCATCCGTGCCGGTGCAACAGGACATGGCTGCGTTCGCCGGCGTGCTGGAGACCGTTCCGGTGGTCGTCGACGCGCTGCTGCACCATCCCGACCGCGGTCGGCGAACGTTGAGGCACGCTTTCACGGTGTTCCACCAAGCGGTGCTGGCGCCGATTGGCCACGGCTGCACGCGCAGTTGGCGGCGGATGTCGCCTATCGTGCACGGCTCGCGGCGCAGCATGGTCTGGACGTCATGCTCGCCACTTTGTGCCCTCCACATGTGCGTTGGGAGTATCCGCATCTGGGCTTCGAAGGGCCGGGCGCGCCCGATTTCGCCCTCGGCGGCCGGGGGCTGGTTCTGGTGCCGAGCATGTTCCTGACTGACGGTGTGCATCGGCAGCTCAACGACCGGCAGCAGCCGATGTCTCTTTTATCCGGCGCGCACGGCGGGGGCGTTCTGGCGTGACAACGGTGGGCGCAACTGGCCGGACGGGCGTCTGGCCGGGGCGATCGGTGAGCGCCGGGCGGCGGTGTTGCGGGCTCTTGCCGATCGTCCCGGCTGCGGCACCACGGACCTTGCCACGGCGTTAGGCGTCACGCCGGCAACCGCCTCGACACATGTGGCGAACCTGCGACGTGCCGGACTCGCCGTCACCACCCGGGTGGCACGAACGGCCCGGCACGAGCTGACTCCGCTGGGCCGGCACCTGCTGGACGTGCACATCGGGTGATCGGTCACCCGACGGCGATCGCCTCGATCTCCAGCAGCCATTCTTCGGAATAGAAGTCAAGCGGCACTGGGAGTCGAAGTCTTCGGGAACCGCGCCCTGCCTGCTCCAAGGGACCTGGCCGCTGACGAACACAGTGCGGCGGACCCCAGCCACCAAGGTGCCATGCGCGTAGTTGCCCGTCGCGTCAGGGAGCGTCGCGGGATTGATCGGCTGTGTCAGGGAGGTTTCCACAGCGGCGACGATAGGTACTCGGCCACACGGGTCACAAACATTTCGACGATTCGTCAAATCGTTCGGGGCAGCCCGGTCCCAGGTGATGCAGGGGTGCGTCCCCCTGTATCGACGTGACGCCGTATGCCGGCGCGCGCTGCCGCTTTGTGAGGAGGTCGTCCGTCCACCGCAGACGACAAAGGCAAGGAGTTTCCGCACCCCTTGCCACTTTCAATCTATAGCGCGCCCAGGGGCTTGCGGCAAGACCCGGGTCGTGCTGCAGAATCTCCGACCGAAGCCAGTACCTACGGGAATCTGGGATTCACGACGTAGGCGGGCGTGCTTTTGTCGACGGCTGGGCTTCGCTGGACGTCGAACCGAGGGCCGGGACACCCGATGCGGTTTCGAGCACTCGCTCGGAGGCGTGGAGGCAGGCGCCGCCGGGCTTTGCGGGGGGCGAGGAGGTGCGGAGGCGGGCGCTGCCGGGCTTTGCGCGGGGGCGCGGAAGTGCGCGCAGTTGGACGGCGCGGAAGTGCGCGCAGTTGGACGGCGCGGAAGTGCGCGCAGTGAGGTGCGCGGAGCAACTGGCTGAAATGCGACTTCGTTGACAGGGGGGGTCATGTTTGACGTGATCATTGCCGGTGGCGGACCGACCGGCATGATGCTGGCCGGCGAGTTGCGGCTGCACGGCGTGCGCGTGCTCGTACTGGAGAAGGAGGCGGAGCCGACCAGGGTTGTCCGCGCGCGCGGCCTGCACGCCCGCAGCATCGAGGTGATGGACCAGCGCGGTCTGCTGGACCGGTTCCGCGCGCTCGGTCGGCAGTCCCCGGTCAATGGTTTCTTCGCCGGCATCACCAAGCCGCGGCCGGACCGGCTGGACACAGCGCATCCGTACGTTCTCGCCATCCCGCAGACCATCACCGAGCGCCTGCTGACCGAGCATGCCATCGAGCACGGCGCCGAGGTCCGGCGCGGCTGCGAACTGGTCGGGCTGAGCCAGGACGAGGCCGGGGTGACGGTCGAGCTGGCCGACGGCACGCAGCTGCGCTCGCGCTACCTCGTCGGCTGCGACGGCGGCCGCAGCACGGTGCGCAAGCTGCTCGGCGTCGGCTTCCCCGGCGAGCCCGCCCGGGTCGAGTGGGTGCTCGGCGAGGTGGAGGTGACGATGCCGCCGGAGGAGTTGGCGGCCCTGGTGGCCGAAGTCGGCAGGACCCATAAGGGGTTCGGCGCCGTACCCGTCGGGGACGGGGTCTATCGCGTCCTCGCGCGCGCCCAGGGGGTGGCAGAGGACCGCACGGTCCCGCCGACCCTGGATGATCTGAAGCAGGGGGTACGGGCGATCGCCGGCACCGACTTCGGCGTGCACTCACCGCGCTGGCTCTCCCGCTTCGGCGACGCCACCCGGCAGGCCGAGCGCTACCGGGTCGGCCGGGTGCTGCTGGCCGGCGACGCGGCGCACATTCACCCGCCGACCGGCGGGCAGGGGCTCAACCTCGGCGTCCAGGACGCGTTCAACCTGGGCTGGAAACTGGCCGCCGAGGTCGGCGGCTGGGCACCGGAGGGGCTGCTGGACAGCTACCACACCGAACGGCACCCGGTGGCCGCCGACGTCCTGAACACCACCCGCGCGATGGTCGAGCTGACGTCCCTCGGGCCCGGTCCCCAGGCAGTGCGCCGGCTGGTGTCGGAGCTGATGGACTTCGAGGATGTGAACCGGTACCTGATCGAGAAGATCACGGCGATCGGCGTCCGCTACGACTTCGGCGAGGGGCACGAACTGCTCGGCCGGCGGCTGCGGGACGTGGGGCTGAAGCGGGGTCGCCTCTACGAGCTGATGCACGGCGGCCGCGGGCTGCTGCTCGACCAGACCGGCCGGCTTTCGGTGGCGGGGTGGGCGGATCGGGTCGACCACGTCGTCGACGCCAGCGAGGAACTGGACGTGCCCGCCGTGCTGCTGCGGCCGGACGGCCACGTGGCGTGGGTCGGCGAAGATGGGACGGAGCTGCTCGGCCAGATGCGCAAGTGGTTCGGCGCGCCCGTCAACTGAACGGGCGGTCCGGCCCGGAAGAGCGGTCGGTTGTGACGGCGACATCGCGGCGACGATCCAGGCCGAGCGGGGCGAGGTCATCCGGTTCGGTCACCAGGAGGTGCTGGTGATCGAGGACGGCCCAGGGCGTCGGGCAGACCTCGCGTGTGGAGCCAGGTGAGGGTTGGACGGGTGGCCGAGGATGAGCCGGTTCCCGGTCCGAGGGCTGGAGTCCGGTCATGCTTACTTGCCTCAAGGGCCGGCGCACGCCTCCACCAGCGCCTGGACCAGAGGCGCAAGGAGCGACTGGTCCTCTGGACGGGACGGTTCGTACTCCGTGATGCCGAGCCCGGCGATCTCGAAGCGATCCGCTGTCGCCCGGACCATGGCGAGAAGCTGGTCCGGCTGAAGTCCGCCGGGAGCAGGCGAGCCGACGCTGGCGAAGGTCTCGGGATCGAGCACGTCCAGGTCGATGTGGATGTACACGGCCGCGCGCTCATCCGGATCGCCCTCATCGCGGACGGCTGACGCGATCGCCGCCGCCAGCGCCTCCGGGCCTGTCAGCGGGGCCAGGACCGTCGGCGAGGCGGGGGGTGTCGGCGGAGCTGGGGGCGTCGGCGTGGCCGGGGTGGGAGGTGTCGCACTGACGTGCTGGATGCCGCTGCTCCGGATGAAGGCCGTCTCACCCGGGTCGAGATCCCGGGCTCCGGCGAGCACGATCCGGCGGGGGTCCAGCGGGTGGTCCGGTACCAGGCCGGTGGGGCCCTCGCCGGTCAGCGCGCGGAGGACCATGCCGTGGAAGGCGCCCGAGGGTGACGTGGCCGGGGTGTTGAGGTCTCCGTGCGCGTCGAACCAGACGACCACCAACCGGTCCCCGTACCGCCGCAGCGCCTCTGCCACGGGTTCCAGCTCGACCCCGCAGTCGCCTCCGGCCGTGACCACGAACCCACTGGCCTCCGAAACCGCCGACCGCACCCTCGCCGCCGTCGCCGGCAGGTCGTCGTCATCGACGTCGACGCGTACGCGGTGGGTTGCGGGCACCATGCCGGCCAGCAGCCGTGCCCCTTCGCGCAGCCGCTCGGCCGTGGGCGCCCCAGAACCGCGCCACTGCGGCACCTCCACGACCGTCACCTCAGTGGTCTCGCGATGTGCTGTGATCGCCGCCTCCGATGATTCTCTCGCCCGAGGGGGAGGGAGTCCCTCGCGTACTGTAAAACCGCAGTTCAGCACAGAACCGTACATTGCCGCACAGTCAGCGGAGGGATCCCCCGGGCACTTCCCGCAGATTCGCGTGGCAGGGCTACAGGCCCGTATACCATCGGGTGTCCTTCCCGGCAGGCGATGAGAGTGGCAGAAGATTCATGAGTTCGGTGACCGTACGGGTGCCCGCGAAGGTCAACGTCCAGTTGTCCGTGGGGCCGCTGCGTGAGGACGGCTACCACGACCTGGTCAACGTCTTCCATGCCGTGTCCGTCTTCGACGAGGTCGTCGCCAAGGAGTCCGACTCCATCACCGTGTCGGTGGCGGGCGAGTGGGCCGACCAGGTGCCGGTCGACGACGGCAACCTCGCCATCCAGGCCGCCCGCGCCCTGGCCAAGCACGCCGGGCGGACGTACGGGGCCGAGCTGATCATCCACAAGTCCATTCCGGTGGCGGGTGGCATGGCCGGAGGCAGTGCCGACGCGGCGGGCGCGCTGGTGGCGTGCAACGAGCTGTGGGGCCTGGGCCTGCCGGTCGAGGATCTCATGGAGATCGCCGCCGACCTGGGCAGTGACGTGCCGTTCTCGCTGCTGGGGGGAACGGCGGTCGGCACCGGGCGGGGCGAGCGGCTGAGCGACGCGCCGACGGGCGGTGAGTTCCACTGGGCGTTCGCCGTGGCGCACGGAGGGCTGTCCACGGCCAAGGTGTACGCGGAGTGCGACCGGCTGCGCGAGTCGTCCGGCGCGGAGGTGCCGTGGCCGCAGCTCAGTGAGCCGCTGCTGGCGGCGCTGGGTGCCGGTGACGCCGAGGCGCTGGGTGCCCGGCTCAGCAACGACCTCCAGGCCGCCGCGCTGTCCCTGCGCCCCGATCTGAGCCGGACCCTGGACGCCGGTCGCGAGGCCGGAGCTCTGGGCGCCCTGGTCTCCGGCTCGGGTCCCACCTGCGCCTTCCTCGCCACGGACGCCGACCACGCCCAGCGCCTGGCCGACACACTGTCCGCCCTCCCGACCTGCCGCACCGCCCTCGCCGCCCACGGCCCGGTCCCGGGCCCACGCCCGGCTTGAGAGCACGACCTTCCGCAACTCCGCCCGCGGGCCGCGGGGCCGCCGGCCGGGGCGCGCATGGGCGAGGCGGCAGGCCCGCCGATCTCCTTGAGATCGCATCGGCCGACGCTATGATGGGCCCATGCGTCTTTCGTCATGTCTGAGCTGGTGGCGCTCCTCGTAGGAGCGGCCGCCTCTCACGCATGACCCAAGGGCCGTTCGACGGACGGCCCTTCTGTGTTCCCTGGATCAGGGGTCGCGTCGTCCTGACGGCGATACCGACCCACCTCACCAGGAGACACGCATGAACACCACCGCAGAGCCCGACTCCCTCGGGGTGTCCGCCGCGCAGGCTCGCAGCGCGGAGCTGGAGGAGCTGATCCGTGAGGACCCGGGCCGGTTCCGGGTGCTGACCGGCGACCGCCCCACCGGACAGCTGCATCTGGGCCACTACTTCGGCACCCTCCACAACCGGGTACGTCTCCAGAACCTCGGCGTGGAGATGTTCGTGATCATCGCGGACTACCAGGTCCTGACCGACCGTGACGTGGCGAGCAACCTGACCGGGTACGTCGAGGAGCTCGTACTGGACTACCTCGCCATCGGCGTGGACCCGGCGCGCAGCACGATCTTCACCCACAGCGCCGTCCCCGCCCTCAACCAGCTGCTGCTGCCCTTCCTCAGCCTTGTCTCCACCGCCGAGCTCAGCCGCAACCCCACGGTCAAGGACGAGATCGCCCACTCGCGGCAGTCCTCCGTCAGCGGGCTGATGTTCACCTACCCCGCCCACCAGGCCGCCGACATCCTCTTCTGCAAGGCCAACCTGGTCCCGGTCGGACGGGACCAGCTTCCCCACCTGGAACTGACCCGGACCATCGCCCGTCGCTTCAACGACCGCTACGGCGCCGGCACCGCTGTGTTCCCCCAGCCTGACGCCCTGCTGTCGAACGCGCCGCTCCTGCTCGGCACGGACGGCACCAAGATGAGCAAGAGCCGGGGCAACGCCATCACCCTGGCCGCAGACGCCGACGAGACCGCCCGCCTGATCAAGGGGGCCAAGACGGACTCCGAGCGCCACATCACCTACGACCCGGCCACTCGCCCGGAGGTGTCCTCGCTCCTGCTGCTGGCGGCCCTCTGCCAGAGCCGGGCCCCCGAGCAGGTCGCCGCCGAGATCGGCGCCGCGGGAGCGGCCGCGCTGAAGAGGACCGTGACCGAGGCGGTCAACGAGTACCTGGCCCCGATCCGGGCCCGCCGGACCGAGTACGCGCGCGACCGTGCCCACCTCCGCCAGATCCTGCGCGAGGGCAACGAGCGAGCCGTGGCCGTGGCCGATGTCACCCTCGCCGAGGTGCGTACCGCCATGGACAGCCACTACTGAGCGGGTGGGCTCAGCAGGGCGGTTGGGGCCGATACGCTGGTGTGGCCATGAATCTGGTCAATCTCGAGTCTGTCTCCCATGCCTACGGGCCCAAGCCGCTGCTCGCCGACGTCTCCCTCGGGGTCGAGGCCGGTGAGCGGATCGGCGTCGTCGGCCGTAACGGCGGTGGCAAGACCACGCTGCTGTCGGTCATCGCCGGTGACGTGAAGCCCGACACCGGCCGTGTCACGCACACACGGGGCCTGCGCGTCGGGTTCCTGTCCCAGCGCGACGACCTCGACCCGAGCCTGCCCGTGCGCGAGATCGTGCTCGGCGGGCGCGCGGAGCACGAGTGGGCCGGTGACCAGTCCGTACGCGAGATCCTGACCAACCTCATCGGCGACCTCGACCTCGACGCCAAGGCGGGCGAGCTGTCCGGCGGCGAGCGGCGGCGTACGGCGCTGGCCCGGCTGCTCATCGACGAGCATGACCTGATCATGCTCGACGAGCCCACCAACCACCTCGACATCGAGGCGATCGCCTGGCTGGCGGCGCACCTGTCCGGCCGCAGGAGCGCGCTCGTCGTCGTGACGCACGACCGGTGGTTCCTCGACGCCGTGTCCACCCGTACGTGGGAGGTCGTGGACGGCCGGGTCGAGCGCTACGAGGGCGGCTACGCCGCGTACGTGCTGGCCAAGGCCGAGCGGGCGCGCATCGCGCAGGCCGCCGAGGAGCGCCGCCAGAACCTCATGCGCAAGGAGATCGCCTGGCTGCGGCGCGGGCCGCCCGCCCGCACGTCCAAGCCGAAGTTCCGCATCGACGCCGCCCAGGCGCTGATCGCGAACGAGCCGCCGCCGCGGGAGAGCGTCGAGCTGGTGAAGTTCGCCACGGCGCGGCTCGGCAAGACCGTGTACGACCTGGAGGACGTGACGCTGCACGCCGGCGGTCCCGGCGACGGGCCGCTGGTGCTCGACCGCACCACGTGGCAGTTCGGGCCGGGCGACCGCATCGGGCTGATCGGCGTGAACGGCTCCGGCAAGTCCTCGGTGCTGCGCCTGCTGGCCGGCACGGTCGAGCCCGACTCGGGCCGGCTCGTGCGGGGCAAGACGGTGCGGCTGGCGCACCTGTCCCAGGAGCTGGCCGAGCTGGACCCGGCGCGGCGCGTGCTGGAGACGGTCGAGGAGATCCGCAAGTACGTGCAGGTCGGCAAGAAGGAGTGGACGGCCTCGCAGCTCCTCGAACGCCTCGGGTTCAAGGGCGACGCCCAGTGGAAGGTCGTCGGCGACCTGTCGGGCGGCGAGCGGCGGCGGTTGCAGCTGCTGCGGCTGCTCATGGACGACCCGAACGTGCTGCTGCTCGACGAGCCGACCAACGACCTCGACATCGAGACACTGAACGAGCTGGAAGACCTGCTCGACGGCTGGCCCGGCACGCTGATCCTGGTCAGCCACGACCGCTACTTCCTGGAGCGCGTCACCGACCGCTCGGTGGCCCTGCTGGGCGACGGCCGGCTGTCTCTGCTGCCGGGCGGGGTGGACGAGTACCTGGAGCGGCGGGCGTCGGGCATGGCCCTCACGGCCCGGACCGGCGCGGGCACCTCCGGCGGCCCCGCCAAGAACACCCTGAACGCTCCCGCCAAAGACGCGAAAGAGACGGCGACGGCCGAAGGCGAGGCGGCGGCGGGCGGGCTGTCCGCCAAGGAGGAGCGGGAGCTGCGCAAGGAGCTCAACCGCCTCGAACGCCAGCTCGACCGGCTCGGCGAGCAGGAGGCCAAGCTGCACGCGGCGATGGCGGAGGCGGCCAGCGACTACGCCCGGCTCGGCTCCCTCAACGCCGAGCTGCGCGACGTGCTGGCCCAGAAGGATTCGGTCGAAGGCGCCTGGCTGGAGCTGGCCGACCGCCTCGGCGACTGAGCGGCCCGAACCGGGCGTCAGGAGTCGAGCGGCGTCGGGAGTCGAACGGCGTCAGGAGTCGAGCGGCGTCAGGAGTCGAGCGGCGTCGGGAGTCGAACGGCGTCAGGAGTCGAACGGCGTCAGGAGGGTGCGGAGGAGGGCGGCCAGGGTCCGCTGGTCCTCCGCGCTCAGTCCCGCCAGCAGCTCGTGCTCCCTGCGCAGCAGCCCCGCGAACGCCGCGTCCACCCGGTCGAGCCCTGCCGGGGTGAGTGACACGAGCACGCCCCGCCGGTCCTCCGGGTCGGGTCGCCGCACCACGAGCCCGGCCTGCGCCAGCCGGTCGATGCGGTTGGTCATCGTGCCCGAGGTGACCAGCGTGGCGCGCAGCAGCGCTCCCGGACTCAGCTCGTACGGCTTGCCGGCGCGCCGCAGCGCCGTCAGCACGTCGAACTCCCACGGTTCGAGGTGGTGCTCGTCGAAAGCGGCACGTCTTGCCCGGTCGAGGTGTTTGGCAAGCCTCGATACGCGGGAGAGCACCTGGAGGGGCTCGACGTCGAGGTCGGGCCGTTCGGCCCGCCAGGCCGCGACGAGCCGGTCCACCTCGTCCTGCGCATCCTGCGTCATGACATTGAGTCTACTATCTTGACATCGAGATATGTGTCTCGATATCAATTATCTTTATGTCGAGAGATATCTGGGACCCCGCGACCTACGCAAGGTTCGCCGACGAGCGGTCGCGCCCCTTCCACGAGCTGCTCGCCCGCGTCGGCGCCGACGAGCCGGACTACGTCGTGGACGCGGGATGTGGCACTGGAGAGCTCACTCTGGAGCTGGCCCGCCGCTGGCCGGGGGCGACCGTGGAGGGCTTCGACTCCTCCCCGGCGATGATCACCAAGGCGCGGGAGCTGAAGGCGGCGCCGAGGTTCGCGGTGGCCGACGTGACCATGTGGCGGCCCGACCGCCCGGTGGACGTCATCGTGTCCAACGCCGTCCTGCAGTGGGTGCCCTCGCACCGCGACGTGCTCGAACACTGGGTGGAGGCGCTCGACGACGGCGGCTGGCTGGCCTTCCAGGTGCCGGGGAACTTCGACGCGCCCAGCCACGCGGCGATCCGCGAGGTGTGCGCCTCGCCGCGCTGGGCGGACCGGCTCGGCGACTTCGACCGCGGCAGCCCGGTGGGCGGCCCGGTGGACTACGTGGACCTGCTGGACTCCTGCGGCTGCCAGGTCGACGCCTGGGAGACCACGTACGTCCACGTGCTCCAGGGTGAGAACGCCGTGCTCGACTGGGTCTCCGGCACTGCCCTGCGGCCCATCCTCGACCGGCTGTACGTGGACGAGCACTTCTCCTTCAAGGAGGACCTCGCGGCCCGGCTCGACGAGGCCTATCCGGCCAGGGAGTACGGCACGCCGTTCCCGTTCCGCCGGATCTTCGTGGTCGCCCACAAGGGGGCCCCCGCCGACCAGGACGGCGGCGACCGGTAACCGATTCGGGCTTATGTGATTGTTCGCCGCACAGTGGCATGATTGTCCATATATGGACCTTGTGAGGTGTGGTGGGCATCGAGATCGAGGACAAGTTCGACGTTCCCCCCGACTACGCGATTCCGGACCTGAGCCGGGTCGGACAGGTCGTGGGGCCCAAGAGCCACACGCTCGTGGCGATCTACTACGACACGCCTGACCTGCGGCTGGCCGCCCACGGCATCACGCTCCGGCGCCGAAGGGGCGGCGACGACGCCGGCTGGCACCTCAAGCTGCCCAGGGCCAAGGGCGCCCGCCAGGAGATCGGCCGACCCCTGACCCGCAGCGTCAGGGTGGTGCCGGACGACCTGGCCGAGCTCGTCCGCGGCTACACGCGGGGAGCGCCGCTCCAGGCGGTGGCCGAGCTGGAGACCCGCAGGAGCGTCACGGTCGTCCGTCAGGGCGACAGGCGGCTCGTGGAGGTCGCCGACGACCGGGTCAAGGGCACGGTGTTCGGCGAGGAGCTGCGGATCGTGCGCTGGCGGGAGGTGGAGGCGGAGCTGCTCGACGGCGACGCCGCGGTGCTCGCCAAGGTCGGCAAACGGCTCAGGAAGGCGGGCGCGACCCCGTCCGGCGCGGCCAGCAAGCTCGCCCGGCTCCTCGACGTGCCCGCCCCGCCCGCGCCGCCGACCGAGCCGGGCAGCGCCGGCGAGGTGGTGACCGGATACCTCTCCGACCAGGTCCGTGCCCTGATCGCCCAGGACCCCCAGGTACGGCTGGCGGAGAAGGACGCCGTCCACCAGATGCGTGTCGCCTCCCGGCGGCTGCGCAGCGCGCTCAAGGCGTTCAAGAAGATCGTCAAGAACACCAGCCACGTCCAGGACGAGCTCAAGTGGCTCGGCAGTGTGCTCGGCGAGGCCCGCGACCTGGAGGTGATCCGGGGCAGGTTCGCCGAGGAGCTGGCGGAGCTCGCGCCCGAGCTGGTCACCGGCCCCGTCCGGCACAGGCTCGGCGACGGCCTGCGCGCCCGCGAGGCCGAGGCGTACGGGCGCATCCGCGAGGCGCTGAGCGGCGAGCGCTACTACCGGCTGCTCGACGCCCTGGAGCGGTTGGCGGCCGAGCCGGAGCAGGGCAAGCGCGCCGCCCGGCCGGCAGGGGAGGAGCTGGCCGCCGTGGCCGCCGCGAACTGGGAGCGGGTGATCCGGAAGTACGACGCCGCCCAGGCGATCGACGAGCCGCAGCGCCGCGAGACGGCCATGCACGAGGTCCGCAAGGCCGCCAAGCGCGCCCGCTACACCGCCGAGGCGGTCAGAGCCGTCCTCGGCCCCGGGACGCCTCGGCTGGCCAAGCTGGCCGAGGGCGTCCAGGACGCGCTGGGCGCCCACCAGGACGCCGTGGTGGCCCAGGAGACGCTGGCCGAGGAGACGGAGCGCGCCCGCGAGGCGGGGGAGGACACCTTCACGTACGGGCTGCTGATCGGGATGGAGCGCACCGTCGCGGACCGCGCCCTGGCGGACTTCCCCCGGACGTGGGCCCGCACGGCCACGGCGGCCGGCAAGGCGCTCAGCAAGCTGAACCCGTAGGAGCGGCCGGCGTCAGGTGGGGTAGCGCTCCACGCCGACGACCCGCCCGTCCACCCGGTGCAGCACCGCGAACTCCCCCTTCTCCAGCCGGACGTCGTCGCCGCTGAGCCGCCGGATCAGGTGGGGCAGCACCTTGCCGTGGCTGCACACGACCGCCGGCCCACGCAACATGGCCACCAGCGCGGGGGTCTTCTCCGGGTCCTGGCTCTCCTCGCTCAGCAGCGGCTCCAGCCGCACCGGGACGCCGTACGGCTCGACCGTCTGCACGCAGCGCAGGCTCGGCGAGCTGACCACCTCCTCGGGCCGGTAGGCGGGCAGCACCGCGGCCAGCGTCGCCGCCTGGGCCACGCCGTCGGCGTCGAGGGGGCGCAACGCGTCGTCCCCGTCCCATTCCTGCCGGGACCCGGCGAAGCCATGCCGTACGAGGACGAGCGGGGTGCTCGTGAGCGGCGCGACCATGAACGCGTCGGTCAGATCGGCGTCCCACGCGTGGGTGAGCAGGGCGCGGGCCTCCTCCACCGGCAGCCACCGCAGCTCGTCCACCTCGTCGCCGGGCGCGAAGCCGTCGTCCCCCACGACCCGGGCCGTCCAGTAGTCGACCCGCTTGAGTCGATCCTTGTACGGATAGTGGACGGGCGGCAGGGCGCGGCCGAGCGCGACCGTGAGGCCCGTCTCCTCGCGCACCTCGCGTAGGGCGGCGGCGACCGGGTGCTCGCCGGCCTTGAGCTTGCCCTTGGGGTACGTCCAGTCGTCGTAGCGGGGGCGGTGGATGAGGGCGACCTCCGGCGCGGCCGCGTCGCCGCGCCAGACGACGGCTCCGGCCGCGCGCAGCGGGTCGTCAGTCGTCGTCAACGGTCCTCCAGCGGCGCGTGGCGATCAGGTGGTTCTGCAGGTCCTCGCCGGGGTGGTGGACCCACTTGCCGTCGCCGTCGAGCCACCAGGCGTTGGTGGTCTCGGCCATGACCCGGTCCATGAGGTCGATCAGGTACGCCTTGTGCTGCGACGAGGTGACCTTGACCAGGGCCTCCACCCGGCGGTCCAGGTTGCGGCGCATCAGGTCGGCGCTGCCGATCCACACCTCGGGGCGCCGGCCGAGTCCGAACTCGTACACCCGCGAATGCTCCAGGAACCTGCCCAGCACCGACCGGACCCGGATGTTCTCGGACAGGTCGGGGACGCCGGGCCGCAGGATGCACACGCCCCGCACCCACAGGTCCACGGGCACGCCCGCCCGTGAGGCGCGGTAGAGCGCGTCGATGAGCGGCTCGTCCACCAGGGAGTTCGTCTTGATCCTGATGCGCGCGGGCCGCCCGGCCCGCTGGTGGGCGATCTCCCGCTCGATCCGGGCCAGCAGTCCGCCGCGCATGGAGTGCGGGGCCACCAGCAGCCGGCGGTAGGCCGAGTGGTTGGAGTAGCCGGTCAGGTGGATGAACAGGTCGGTGACGTCCTCGCCGACCAGCGGGTCCGCGGTGAGCAGGCCGAAGTCCTCGTACTGCCGGGCGGTCTTGGGGTTGTAGTTGCCGGTGCCGATGTGGCAGTAGCTGCGCAGCTCCCCGGAGGGCTCCTGCCGCACGACGAGGGCGAGCTTGCAGTGGGTCTTGAGCCCGACGACGCCGTAGACGACGTGGCAGCCGGCGCGCTCCAGCTTGCGGGCCCACGAGATGTTGGCGTGCTCGTCGAAGCGGGCCTTGATCTCGACCACGACGACGACCTGCTTGCCCGCCTCGGCAGCGTCGATGAGGGCGTCCACGATGGGGGAGTCGCCGCTGGTCCGGTAGAGGGTCTGCTTGATGGCCAGCACCCTCGGATCGGCGGCGGCCATCTCGATGAAGCGCTGCACGCTGGTGGAGAACGAGTCGTACGGGTGGTGCAGCAGCACGTCGCGCTCACGCAGCACGCTGAAGATGTCGTCGTCGGCGCTGACCACCTCGGCCGGCACGAACGGCCGGTAGCTGAGCTCGCCGCGGTCGAGGTCGGCGATGGCGTGCAGGCCGGTCAGGTCCAGCGGCCCGGCGATGCGGTAGATCTCGTGGGGCGCCACCCCGAGCTCGTCCACCAGCAGCTCCAGCACCTCGGGCGTGATGGTGTCCTCGACCTCCAGCCGGACGGGTGGGCCGAAGCGGCGCTTGAGCAGCTCCTTCTCCAGGGCCTGCATGAGGTTCTCGGTGACGTCCTCGTCGACGTCGAGGTCCTCGTTCCTGGTGACGCGGAAGACGTGGTGCTGGACGATCTCCATGCCCTTGAACAGCTGCCCGAGGTGGGCCGCGATCACGTCCTCCAAGGGCACGAACCGGCTCGGCGACGCCTGCACGAACCGGGGGAGCTGGGACGGCACCTTGACCCGGGCGAAGACGGTGTGGTCGGTGGACGGGTTACGCACCACGACGGCCAGGTTGAGGCTGAGGCCTGAGATGTACGGAAAGGGGTGGGCGGGGTCCACGGCCAGCGGCGTGAGGACGGGCCTGATCCGCTCCCGGAACAGCCTGCGCAGCTCGGTGCGCTCGTCGCGGCCCAGGTCCTCCCAGCGGGCGATCTCGATGCCCTCCGCCGCGAGCTTCGGCACGATCGTCTCGTGGAACACGGCCGCGTGCCGCCTGGCCAGGTCCTCGGCGATGGTGGCGATCCGGGCCAGCTCCTCGCGAGGTTTCAGCCCGCTCTTCGTCCGCAGCAGCAGGCCGGTGGCCATGCGTCGTTTCAGGCCGGCCACCCGTACCCGGAAGAACTCGTCGAGGTTGCTCGCGAAGATGGCCAGGAAGCGCACCCGCTCCAGGAGGGGGAGCGACGAGTCCTCGGCCAGCTCGAGGACCCGCTCGTTGAACTGGAGCCAGCTCTCCTCACGGTTGAGGAACCTCTCCTGGGGCAAGGGCAGGTCACTTCCAGGATGCAGCAGTTCCACGGACATACGTGAAATATGCCCCACAAGTCTGAACGGAACGTTAACTAACTCGCAATGACTTAATCCTGCTGGTCAACCGGCCCAGAATCGCCCTGCCCGAGCCGCGCGGCCCGCTCGGCGAGACGGGCCTCGCGCAGGCGGAGCTTCTCCTCGCGCTCGCGAACCTTCTCCGCCTCCTTCAGCAGCCGCTCCTGCTCCTTCTCGGCCTCCTTGAGGAGGCGCTCTCGCTCCTTCAGCTCGCGGACGCGGGCCTTCTCGGCCTCACGCAGCTCCCGCTGCCTGGCCTTCTCCGCCTCCTTCAGCTCCCGCTCGCGCGCCTTGTCCGGCACCCCTTTGTCCAGGGGTCGCGGCGGCTTGGCCATGCTCGGGTGCGCCCGGGTCGTCACCGTGATCGACGGGTCCGGGTTGAGGCCGGTCAGCCCGTTCCAGGCGAGGTTGACCAGGTGTGCGGCGACCTCCTCGCGGCCGGGCTTGCGTACGTCCAGCCACCACTGACCGGTCAGGGCCACCATGCCGACCAGCATCTGGGCGTACATGGGGGCGAGCTTCGGGTCGTAGCCGCGCGAGGAGAACTCGTCGGCGAGCACGTCCTCGACCTGGCTCGCGATCTCGCTGATCAGGCTCGCGAACGTGCCCGTGCCGGAGGCGGCGTGGGAGTCGCGGACGAGGATGCGGAAGCCCTCGCTGCTCTCCTCGATGTACTGGAGCAGGGCCAGGGCGGCCCGCTCCAGCTTGATCAGCGAGTGGGAGGCGGAGAGCGCCTCGGTGATCAGGCGGAGCAGCTGCTGCATCTCACGGTCCACGACCACCGCGTAGACACCCTCCTTGCCGCCGAAGTGCTCGTAGACGACGGGCTTGGAGACCTGGGCCGTGGCCGCGATCTCCTCGATGGAGGTCCCGTCGAACCCCTTCTCGGCGAACAGCGTGCGGCTGATCCGGATCAGCTGCTCTCGTCGCTCTCTTCCGGACATGCGCCTGCGAGATCGGGGTTCGGTCACGGTCTCCATCATGGCGGTGCCGGACGGGAGACCGGTCGCCATGGTCTGACTGTCAGGCAAGCCTCTTCGCCGCCAGCCGCTCAGGAGTCGGCCAGCGCACGTCGGACACCCAGCCGAGACGCTCGAAGCCGCGGATGACCTCGGCGCTCAGGTCGATCTGGCCCTTCAGCGCGCCGTGCCGCGCGCAGGTCGGGTCGGAGTGGTGCAGGTTGTGCCACGACTCGCCGAAGGACGGGATCGCCAGCCACCACACGTTGCGGGACTTGTCGCGGACCTGGAAGTCCTCCTCGCCGAACACGTGACAGATCGAGTTGATCGACCAGGTGACGTGGTGCAGCAGGCCGATGCGGACCAGAGAGCCCCAGAACAGCGCGGTCAGCGCGCCCTGCCAGGACCAGGTGAGCAGCCCGCCGAGCACGCCCGGGAGCAGGAGCGAGGTGAGCGCCAGCGCGGGGAACCACTTGTGCAGCTTGAGCACGTCCGGGTCCTTGCACAGGTCGGGGGCGTACTTCTCGCGGTTGGTGCGCTCGGCGTCGAACATCCAGCCCATGTGCGCGTACAGCAGGCCCTTGGCCATCGACCTGAAGCCGGGGCCGAAGCGCCACGGCGAGTGCGGGTCGCCCTCCTTGTCGGAGAACTTGTGGTGCTTGCGGTGGGTGGCCACCCAGTCGAGCACGGACATCTCCAGCGAGAGGCTGCCGGCGATGCCGAGGGCGATCTTCAGGGGGCGCTTGGCCTTGAACGAGCCGTGCGTGAAGTAGCGGTGCAACCCGACGGTGACGCCGAGTCCCGAGACGACGTAGAAGACGAACATGATCACGATGTCCGTCCAGCCGAGCCCCCATCCCCATGCGAGCGGCACGGCGGCCACGAACGCGATCAGCGGCAGCCCGACCACCAGGGAGAAGGTGACGAGCTCTGCCTTGCTTCGCGGTTCGGGCTCGACTTCGGGCTTCGGTCCTGGGGTGGGACGTTCGGCGAGAACTGTCATGGGCTACCTCTCACGACATATATGAGGATGAATGTCCGAGCTACGCAACCGTAACCTACGCCATCGTAAGTAAGGAAGTCCTAAGCCGCGAATGTACGATGGGCAACGGTTCGGCGCCCGAGGTGAGTGCATTCCGTGGCTTGCGCGTTTTCGGGGCATCTGCTAGCGCTACGCCCTACCCGGGGCGGGTGGCCTCAATCGGGCGAGCGTGATCCCGGCGTTGCCCATGCGGGCGCGCGATAGGGGGCGGGCTCGGTATCGTAGGTGTGTCGGATGCCGCGCGTGTCCGATTAATCCCGGATCGTCTAATCGGCAGGACAAGTGGTTTTGGTCCACTTTGTAGGGGTTCGAGTCCTCTTCCGGGAGCATTCAGGCACGCCCCTGCGCGGTGGACCGGGGGGCGGGCAGGTATCCTCGCGGTGTCGGGAGGGTAGCGGTGCGGTAGCCCGCATCCAGCCCTGATCCGTCCAGCCACAGGGAGCCTCAGTCCGTGAGTGTGCCGCGCCCGGCAGCCGTCATCGTCCTCGCCGCAGGCGAGGGCACCCGGATGAAGAGCCAGACCCCGAAAGTCCTCCACGAGGTGTGTGGTCGAGCCCTGCTCGACCACATGCTCGCCGCCGCCCGGGACCTCGGTCCCGAGCGCCTGATAGTCGTCATCGGCCACGCGCGCGAGCGCGTCGGCGCCCACCTCGCCGAGACCAGCCCCGACGCGCTGGCCGTCGTCCAGCGTGAGCAGCGCGGCACCGGCCACGCCGTCCGCACCGTGCTCGACGAGGTCGGCGCGATCGACGGCACGGTCCTCGTCACCTACGGCGACGTGCCGCTGCTGCGCGCCGAGACTCTCGCCGCGTTGCTGACGCGCCACGCCGCCGACCGCAACGCCGTGACCGTCCTCACCGCCGAGGTGCCCGACCCGACCGGGTACGGCCGCATCGTCCGCGACCCGGCGGGCGCCGTCCTCGCGATCGTCGAGGAGAAGGACGCCACCGACGAGCAGCGCGCCATCAGGGAGATGAACTCCGGCATCTACGCCTTCGACGGAGCCCTCCTGGCCGGCGCCGTCAAGCGGGTGTCCACCGACAACGCCCAGGGCGAGGAGTACCTCACCGACGTGCTGTCCATCCTCCGCGAGGACGGCCACCGGGTGGGCGCCCACACCGCCGCGGACTTCGCCGAGGTCGAGGGCGTCAACGACCGCGTCCAGCTCGCCCAGGTCCGCAGGCTGCTCAACCAGCGGGTGCTGGAGCGGCACATGCGGGCCGGCGTCACCGTCGTGGACCCGGCCAGCACGTGGATCGACGCGGACGTGGAGATCGAGCCCGACACGGTCGTCCACCCCGGCACCCAGCTCCACGGCCGCACCGTCATCGAGTCCGGCGCGGAGGTCGGCCCCGCCACCACGCTGACCTCCACCCGGGTCGGCGCGGGAGCCGTCGTGCGCAACGCCGTCTGCGACTCCGCGGTCGTCGGCCCTGGGGCGAGCGTCGGGCCGTACGCCTACCTGCGCCCCGGCACGGTCCTCGGCCGCGGCTCCAAGGCCGGCACGTTCGTGGAGATGAAGAACACCCAGGTCGGTGAGCGCTCCAAGGTGCCCCACCTGTCCTACGCGGGCGACGCCACGATCGGCGACGACGTCAACATCGGCGCGGCCGTGGTGTTCGTCAACTACGACGGCGTCAACAAGCACCGCAGCACCGTGCGCGACGGCGCGTTCGTCGGCTGCGACAGCATGCTCGTGGCGCCGGTGACCATCGGCGACGGCGCCTACACGGCGGCGGGCTCGGTGATCGACGGCGACGTGCCGCCGGGCGCGATCGGCGTGGCCCGCGCCCGCCAGCGCAACATCGAGGGATGGGTCCTGCGCAGGCGCGCGGGCACGAAGTCGGCCGCGGCGGCCCAGCGCGCCCTGGCCGAGCAGGAGCAGACCGACCGGGCGCCGGGCGACCAGCAGCACCAGCAGGAGAGTGGGGCATGACCGAGCTTGTCGAGGTCATCAATGAACACAGCATCTTGGTCATGAGACCGACGAAGGAGGACTCGTGACCAGCATCAAGCAGCCCGGTGAGAAGAACCTCATGCTCTTCTCCGGCAGGGCCTACCCCGAGCTGGCCGAGGAGGTCGCCGAGCACGTCGGCGTCTCGCTCACGCCCACCAAGCTGATCGACTTCGCCAACGGCGAGATCTACGCCCGCTACCTCGAATCCGTCCGCGGCTGCGACGCCTTCGTGATCCAGAGCCACACCGGCCCGATCAACAAGTGGATCATGGAGCAGCTCATCATGGTCGACGCGCTCAAGCGGGCCTCCGCCAAGCGCATCACCGTGGTCATGCCGTTCTTCGGCTACGCGCGCCAGGACAAGAAGGGCCGCGGGCGCGAGCCCATCACCGCGCGCCTGATGGCCGACCTGTTCAAGACCGCGGGCGCCGACCGGCTCATGTCGATCGACCTGCACACCTCGCAGATCCAGGGCTTCTTCGACGGCCCGGTGGACCACCTGTTCGCCATGCCCGTCCTGGAGAGCTACCTGAAGAACAAGCTCGACCTGGCCACCACCACGGTCGTCTCGCCCGACACCGGCCGCGTCCGGCTGTCGGAACGCTGGGCCGACACGCTGGGCACGCCGCTCGCGTTCATCCACAAGCGGCGCGACCTCGACGTGGCCAACTCCGTGAAGGTCAACGAGGTCGTCGGCAAGGTCCGGGGCCGCACCTGCGTGCTCATCGACGACATGATCGACACCGCCGGCACGATCTGCAAGGCGGCCGACGCCCTCTACGAGCAGGGCGCCACCAACGTGATCGTCGCCGCCACGCACGCGGTCTTCTCCGATCCGGCCGTCGACCGGTTGAAGAACTCCCGCATCAGCGAGGTCATCGTGAGCAACACGCTCCCGCTGTCGCAGGCCGCCCGCTTCGACAAGCTCACCGTGCTGTCCATCGCGCCGCTCATCGCACGGGCCATCACCGAGGTCTTCACCGACGGCTCGGTCACCAGCCTGTTCGAGGGCGACACCTGACGTGCCCCGCCCGGCCACGGTCCGCCGGGCCGAGTCCGGCCTCATCAGGCGGTAAGCTGAGTCGGTCGCGCTCGTAACGCCTTCCGCTAGGGCGGGTGAGGGTGAGCGCCACAGATCCGATCCCCATGCATCCCTAGGAGATGTCGTGTCCGAAGTACGTATCGCCGCCGAGCAGCGCTCCACGTTCGGCAAGGGCGCCGCCCGCAAGATCCGCCGCGCCGACAAGGTGCCGGCCGTCCTCTACGGGCACGGCATCGAGCCCAAGCACCTGACCCTGCCCGGTCACGAGGTCCTCCTCGCCCTGCGCACGCCCAACGTGCTGATCCGCCTCCACGGCGAGGGCGTGGACGAGCTGGCCCTGCCCAAGGGCGTCCAGCGCGACCCGATCAAGGGCTTCGTCGAGCACGTCGACCTGCTCCTGGTCAAGCGCGGCGAGAAGGTCACCGTCGAGATCCCGGTCACCACGGTCGGCGACGTCAACTCCGAGGGCATCCTGGACCAGCAGATGACCTCCGTCGCCGTCGAGGCCGAGGCCACCCACATCCCGACCGGCGTCGAGGTCGACGTCGAGGGCCTGACGGTCGGCACCGCCATCACCGCCGGTGACCTGAAGCTGCCGCAGGGCGCCACGCTGACCGCCGACCCGGAGGCCGTCATCCTCCAGGTCAGCGCCAAGCCGACCGAGGCCCCCGCCGAGGAGGGCGCCGAGGGCGAGGCCGCCGAGCGCGCCGAGGGCGAGAGCACCGAGGCCGCCGCCGAGTAGTCGCCGGTCGACGGGGCGGCCGGCGCGTCCGGCCGCCCCGTCCCGCGCCTCGACTCCCGATCCCCGAGCCCCGAGCCGGGGGCGTCCCCGCGCCCGCAAGCCGTGTTCGCGCCTGAGGAGACTTCATGGACCGCTGGCTCATCGCCGGGCTGGGCAATCCCGGCGCCGAATACGCGGGCAACCGGCACAACGCCGGCTTCATGGTGCTCGACGAGCTGGCCGCACGGGCCGGCGGCAGGTTCAAGGCGCACAAGAGCCGCGCCGAGGTGCTGGAGACCCGCGCCGCGATCCTCGCCAAGCCGCTCACGTACATGAACCTGTCGGGCGGTCCCGTCAAGGCGCTGTGCGATTTCTACAAGATCGGCCCTGACCGGCTGATCGTCGTCCACGACGAGCTGGACGTGCCCTACGGCGCGCTGCGCGCCAAGCTCGGCGGCGGCGACAACGGCCACAACGGCCTCAAGTCCATCACCAAGTCGCTGGCCACCCGCGACTACCTGCGCGTCCGCTTCGGCATCGGGCGCCCGCCGGGCCGCATGGACGCCGCCGCCTTCGTCCTGCGCGACTTCGCCACCGCCGAGCGCAAAGACCTCCCCTTCCTCGTGGACCGCGCCGCCGACGTGGTCGAGTCGCTCATGGAACGCGGGCTCGAAGTAACCCAGAACGAGTTTCATCGGGCAGACCTCAAGATTTCCGGCCCTCCACGCTGATCCCCACATAGGTCCGTTCGCGACCCCGACCAGGTGGCTGACGCTACTATCTGGTGACTGTCGGTTACGGACGCATCACGGGGAGGCGCGAGGTGAGCGACGGCGAGGGCCTGCTGACCGTCGTCGGGTTCGGGCCTGACTCCTCGTGGGGGGTGAGTCCGCGGCTGCCCGCGTGGGTGCGGGCCTACCGGGCACGGGCCTTCGCGGCCGACCTGCTGGGCGCCGCCGCGGGCTCGGCCGGGGCCTTCCTCCTGCGCTTCGGCGAGCTGACACCCTACGCCGCGCCGTACCTCCTCGTCAGCGCACTGCTCCCCGGGCTGTGGATCTGCGCGGTCGCGCTCAACCGGGCGTACGAGCCGCGCATGATCGGCATCGGCTCCGACGAGTTCCGCCGCGTCGTGCAGTGCGGCGTCGCGCTGACCGCCGCCACGGCCATCGGCTCCTACCTCACCAAGACCGACGTCGCCCGCGGCTACGTCGTCCTCGCGCTGCCCCTGGTCACGCTGTTCACGCTGCTGCTCAGGTACGGCCTGCGCCGCTCGCTGCACCGCCGCCGGGCCCGCGGCGCCTGCATGCGCCGGGTCGTGGCCGTGGGCCACGCCGCCTCGGTCGCCGAGCTGGTGCAGCTCTTCCGGCGCGAGCGCCACCACGGCATGGAGATCGTCGCCGCCTGCCTGCCGGCCGAGGTGCCGGGCGGGCGGGTGGCCGGGGTGCCCGTCGCCGGCGACTTCAGCGACGTGCCCATCGTCGTCGACCAGGCCCGCGCCGACACGGTGGCCGTGCTGGCGTGCCCCGAGATGGACGGGGTGGCGCTGCGCCGGCTGGCCTGGCGGCTGGAGCGCACCCACACCGAGCTGGTGGTCGCGCCCGCGCTGATGGAGGTGGCCGGGCCGCGCACCACGATCAGGCCCGCCGCCGGGCTCCCGCTGCTGCACGTCGAGCATCCGGAGCTCACCGGCGCCCGCCAGCTCGTCAAGAACGTCTTCGACCGGCTGGTGGCCGCGGCGCTGCTCGTCCTGCTGTCCCCGCTGCTGGTCACGCTGGCCGTGGCGGTCCGCGCCACCAGCCCGGGTCCGGCGCTGTTCCGGCAGACCCGCGTCGGCAGGGACGGCAGGCCGTTCACGATTGTGAAGTTCCGCACGATGCGGCGCGGCTCCGAGCGCCAGAAGATCACCCTCGTCAGCGACGCCGACGGCGTGCTGTTCAAGATCCGCAACGATCCGCGGGTCACCACGCTCGGCTCCCTCATGCGCCGCCACTCCCTCGACGAGCTGCCTCAGCTCGTCAACGTGGTCCTCGGGCACATGTCGCTCGTCGGCCCCCGCCCGCCCCTCCCCGAAGAGGTCGACCGTTACGGCGACGACGTGCGCCGCCGGCTGCTCGTCCGCCCCGGCCTGACGGGCCTGTGGCAGGTGAGTGGCAGGTCCGACCTGTCGTGGGAGGAATCCGTCCGCCTCGACCTGCGTTACGTGGAGAACTGGTCCCTCATGCTCGACCTCCAGATCCTGTGGAAGACTTGGTCGGCCGTCGCCCGCGGGCAAGGAGCTTACTGATGACGATTCGCGACGACCACGCCCTCGCCGCTGACCTGGCCACCGAGGCGGGCGAGCGGCTGCTGGCGCTCCGCTCCCGCGAGGGCTTCGCCGACCCCGCGGGGTTGCGCGCCCTCGGCGACCGGGCCTCCCACGTGTTCCTGATGGAGTCGCTGGCGCGGCTGCGCCCGAGCGACTGCGTGCTGTCGGAGGAGTCCAGCCGCGAGGACCGGCTCGACCCGCGCCGGCTGAGCGCGCCCCGCGTGTGGATCGTGGACCCGCTGGACGGGACACGGGAGTTCGCCGAGGAGGGCAGGTCCGACTGGGCCGTGCACGTCGCGCTGTGGGAGGGCGACCGGCTCACCGCCGGCGCCGTGGCGCTGCCCGCCCAGGGCCGCACACTCAGCACCGCCGAGCCGCCCAAGCTGCCCGCCCTGGAGCGCGGCAGGTTCCGCATCGCGGTCAGCCGCACCCGCCCGCCGGAGTTCGTCCAGAATCTCGCCTACCTCGTCGGCGCCGACCTCGTGCCCATCGGCTCGGCCGGGGCGAAGATCTCCGCGGTGCTCACCGGCGACGTCGAGGCGTACGTCCACGCGGGCGGTCAGTACGAGTGGGACTCCGCAGCCCCCGCCGCCGTCGCACAGGCCGCAGGAGCTTACACCAGCCGCATCGACGGCACGCCGCTCACCTACAACAGGGCGGACCCCTCGCTACCAGATATTCTTGTTTCCCTACCGGACTTGGCGTCAACCCTGCTCGCCGGGATCCGGGACCTGCACCGCTAACCGCCGGAGGAAGCTCCCATGCTCCAGCGCGACTACACGACGTCGCAGCTCGACGTGCTCGAGGCCGAAGCCATCCACATCATGCGCGAAGTCGCGGCGGAGTTCGAGCGTCCCTGTCTGCTCTTCTCCGGCGGCAAGGACTCCATCGTCATGCTGCGCATCGCCGAGAAGGCGTTCTGGCCGGCGGCGATCCCGTTCCCGCTCATGCACGTCGACACCGGCCACAACTTCGACGAGGTCATCGAGTTCCGCGACCGCCGGTCGCAGGAGCTCGGCGCGCGGCTCATCGTGGCCAGCGTGCAGGACTCGATCGACGCGGGCCGCGTGGTCGAGGACACCGGCCGGCGCGCCTCGCGCAACCGCCTGCAGACCACCACGCTGCTCGACGCCATCGAGGAGCACGAGTTCGACGCGGTCTTCGGCGGCGCCCGGCGCGACGAGGAGAAGGCCCGCGCCAAGGAGCGGGTGTTCTCCTTCCGCGACGACTTCGGCCAGTGGGACCCGAAGAACCAGCGCCCCGAGCTGTGGAACCTCTACAACTCCCGCATCCGCAAGGGCGAGCACATCCGCGTCTTCCCGCTGTCCAACTGGACCGAGCTCGACATCTGGGACTACATCCGGCGCGAGGGCATCGAGATCCCGTCGATCTACTTCGCCCACACCCGCAAGGTGTTCGAACGCGACGGCATGCTGCTGCCCGACGCCGACGTCGTCCGGCGCGGCGACGACGAGCCGCTGTTCGAGGCCGTGGTGCGCTACCGCACCGTCGGCGACATGACCTGCACCGGAGCGGTGCAGTCCACGGCCGCCACGGTCGAGGAGATCATCGAAGAGATCGCGGCCACCCGGATCACCGAGCGCGGGGCCACCAGGGCCGACGACCGCGCCTCGGAGGCCGCCATGGAGGATCGCAAGCGGGAAGGCTACTTCTAGACCGATGGACATTCTGCGTTTCGCCACGGCGGGAAGCGTCGACGACGGCAAGTCCACCCTGATCGGGCGCCTGCTCTTCGACTCCAAGGCCATCTTCGAGGACCAGCTGGAGGCCGTCGAGCGCACCTCGCGCGACCGCGGCACCGAGTACACCGACCTGTCGCTGCTCACCGACGGCCTGCGGGCCGAGCGCGAG
Source organism: Nonomuraea sp. NPDC050733 (assembly GCF_040654215.1). Lineage (NCBI taxonomy): Bacteria > Bacillati > Actinomycetota > Actinomycetes > Streptosporangiales > Streptosporangiaceae > Nonomuraea > Nonomuraea sp. NPDC050733. Next base: position 119,118 of record NZ_JBFAHO010000019.1, on the reverse strand, counting down.
CAGGGCATCACGATCGACGTGGCCTACCGCTACTTCGCCACGCCGCGCCGCAAGTTCATCATCGCCGACACGCCCGGGCACATCCAGTACACCCGGAACATGGTCACCGGCGCCTCCACCGCCGACCTGGCGATCATCCTCATCGACGCCCGCAAGGGCGTGCTGGAGCAGTCGCGCCGCCACGCCTTCCTGACCTCGCTGCTGCGGGTGCCGCACCTGGTGCTGGCCGTCAACAAGATGGACCTGGTCGACTACTCCGAGGAGCGGTTCGACGAGATCCGCGAGGAGTTCACCGCGTTCGCCTCCAAGCTCAACGTGAACGACCTGACGTTCATCCCGATCTCCGCGCTCAACGGCGACAACGTCGTCTCCCGGTCGGAGAACATGCCCTGGTACAACGGCTCGTCGCTGCTGCACCACCTGGAGAACGTGCACATCGCCTCCGACCGCAACCTCGTCGACGTGCGCTTCCCCGTCCAGTACGTCATCCGCCCGCAGCGGGCCACCGACCACGCCTTCCACGACTACCGGGGCTACGCCGGCCAGGTCGCGGGCGGCGTGCTCAAGCCGGGCGACGAGGTCGTGCACCTGCCCTCCGGCCTCAGCACGCGGATCGCCTCCATCGACACCTTCGACGGACCGGTCGAGGAGGCGTTCCCCCCGATGTCGGTCACGCTGCGCTTCGAGGACGACCTCGACATCTCCCGCGGCGACATGATCGCCCGCCCGAACAACCAGCCGCACGCGGCCCAGGACCTCGAAGCCATGGTCTGCTGGATGGCCGACACCGCCAAGCTGGCGCCCCGCACCAAGCTCACCATCAAGCACACCACCCGTACGGCCCGGGCGCTCGTACGCGACCTGCACTACCGGCTCGACGTCAACACGCTGCACCGCGACGAGGAGGCCACCTCGCTCGGCCTCAACGAGATCGGCCGCGTGACGCTGCGGGTCACACAGCCGCTGTTCGTCGACGACTACGCGCGCAACCGGCTGACCGGCGGCTTCATCCTGGTGGACGAGGCCACCAACGGCACGGTGGCCGCCGGCATGATCATCGACGCCCACTGATCCACCGGCTGCTTCCGGCCCCCGCCCGCACGGGCGGGGGCCGGTGTCGTCTCCGGCCCGGTTAGATCTTTTGGGCGTTCACTGACGCTCTCGTTACTCTCCGCGCTAGTCTCACCACGTTCCGTGCAAACGACTAGTACAGGAAAGCCCATTCCCCCGTGACTCACCCTTCGACAGCCACCCGGGTGGTCTTCCTGGGAGGCCTCGGCCGTAGCGGCACCACGCTCCTGGAGAGGCTGCTGGGGGAGCTGCCCGGCGTGGCGCCCCTCGGCGAGGTGGTCCACCTGTGGGCCCGTGGCGTCCTGGCCGGCGAGCCGTGCGGCTGCGGCCGGCCCTTCGGCGCCTGCCCGTTCTGGACGGCCGTCGGCGAGCGGGCCTTCGGCGGCTGGACGCGACCGCTCGCCGAGCGGGTGCTCTCCCTGCGCCACCGCGTCGACCGCACCCGCCGCGTCCTCCGCATCGGCCACCCCGACCTCGACGAGTACGTCCGCGCCTACCGCCGCGTCCACGACGCCGCCGCACAGGTCGCCGGCGCGAGCGTCGTCATCGACTCCAGCAAGCACGCCTCCCTGGCCCACTGCCTGGCCGAGGGCGGGGCGAGCATCCACGTCGTCCACGTGGTGCGCGATCCCCGGGCCGTCGCCCACTCCTGGCGCAGGGCCGTACGCCGGCCCGAGGACGGGCGGCCGATGACCCGCTGGGGCCCCGCCCGCACCGCCTTCCACTGGACCGCCCAGAACGTCGCCCTCGACCTGCTCGCCCGCCGGGGCGCGCCGGCCGTCGAGGTCACCCGGCTGCGCTACGAGGACCTCGTCGCCGCGCCGGAGGCCACGCTGAAGGGTCTCGCGCAGCGGCTCGGCCTGCCGGCGGAGTTCCCGTTCGTCACCGGGTCCACGGCGCACATCACGACGGCCCACACGGTGTCGGGCAATCCCATGCGGTTCGCCGTGGGGCCGGTCGGGCTGGCGTTCGACGACTCGTGGCGCTCCGGCGCCCACCGCGGGCTGGTCGCCGCCCTCACCTGGCCCCTGCGATCCCGGTACGGCTACCACGGGGTGACCGCGTGACCCGGCCGCCCGCTCCCGGCGGGACCCGCGCCGCTCCGCCGTCGGTCGGCGTGGTGATCCCCACGCGCGGCGACCGGCCCGGACACCTGTTCGCCGCCGTACGGGCGGCACTGGCGCAGGACCATCCAGGGCGGATCTCGGTGGTCGTGGTGGTCGACGGCGCGAACCCCGAGACGGTCCTCGACGGACTCGCCGGCCTCCGCGACGCTCACGACCTCCGGGTGCTGCCCAACGGCCTCACTCCTGGTCTGCCCGGCGCCCGCAACACCGGCATCGCCGCCTCCGACACCGACCTCGTCGCCTTCTGCGACGACGACGACCAGTGGCTGCCCGGCAAGCTCACCGCCCAGATCCGCGTCCTCGCCGAGACGGGGGCCGAGTTCGCGAGCTGCGGCATCGAGGTCGAGCACGGCGGGCACCGGGTGCCGCGGCTGGCCGGCACCACCACCGTGACCGAGGCCGACCTGCTCCGGTCCCGCATGGTGATGGTGCACTCCTCCACGTTCCTGTTCAGGCGGGGCGGGCTGTGGGTGGACGAGAGCGCCCCCGGCGGTCAGAACGAGGACTGGGACCTCGCCCTGCGCGCTGCCCGCCGCCATCCCATCGCCCATGTCGACCGTCCCCTCGTCCGCGTCCACTGGGGCGCGTCCCACTACGTGGCCCGGTGGAGCGAGCGCATCGCCGGGCTGGAGTGGATGCTGGCCCGCCACGCCGGCCTGTCCGCCGACCCGCGCGGCGCGGCCCGGGTCTACGGGCAGCTCGCCTTCCACCACGCCGCCCTGGGTCACCGGCGCGAGGCCGGGCGCTGGGCCATGCGGGCGTTCGGCGCCCGGCCGGCCGAGCCGCGCGCTCCCATCGCCCTCGCGGTGGCGGCCGGGCTCATCCCGGCGGCGAGGGTGCTGACCCTGCTGCACGGCCGGGGGCACGGCATTTGACGGGCCGTGACGGCGTACCGCGGGTGCCCGGCAGGGTGGCCGTCGGAGGGGTCATGGTGGACGCCCTCAGCGAGTCTCAGGTCGTCGCGCGGGTGGTGGCCGGGCTGGCGGCCGGGCGCGGCGGGCGCATCGTCACGCCCAACGTCGACATCTGCCGCTCCGCCGCCGCCGACCCCGCGCTGAGGGATCTCGTCAACAGCGCCGACCTGGTCGTGGCCGACGGGATGCCCCTGGTGTGGGCGGCCCGGCTACTGGGCACCCCGCTGCCCGAGCGGGTCACCGGGGCCGACCTGATCTGGTCGCTGAGCGGGCCGGCCGCCGAGCACGGCTGGCCGGTGTACCTGCTCGGAGGGCCGCCCGGCGTGGCCGTGTCGGCGGCGCGCGCCCTCGTGCGCCGCCTTCCCCGGCTCAGGGTCTGCGGGGTCGAGTCCCCGCCGTACGCCTTCGACCGCACCGCCGCCGGGCGGGCCCGCGTGCTGCGCAGGGTGGTGGCGGCGCGGCCCCGGATCGTGTTCGTGGGGCTCGGCTTCCCGCGTCAGGACCGGCTCGTCGCGCTGCTGCGCGAGCGGCTCCCGGACGCGTGGTTCGTCGGGTGCGGGGCGGCCATCGCGTTCGCGGCGGGCACGGTGCCGCGGGCGCCGGGCTGGATGCGGACCGCCGGGCTGGAGTGGGCGTTCCGCCTGCTGACGGAGCCGGGCCGGCTGGCGCGCCGCTACCTGGTCGACGACCTGCCCTTCGCCGCCCGCCTCCTCGCGGGGAGCCTCCTCGCCCGCCGCCCGCCCGCCTCATCACCGGCGGCCTCATCACCGGTGGCGTCCTCACCTGCGGCGTCCACTCCCGGCAGCGTTCACGCCGGCCGTCCGGCCGCCTGACGACCCGGCACGCCTGGCGAGCGGGGTCAGGCGGTCGTGAGGGCGCGGACGCGGGTCACGTCCTCCGGCGTCAGCCCCTGGGCGGCCCTGGACAGCGCCTGACGGGAGTCCATCCTGCGGTACGCCGTCCGCGACAGCCCCGACCAGGCGAACCCCCGCTCCCGGCCGCCGCCCCCGGTGCAGGCCCGCGCCACCTTGCGCTCCACGGCCGGCGACCAGGTCAGGCCCGCGTGCCCGTACAGGCGCCGGAAGCCCGCCACGGGATCGGCGGCCAGCGACTCGTAGGTGACGACCAGGATGCCCGGCGTGCGGGCGAGGACGCGATGCGTCGCCCGCCACAGCGCGGCGGCCTGGGCGACCCGGTCCCGCGAGCTGGCCAGCGGGCGCAGCTCCAGCAGCTCGGGATGGTCGCGGACGAGGAGCGGCTGGCCGAGGAGCTCGTGGAAGGAGACCGTCCAGCCGAGCCGCTGCCAGCTCGCCACGAACGAGACCGGGTCGCGTTCGAGCGCCACCACCGTGCAGCCGAGCCGCGCGGCGAACCAGCCCGCCGACAGCACCGCGAACGGGTCGTCGAGCAGCGCCCGCTGCCCCGCCAGGCGGCCCAGCGTGAACGCCGTGCCGTACTTGAGCATCCGGGCCAGGTCGTACGGCGAGCGGTTGGCGCGCAGCTCGGCGCCGAAGCGGTAGCGCAGGGCGACCGTGTCGCGGAAGGCGGGCAGCCAGTCGTCGGTGTTGTCGTCGCAGATGTACTGGAACCGGTGCGTGACCGTGGCCCGCAGGACGCCGGGGGAGCGGCCGGGCGGGTGCTGGGGGTTGAGCGGCTCGTTGACGTAGACCGCCTCGCGGCCGGCCGTGAGCATCTTGCCCGTCCAGCTCGTGCCGCTCCTCGGCAGGCCGGTGACGAGGATCGGCGGCCCGGCCGTCACGCGGCGGCCCAGGAGCGTACCCGCAGGGCGGTCAGGGTGTGTCGGCCGAAGGGGTGGAGGCCGTAGCGGCGGTGCAGCCGCCACAGCGGCAGGAGGTTCTTCACCAGCGTGCCGCCCGACCAGCCGAGCGCCGCCCCGAGCGCCCCGTGACCCGGGATCAGCGCCACGTCGAGGGCGATCGTCACGGCCGTCGCGGCGACCAGGTTGACCAGGCTGGCCGTGGTGTGCCCCGCGGCGGTCAGCACCACGTCCACCATGCCGCAGGCCGTCGCCACCATCATCGTGGCGGCCAGCACGAGCGCGACCGGCGCCGCCGAGGAGTACACGGGGCCGAACAGGCCGAGCGCCCACGGCGCGAGCGCCGCGTACCCCAGCCAGACCGGCCACGTCACCAGCACCAGCCACGCCGTCGTCGCCTGGTACAGCTCCCGGGCGCGGGCCAGCTCGCCCTCGGCCATCGCCCGGACCAGCCGGGCCTGTACGGCCTGCGCCATGCCCTGGCCGGCGAGCTGGCCGACGACCTTGAACCGGGTGGCGGCGGTGTAGACGGCGGCCTGGGCGGGACCGCCGAGCAGGGCGACGACCACGATGTCGAGCCGCTGGAACACCGCCTGCACCGCCCCGGCCACCGCGCGCGGCGCCGTGTGCCGCCACAGGTCGCGGGCCGTGCCCGGCAGGTACGGGGTGCGCGGCGCCCGCCCGCGTACCCCGAACGCGGCCAGGACCAGCACGGGGGCGTACGGCAGCGCCCACGCGAGCGGCAGCCAGCCGGGGGCGGCGGCGAGGGCGGCGGCGGCCACCAGCATGAGCTGGGTGACCGGCAGCAGGAGACCGTCGAGGAGCACGGTGGGCCGCATCGCGCCGAACCCGCGGGTGGCGGCCAGCAGCACGTCGCCCGCGACGATGACCGGGAGCGCCAGCGCGAGGAGTCCCAGCCGGGGGAGCAGGACGGCGGCGGCGAGAGCGGACACCACCGCGCACGGCACCAACGCCGCCCGGATATATCCGGATATGCCGCGGTAGTCGTAGGTCGCGGCCCGGGCGATGAAGAACACCAGCCCGTTGCCCGCGTCCAGCTTGGCCATCCCGGCCGCCATGAGGGCCAGCGCCGTGGCCGTGAAGAACGCTCCGGCCTGCTCGGCGGTGAACACCCGGGTGACGATCACGACGAGCAGGAACTGGGCCAGCGCACCCGCGGCGGCCCCGGCCAGGCCCGCGGCGCCCGCCCGCGCTACCCGCCCCATCGGCGACGCCCCGCCGAGCCTGGGACGCCCGAGGGCCTGCGGAATCAGCGACGCCACGACGGGTCACCGCCCAGCCAGCGCACGAGCCGCGTGTCGTACGCCTCGAAGTGGTCGAGCAGCCGCCGCCGCACCGACTCGGGCAGGGACTTGGGCCGGGACCGGCCGTTGTGCCGCTCGAAGACCGGGTAGCCCAGGTGCGGCACGTCCAGGAACTCCAGCACCCGATCGTAGGCGCGCTCCGGCTCGGCGAAGAACTCGTGGCTGTCCAGCACCAGGATCCGCTCGCGCCCGAGCAGCGGCTCCAGCCGGTCGAGCTGCTCGGCGTAGCGGCCCCGGGCCAGGTAGGCGTGGTGGCGGTGCGAGTGGTGGATCGAGTACGGCCGCGCCCGCAGGCTCTCCTCGGCCCCGGCCAGCCGCCCGGCCTCCAGCTCCACCGCGTACTCGAAGTGCGACTCCGTCTCGAACCCCCGCGCCAGCTCGTGCGCGTGCGCCGAGCAGGCCCGCTCGACCGGGTCACGCACCAGGACGATCAGCTTCACGTCGGGCAGGTCGGCGGCGATGCGCTCGCCGGCCAGCGGATGGAACAGGTAGTACGGCGACGACTCGAACGCCCTCGGCCGGCCGCCGTACCTGCCGGCCAGCACGGCCGCGCCGACCCGCAGCGGGAAGTGCGCCCGGTACCACGCCAGACCGCGTTCGTAACCGACGTCGAAGTAGTGGACGCCCTTGTGCAGCACCGGCTTGAGCAGCAGCGGGTGCTGCGCCAGCGCCCGGTACAGCGACGTGGTGCCGCACCGCTGCGCCCCCACGACGAGGAACGACGGCAGCAGCCGCGCCCCGGCCGTCAGCCGGCCGGCGGTGCGCGACACGGCCAGTACGGCCTGCTTCCGGGTCTTCACGGCAGCAGCTCCTCGTGGTCGACGAGCGGGCTGAGCCACACGTCCGGCGGGCCGAGCGGGCTGTGGCCGTCGGCGGCGTGCCGGTCGGCCAGCTTGATGAGGTACAGCAGCGCCGTCCGCCGCGCCTGCGCGCCGGACAGGCCGTACGGCGCCAGCAGCCGTACGGCCTGCGCCAGGCAGGCACGGGCGGCCGTCGCCGGGTCCATGCGGCGCAGGGCCCGCTGGAAGAAGTGGTGGACCGCGTCGAACCCGTACGGCACGCCCACCTCGTACCGCTCCCAGTCCCACACCAGGAGCCGCCCGTCTGCGGAGGGCGCGATGTTCCACGGCGACAGGTCGCCGTGCCAGGCGGCACCCTCCGTGGCGCCGGTGGCGGCGATCTCCCGGACGGCGTCCCGGAGCAGCTCCCCGGGCACCCGCCCCCGGCCGGGACGGAGCGCCGGGCCCCGGCGCACGGGCAGCGGAGTGACGGCGAGCAGCTCCAGGCAGCGCCAGCGACCGTGGTGCAGCACGGTGGGCGCGACGACCGTCTTGAGCGGCACGGCGGCCAGCTTCCGCAGCGCCGCCGCCTCGTTGGCGACGAGCGCGGCGGTCCGCTCGGTGTCGCCCACCTTCACGTACGCGAGGAGCTCCCCGCCGGAGCGGGCCTCCAGGACCGGCTTGCGGTTGGCCCGCCGGGCGGGCCGGACGTGCAGCACCGTCTCGACGGGCACTCCGAAGACCTCGCCCAGATGGGCCGAGATCGACCCCTCGACGGGCACCACGAGCCGCCGGCCGACGTGCCACCAGCGGCGGGGCGCCAGGCGGCGGGGCAGCAGCGGATGGGGCAGCAGGCTGTGGGCCCGGGGCGAGCCGGAGCCGGGATAGAGCAGCCGGACCGTCTCGTCGAGGTAGCCCAGGCGCATCTTGGCGTCGTTCACGAGGTGTTCCTCCACAGCAGGGCGAAGGAGATGAGATAGAGGATGAGGGGGGTGACCAGGCCGTCGTAGACGAGCATGTAGAGCAGGACCAGGGCCATGACCAGCACCCCGGCCAGCCCGACGGGGCTGCGGTCGGTCCAGTGGCGGCGGATCGCGCCGACGAAGAACGCCACGTACAGGGCCGCCCCGGTGAATCCCTGCGTGATGACGAGCAGCCACAGCTGCCCGTCGCTGCCTAACGGCGGATGGCCGCAGTCCGTGCACCAGGCGGTCCTGCCGGTGGTGATCGTGCGGTGGTTGCCCAGGGCGTTGCGGGTGTTGCCGTAGCCGATCACGGGGGAGTGGGCGGCGGCCCTGATCGTCGCCGTCACCGTGAAGGCCCGGATGTCGTTGGAGTGGGGGTTGTCCAGCCGCTGGCTCACCAGCCCCGACAGCGGGCTCAGCGCGAACACCAGCGCCCCGGCCACCGCGGCCCCGCACAGCGCCGGCCGGGCCCGGCCGCCCACGCGTATGACCACGTACAGGGCGGTCAGCCCGAGCCCGATCCACAGGCCCCGGTTGAGCGAGTAGACGATGGGGACGGCGGCCAGCGCCACCAGCGCCACGGCCGCCACCCTGCGGGCCCGCCCGCCGTTCACCCACCAGCCGACCACGAACCAGATCAGCAGCACCGACACGTTGCTGCCCCAGGCGTTGGCCCACTCGAACGGCGCCTCTGGGCGCGGCGAGGCGTAACCGAGCACCTTCTGGGTCTGGGCGGCGGTGGGGTGGACGAGGTTCTGGACGAACGCGTTGCCGCCGATCCAGTCGGGCAGCAGCAGCTCCACCGGCGAGGTGAACGCGAACCCCGGTGCGAGCACGCCCAGCAGCCCGCCCGCCACGGTCACGACGAACAGCACGCCGAGCATCCGCACCAGCCTGAGCTGCGGCAGCTCCCGCTCGGTGAGGTTGCCCAGGTAGAGCACCATGACCAGCAGGGAGAGGTAGAGGGCCAGCCGCATCACGTACCCGAGGACCCGGCCCGCGCCCAGCTCGCCGTAGGTGCCGGGGGGCGACTCGGACAGCATGAGGGCGCTGAGCCCGTAGCCGGCGATCAGCAGCAGCCACAGCCCGAACCCGCGCGGCACCCGGATCGGCCTGCGCCGCCACAGGATGACGGCCATCGGCACGGCCAGCACGACCACCGAGAGCCCGCCGAACCCCAGCGCCCACCACACGGGATAGCCGAGCAGCAACGCGCCGACGGGCCACGCGGGCCCTCTCACGAGGATAGGCCGGGCGGACGGGGCCGCTCCCACAGGGGCCCGACGTCGGCCACGACGCCCGGCCGGCTCCCGCGCCCGGTCACGCTCGGCTTGCCGGTCGGGTCCGGTCCCCGGAGGGGCGCCACGCCCGGCATACCCGTCCCCGCTTGCCGGACGGGGGACATCTCGGGATCGGTTGCCCCGGGCCGCTGGAAGCTTGCCGCGCCTGGGTCGGGTGCTCCTCCCGGGCCCCGGCGACCGGACGGATCAGGGTCGGTCGTTCCCGGTCGGCGCAGGGGCGTGACGCTCCGGTCGGTCGTTCCGCGCTGCCGGATGCCGCCCACGCCCGGATCGGTGGTCCCCCGGCGCCGGGTGCTCCCGGCGCTCGGATCGGTCGCTCCCAGCCGCCGGAGGCCGGATGGGGTGGAGTCGGCCGGTTGCGGGCGGCGGAGGACCGTCGCGTCCGGGTCGGTCGGAGGGCCGCCGTCGGAGAGAGCCGGCGGTGAGTCACTTCTGGAGCCCGCGACCAGCTTGCCGAGCGCCGTCTGCGAGTCGGCGGGAGCGGACGCCGGGGACGCGGGCTCGCCGGGCGTCGTCACCACGCCGATGACCGGCACCTGATGCCTGCCCAGGTGGCGCGCGGCGTCCAGCACCTGTGCCGAGGTGGTCCGGCCGAGCCCGACCAGCAGCAGGGCGGCGTCGGCCCGGGCCAGGTCGCCCGTGTCGGACCCGTCGAGGACCGACAACAGCGTGCTCGCCGACAGGGATGACGTCACGATCGTCGTGGAGAGTCCGGCGGGCACGGCGCGTACCAGGAGCCGCTTGCCGGGGCACGCGGCGACGGCGGCGGAGGCCAGCTCGTGCAGCGCGTCGCCGAGCCCCGTGCCGTCCCCGTCGTCGCCCTGCCTCCCGGCTCCGCCTCCGGCCCGCTTCCCGCGCGCGCCGTCCGCACCTCTGCGGTCCGCACCCCTGCGGTCCGCGTTCCTCCGGTGGGTGCCTTCTCCGGCGGTGCCGTAACCCGCGCTCGCCCGACCTGCGTCCTCGGACGCCGTGCCCGGTCCCGGTCCGGCGCGTCCGCCGCCGTCCGCCCACATGCCCCGGTCCCTGCCGGTACGGCGGCCGCCCTCCAGATCCGTGTCCCGATCCGTGCCGGTACGGCGTCCGCCTCCCAGGCCCGTGCTTCGGCCCGTGCCGGGACGTCGGCTGCTCTCCGTGCCCCAGTCCGGGCCGGCGCGGCGGTCGCCCTCCGTGACCGGTCCCCAGTCCGGGCCGGTACGGCGGCTGCCCTCCAGATCCGTGCCCCGGTCCGTGCCGGCGCGGCGGCTGCCCTCCGTGCCCCGGCCCGGACCGCCACGGCCGCTGCTCTGCAAGCCCGTGCTCCAGCTCGCGCCGGGACGGGCGGTGTCGTCGGCTTCCATGCCCTCCGCCACCGCGGAGCCCGTGCCCGCGCGGCGGGTACCGTCCGGGCTCGTACGGCCAGCGTGGGGCAGTGCGGCGACCACCGGGATGCCCGTCAGTCGCTCCACGTCGGCCGGTGTGCGCAAGCGCGTGTCGAGGCGGTCGCGGGCCGTCGCGGCGCCCGCCCCCAGCAGGAGCCCGAGCATGAGGCCCGTCCCCAGGAACAGCGGCAGGCTCGGCCACGCCGGGTCGGTGGGCGGCACGGCGTCGCTGATCACCGAGCCGGGCGTCACGGTCGTCGTCTTCAGCGCGTCGTACTTGAGCGTCAGGGTGTATGCCTGCCGGTTGAGCACGCTCTGCCGGTGGGTCGCCAGGGTGTGCTCGGCGGTGCCCTTGCGGAGCGTCTGCAACTGCCTGGTGACGACGGCGAGCGAGGAGTTGACCTGCTTGAGCTTGGCCAGCATGGCCTTCTGCTGGAGCGCCAGCGCGGCCTGCGCGGTGGCGGCGCGGTTGGCGAGGTACGCCTCGGCGTAGGCGCGGGACTGGGCCGCCGCGGCGCCGGGGGTGCCCGCGGTGACGGACAGCGAGAGCACGGCGGAGTTGGGCGGCACGGCCACCTCGACCGGCTCCAGCGCGGGGGCCTTCAGCAGTCTGGCGGCCCGGACGGCGACGACGGCGGAGCTGGCGACCTGGGCCTCGGTGTCGAGGTTGAGCGGCTCGCGCTGCCGGTTGGTCACCTGGTTGCCCTGCTCCTGGAGGCCGACGGCGGCGACGAGCACCTGCGTGGTCGCGTTGTAGGCGGGAGGGGTCAGCCGCATCAGCCCCAGCCCCGCCGTGCCGCCCGCCAGCACGAACCCGGCGAAGATCAGCCGGCGTCTGCGCAGCAGCGACAGGTGCTCCCCCAGATCGGTGCCGGACCGGCGGGCCGGGAGATCCGGCGGCAGGCTCATGAGGCTCCCTGGAGTAAGTGCGTTGCGTGGTGGCGCGGCGACGGTGCGTCACGGCCGGAGGGTGTGTCCACTATAGGCGGGACGAATTTCCCCCAAGTCGAATACGCGAGATTTTCTGCTCTACGGCCGTCGATTTGCTCCTCTATAAAGCGATATATGGCATCCAACTGACAGGCTGATACCTGGGATCACCAGCGGGAACGCCCGCACCGGCTGACGTTCATGAGAATCACATGGCATGGTTCAGGTTTGATGTGTCGGGGTCTTCCGGTGAGAGGGGGCGTACGGTCGTGCTGCCAGCTGGCATTTCGCGTATTTCATGTATTTCGCGGGCTTTTTCGTATGAATGGCGAAGAACGGACACCGGGAGGGGTAAGGGGGGCGGCGCCGGGACCCGTGCCGGCATGGTGGTGCTGCTCGCGGTGGTCCTGGCCGCCTGCTCGGGCACGGGGGGCTCGGGCGCGCGCACGGCCGGAGACGCGGGCATGACCGGCGGCACGAGCACAGGCGGCCCGAGTACGGGCAGCACAAGTACGGGCGGCCCGAGTGCGGGCGGCACCAGTACGGGCGGCACATCGGCCGGTCCGACCTCGCCCGGGGCCGGGGCGACTCCGGCCTGCGCGGTGACCGACAAGCTCATCCCGTCCTGCGGCGCCTGGTGGGGCCTGGCGCCGGAGATCTTCACCGGCGCGCCCGTGGACAAGGCGCTGCGCGGCGCGGAGACCCGCATGGGCGCCAGGGCCGACGTGGTGCACGTCTACCACCGGGGCAAGGACCTGTTCCCCACGGAGCGGGAGATCCGGATGGCCCGCGACCCGGCCGGCCCCCGGCTGCTGCTGGTCAACTGGAAGCCGTCGGTGGACCGCACGTGGGCGCAGATCGCCGACGGCGCCATCGACGGCCGGATCGACCGGCTGGCGGCGCACGTCCGGCGGGCGTTCCCCGAGCGGTTCTTCCTGACCATCCACCACGAGCCGGAGGACGACGTCCGCCCGGGGCCGGGGTCGGGGATGGAGGCGGCCGACTACGCGGCCATGTACCGCCACGTGGTGCTGCGGCTGCGCGAGAAGGGCGTGCGCAACGCGGTGACGGTCATGACGTACATGGGGGCGCCGAACTGGGCGGCGAAGCCCTGGTTCGAGGAGCTGTACCCTGGCGACGACGTGGTCGACTGGGTGGCGATGGACCCGTACGCCGACGACCGGGTGCGCGACTTCGACGGCCTGGTGAACAAGACCCGGCCGGAGTACTCCCGCTGGCCGGGCTTCTACCGGTGGACGCAGCTGCGCTTCCCGGGCAAGCCGGTGATGGTGGCCGAGTGGGGGGCGTTCCTGCGGGGCGAGGACCGGGCGTTCCAGCGGGCCTTCTTCGAGTCCGTACGCGCCCAGTTGTGGCACTACCCGCAGATCAAGGCGCTGGTGTACTTCGACTCCCCGCGGGCGCCGCGCGGGGACACCCGTTTCGACGCCGAGCCGGCGGCCGCCCGTGCCTTCAGCGAGCTCGCGCGAGATCCGCACTTTCGCTCGACGCCCGTGCCGCTGCCCTGACCTGCCACACGCGGCCGCCGATCGTGACGGCGACGGCGGCGGCCAGCGCCCAGAGGGTGGCCACGTTGCCGACGTTCAGCAGCTTGAGCGCGGAGGCGAGCAGCACGATCGCGAGCAGGGCCCTGATGAGGCCGCCGGGCGCCCGGGAGGAGATCCGGGCGCCGAGGTAGACGCCGGGGATCGAGCCGATGAGCAGCGAGACCGTGAGGTGGAGCTGGAAGTCGCCGAAGAGCAGATGGCCGAGCGCGGCCGACGTGACCAGCGGCACGGCCTGCACCAGGTCGGTGCCGACGAGCTGGTTGGCCTTGAGCATGGGGTAGAGCGCGATGAGCGCCACGATGATGAGCGACCCGGACCCGACCGACGACACACCGACGATCAAGCCACCTACCGTACCGACCAGTAGGGTCGGGATGGGGCGTACGACGATCTCGTCGGCCTCCGCCGTGCCGCCCCGGCCGCCCAGCAGCGTCTTGGCGGCCAGGCCCGCGACCGCCAGCAGCAGCGCGACACCGAGGGCGTACTTCACCCCGTCACCCACCGCGAACGCCCGCGCCACGAACACCCCGGCGAACGCCGCCGGCACCGATCCGGCGCACAGCCAGCCGACCAGGCGCAGGTTGACCGTGCCGCGGCGCAGGTGGACGACGCTGCCGACCGGCTTCATCACCGCCGAGGCCACCAGGTCGCTGGAGACCGCGGCGAGCGGCGGCACGTTGAAGAAGAGCATCATCATCGGGGTCATGAGGGCGCCGCCGCCCATGCCGGTCAGGCCGACGACGACGGCGACGAGAAAGGACCCCGCGATCAGGGGAAGGTCGATCAACGGACCCATCCTCCGCTCCGCAGCGCTCCCAGCACCTGGGAGACGGCCGCCTCGATCGAGATGTGCGTGGTGTCGATGACGAGGTCGGCGTCGTCCGGCTCCTCGTACGGGTCGGAGACGCCGGTGAACTCGGGGATGATCCCGGCCCGGGCCTTGGCGTACAGGCCCTTGCGGTCGCGCCGCTCGCACTCCTCCAGCGGGGTGGCGACGTGGACCAGCAGGAAGTCGGCGCCCACGGACTCGACCATCTCCCGCACCTCCTCGCGGGTGGCCGCGTAGGGGGCGATGGGGGCGCAGATGGCGAGGCCGCCGTGGCGGGCCGCCTCGGCGGCGACGAAGCCGATGCGCCGGATGTTGAGGTCGCGGTCGGCCTTGGAGAACGTCAGGCCCTTGGACAGCAGCGAACGCACCACGTCGCCGTCGAGGTAGGTGACGGTGCGGCTGCCGAGCTCCAGCAGCGCGTCGCGCAGGCCGCGCGCGATCGTGGACTTGCCGGAGCCGGACAGGCCGGTGAAGAACACCACGAGACCGCGCCGGTGCGGCGGCCCCGGAATGCTCACCGGCTCCGGGCCGGCCAGGTGCTCGGTCGCGCCGTAGGCGGTGGCGACGTGCTCGCGCAGCTCCAGGTCGAGCTCGGGCTCCTCGCGCGGCGCGAGCGGCACCGGCACGACGAGCGTGCCCTCGGGGAGCCGGTCCTTGGCCTTCAGCGCGGCGCGGACCACGGCGGGGCCGGGCTCGCCGTACGCGAGGGGGAGGAGCACGATCACCGCGTCGAGCTCCTTGGCGGTGGCGGTCACCTCGGCGAGGTCGTCGAGCGGCCCGCGCATGGTGACGACCAGCGACGGACGGCCGCAGAGCAGCTCGCGCACCTCCGCGGGAGTGCGCCGCAGCCGGGCGAACGGGCCGTGCTCGGCGGCGCCGAGACCGCGGAGCGGACCGGCGGCCAGGCCGTCGTGACCGCGCTCGGTCACGGTCAGCACGGCGAGCGGGGCGCCCTCCGGGTCGAGCAGCGTGACCTCGTCACCCGGGGCGACCTCCTCGGGCAGGCGCAGCGTGACGGGCGCCGGCCAGGGAGTGCCGTCGGCCAGGGTGCCGCGCTCGTGGACCGCGTGCAGGTCGTCGTGGCCGAGGAAACCCGTCAGCGGCTCGAACGCCCCCGACAGCAGCAGCTCCAGATCGGCCAGCTCCCGCGCCCCGGGGGTCCACTCCACGTCTCCGCCATCCCAACTATTCCGATTGAATTGGTAGGAAAGGAGTTTAGCGGGTGTCCGCGTGCGTCGCTAGATGAGACGGGCGAAGTGGTTCTGCGGCTTCCTGATGACCATGGTGATCTCGTCGTGCGCCGAAGGGTAGCGGCCCCGCGTCAGCCTGTCGGCCAGCGCCACCGCGGCGCGGCCGGCGGCGTTCATCGCGGGCGCGCTCGTCGCCGTCTCGTCGTCGGTGATCATGAGCCCCCGGCTGAGGCAGAAGGCGTGGATGCCGTCGCGCGAGGTCAGCGGCTCGTACACGGCCGGCAGCGGGCCCGGTGTGCCGTCGGTCACCAGGCGGCGCCACAGCGGGCGGCGCAGCCACCCCGGCGTGAGGCGGTCGCACAGGCCGTAGGCGGAGCGGCGGTCGCGCATGCGCAGCAGGATCAGCCCGCCCGGCCGCAGGGCCTGGAGCAGCCGGTCGAGCACCAGCTCGGCGTGGTGGATGCGCTCCAGCAGGAACGAGACCCGGACGACGTCGAACGACCTCGGGCGGATCGGCGCCGAGCGCAGGTCGCCCAGCACGCACGTGGACAGGTCGGCGCGCCGCCCGGTCGCGCTCCTGGTCACCGGCAGGTCCTCGTCGACCCCGGTGATGCGCGCCTCGATCCAGCCCGGGGCCGTCGCCTCGTCGCGCAGGCAGCCCGCCACCAGCACGTCGAGGCGGCGGCCGAGCTGCTCGGCCCACAGCTCGCGCAGGCGCTGGTCGAAGACGTCGCGGCGCGGGGAGACCGGCCGCAGATCAGGCATGCTACTCACAGTAGTCATCATATGACGGATGGTGGCGGGCCTCTCGTTCCCCTGCCTCGCCCCGCCGTGCCGTCCCGGGACACTGCTAGCGTGCCGCCCCATGGGGGACCAGGTGTACGTGGGCAACGCGGGCGTCGACGGGGCGGCGGACCACGGCTGGCTGCTCGGCCACTTCAAGCCGTACGGCGACCCGCGGCACAGCGAGGACGTCGAGATCAAGTGGGGCGTCCACCCGGCCGGCGAGGAGCGGGCCGCGTGGGTGACCGGCGAGCGGCGCACGGCGCTGCTCGTCCTGATCAGCGGCAGGTTCCGGGTGATGCTTCCCGGGCGCAGCGTCCTGCTGGAGCGCAGCGGCGACTACGTGGTGTGGGGGCGCGGGGTGGACCACTCGTGGCGCGCCGAGGAGGAGTCCGTGGTGCTGACCGTGCGCTGGCCGTCCGTGCCCGGGTACGCGGTCACCGACGGCCCGCCGCCAAGTACCCTTGATGGCTGAGACCCCCGCGACCACACTCGGCCGGGGGTAGTCGTGTTGCCGTCGTGGGGCTGTGGGCGTATCTGATGAGTCTTTCCGGGCTGCTTGACCTTGTTGCCGCCGACCCTAAGCTGACCGCCGCCCTGGATGAGGGCGGCGACGTCGCGCTGGTCGCTCCCGCCGCGCTGCGCCCGTTCGCCGTGGCCGCGCTGTCCGGGCACGACCAGCGCACGGTGCTCGCCATCACCGCGACCGGCCGTGAGGCCGAGGACCTGGCCGCCGCGCTGACCAGCCTCGTCGAGCCCTCGGCCGTCGCGGTCTTCCCCGGCTGGGAGACACTGCCGCACGAGCGGCTCTCGCCGCGCAGCGACACCGTGGGCCAGCGGCTCGCGGTGCTCAGGAGGCTGGCGCACCCGATCAAGGACGACCCGGCGGCCGGCCCGCTCAGCGTGATCGTGGCGCCCGTCCGCGCCCTGCTCCAGCCGCTCATGAAGGGGCTCGGCGACCTGTCGCCCATCCGGCTGCGGGCGGGCGACGACGCCGACCTCGAGGACGTCGTGGCGCGGCTCGTCGAGAACGGCTACCACCGCGTCGACATGGTGGAGCGGCGCGGCGAGGTCGCGGTGCGCGGCGGCCTGCTCGACGTCTTCCCGCCGACCGAGGAGCACCCGCTGCGCCTGGAGTTCTGGGGCGACACGGTCGAGGAGATCCGCTGGTTCAAGGTGGCCGACCAGCGCTCCTTGGAGGCGGCCGAGGGTGGCCTGTTCGCCCCGCCCTGCCGCGAGCTGCTGCTGACCCCCGAGGTGCGGGCGCGGGCCCGGGAGCTGGCCGCGCAGTACCCCGCGCTGGCCGAGGTGCTCGACCAGCTCGCCGAGGGCACGCCGGTCGAGGGCATGGAGGCGTTCGCCCCGGTCCTGGCGGGCGAGATGGACCTGCTGCTCGACCACCTGCCCGCCCGGTCCGCGGTGTTCGTCTGCGACCCCGAGCGCATCAGGGGGCGGGCCGAGGAGCTGGTGCACACCTCCCAGGAGTTCCTGGAGGCGTCCTGGATCACCGCGGCGGCCGGCGGCGAGGCGCCGATCGACCTCGGCGCGGCGGCCTTCCGGACGCTCGACGAGATCCGCCTGCACGCCGACGTGCTCGGCCAGCCGTGGTGGTCGATGGCGCCGTTCGGCGACGGGGTCGAGCTGGACGCCCACGACTCCGAGGCGTACCGGGGCGACACCGCGCGGGCGCTGGCCGACGTCAAGGGCTGGCTCGCCGAGGACAAGGCGGTCGTGCTGCTCAGCGAGGGGCACGGCCCGGCCGAGCGCATGGTCGAGGTGCTCAAGGGCGTCGACGTGCCGGCCAGGCTCCACACCCACCTCGACCAGCCGCCGGAGCCCAAGGTCGTGCACGTCAGCACCGGCCTCATCGAGCACGGCTTCGTCACCCCCGGCCTGGCCGTGCTCACCCACCTCGACCTGGTCGGCCAGAAGGCGTCCACCAAGGACATGCGGCGCCTGCCGTCCCGCCGCCGCAACATGGTGGACCCGCTCCAGCTCAAGGTCGGCGACCACGTCGTCCACGAGCAGCACGGCGTGGGCCGCTACGTCGAGATGGTCCAGCGCACCGTCCAGGGCGCCACCCGCGAGTACCTCGTCATCGAGTACGCCAAGGGCGACCGCCTGTACGTGCCCACCGACCAGCTCGACGAGGTCACCCGCTACGTCGGCGGCGAGGCGCCCACCCTCAACCGGATGGGCGGCGCCGACTGGGCCAAGGCCAAGTCCCGGGCCAAGAAGGCCGTCAAGGAGATCGCCGGCGAGCTGATCCGCCTCTACTCCGCGCGCATGGCCTCGCCCGGCCACGCCTTCGGCGCCGACACGCCGTGGCAGCGCGAGATGGAGGACGCCTTCCCCTACGCCGAGACCGGTGACCAGCTCGAAGCCATCGACGAGGTCAAGCGCGACATGGAGCGCGGCATCCCGATGGACCGGCTGATCTGCGGCGACGTCGGCTACGGCAAGACCGAGATCGCCGTGCGCGCCGCCTTCAAGGCCGTGCAGGACGGCAAGCAGGTGGCCGTGCTCGTGCCCACCACGCTGCTGGTCCAGCAGCACCTGTCGACGTTCACCGAGCGCTTCTCCAGTTTCCCGATCACCATCAAGCCGGTCTCCCGCTTCCAGACCGACGGCGAGGTCAAGGGCACCCTCGAAGGGCTCCGCGCGGGCGCCGTGGACGTGGTCATCGGCACCCACCGGCTGCTCAGCCCGGAGGTGCGGTTCAAGGACCTCGGGCTGATCATCATCGACGAGGAGCAGCGGTTCGGCGTCGAGCACAAGGAGGCCATGAAGCACCTGCGCACCCAGGTCGACGTGCTGGCCATGTCCGCCACGCCGATCCCGCGCACGCTGGAGATGGGCCTGACCGGCATCCGCGAGATGTCCACCATCCTCACCCCGCCGGAGGAGCGGCACCCGATCCTCACGTTCGTCGGGCCCTACGACGAGAAGCAGATCACGGCGGCGATCCGGCGCGAGCTGATGCGCGACGGCCAGATCTTCTTCGTGCACAACCGCGTGGCCTCCATCAACAAGGTCGCCGCGCGGCTGCGCGAGATGGTGCCCGAGGCGCGGATCGCGGTGGCCCACGGCCAGATGAACGAGCACCAGCTCGAAAAGATCATGGTGGGCTTCTGGGAGCGGGAGTACGACCTGCTCGTCTCCACCACGATCGTGGAGTCCGGGCTGGACGTGCCCAACGCCAACACGCTGATCGTGGACCGGGCCGACAACTACGGCCTGTCGCAGCTCCACCAGATCCGCGGCCGCGTCGGGCGGGGCAGGGAGCGGGGTTACGCGTACTTCCTGTACCCGCCGGAGAAGCCGCTCACCGAGACCGCCCACGAGCGCCTGGCGACCATCGCGCAGCACACCGAGATGGGCGCCGGCATGTACGTCGCGATGAAGGACCTGGAGATCCGCGGCGCCGGCAACGTGCTGGGCGCCGAGCAGTCCGGGTTCATCGCGGGCGTCGGCTTCGACCTGTACGTCCGGCTCATGGCCGAGGCCGTGGAGGAGCAGAAGGCCAAGCTGTCCGGTGTGGAGACGCAGGAGGAGCACCACGACGTCAAGGTCGAGCTGCCCATCAACGCGCACATCCCGCACGACTACGTCACCTCCGAGCGGCTGCGGCTGGAGGCGTACAAGCGGATCGCCGCGATCACCACGGAGATCCACATCCACGAGGTGCGGGAGGAGCTGACCGACCGCTACGGCAGGCCGCCCGTCGAGGTGGAAAACCTGCTGGAGGTCGCCCGCTTCCGCATCAGGGCGCGCCAGGCCGGGCTCACCGACGTCACCCTGCAGGGACAGAACATCAAGTTCGGCCCGGCCCGGCTGCGCGAGTCGCAGCAGGTGCGGCTCGACCGCCTCTACAAGAAGGCCATCTACAAGCAGGCGGCCGAGACGCTGCTCGTGCCCGTGCCGAAGACGAAGCCGCTGGGCGGGCAGCCGCTGCGCGACCTCGACCTGCTCAAGTGGTGCGGCGACCTCGTCGAGGCGATGTTCCTGGAGCCTGTGAGGGTAAGCTAGCCGACGGCTTTGAGGCGGACAGCGAGTTTTGTCGTGAAGGGACGCAAGTGAAGTCGATTCGAATGGCTGTGGCCGCCGTCGCGGCAGGGGTGAGCCTCGTCGCGCTGACCGCCTGCTCCGCGCCCATGGAGGCCGGCGCCGCGGCCGTCGTCGGGAACGAGCGCATCTCGGCGGGCGATCTCAAGCGCAACGTCAAGGAGTACGACGCCGCGCTGGCGAAGACCGGCCTCAGCGCCCAGTCGCTCGGCATCCCCGGCTCCACCACCGAGGTGGTGCTCTACCAGCTCGCCAACATCGAGCAGGCCGAGCAGCTCGTGCAGAAGGCCAAGGTCAACGTCACCGAGGGCGAGGTCGACCGGGCCATCACGGGCGCCACCCAGCAGGGCGGCAGCTTCGAGCAGTACATGGTCTCCCAGGGCATGGCGCCAAGCATGGGCCGCCGGTTCATGCGCATCTCGGTGGGACTGCAGAAGCTGCTCTCCCAGTACGGCGGCGGCACGGACCAGGCGGCTCAGCAGCGCGGCAGCGAGCGGATCCAGAAGGAGGCCGCGACCATCCCGATCACCTACAGCCCCCGCTACGGGGTGCTCAACGCGCAGCGGTCGCAGGAGAACCCCGCCCTGTTCGTCGACGGCGGCCGGTTCGGCAAGGCCGTGCCGCAGGGCAGCGCGCAGCAGCAGGGCTGACCGGTGCCGCTGGTCGTCGTCACCACCTCGCCCCGGGTCGCGCCGGGGCTGCTCAGCCACCAGGCGTGGCAGGCGCTGCGGTCCGGCCGGGTGCTCGCCGGGTCGCCGGCGCACCCGCAGCTCCCGTACCTGGCCGAGGCCGGGATCGAGGTGACGGTCGTCGCGCCCGACGCCCACCGGCTGGCCCGTGAGGCCGTCGAGGGGACCGTGGTGTGGCTGGCCGAGGACGACGAGGACTTCATGCGCGCGCTCGGCCACGCCGCGATCGCGCTGGAGGACCCGCCGCTGATCGAGGTCGTGCCCGGCTCGTACGACCTGCCGGGCGCCCGGGTGCTCGACCTGGTGGCGGTGATGGACCGGCTGCGGACCGAGTGCCCGTGGGACCGCAAGCAGACCCACGAGTCGCTGGTGCCGTACCTGCTCGAAGAGGCCTACGAGGTGCTGGAGACCATCGAGCAGGGCGACCACGCGGCGCTGCGCGAGGAGCTGGGCGACCTGCTGCTCCAGGTGGTGTTCCACGCGCGGGTGGCCGAGGGCTTCGACGTGGACGACGTGGCCGCCGGCATCGTCGAGAAGCTCGTGCGGCGGCATCCGCACGTGTTCGGCTCGGTGCGGGCCGACAGCGCCGACGAGGTCAACGACAACTGGGAGGCCATCAAGGCCGCCGAGCGGGCCGCCAGGGACGAGGAGCCGTCCGTGCTGGACGGGGTCCCGCTGGGCCAGCCGTCGCTGTCGCTGGCGGCCCAGCTCCTGCGGCGTGCCGGGCGCGGGGGCGCCCCGGACGCCCTGGCCGCCGCGGTCGGCGAGGGCCTGGGCCGGGAGCTGTTCGACCTGGTACGCCGTGCGCAGGACGCGGGCGTGGACGCCGAGGCGGAGCTGCGCGCGGCGGCCCGCTCCTACCGTGACCGGGTACGCGCCTGGGAGTCCTCCCGGTCCTGACCCGTCCCTCGGTCCGTGCCGGATCACGCGATCCGGTGGCGCCGGACGACGGTGAAATGTCAGGATCGCGGGGTTACGGGGGTGATGCGGGGTGCCTGAGCCACGGGTGTTGCACGCCGACGAGCCGCCGGAGATCGGCGGCTACCGCCTCCTGGGCGGCCTGGGCGACGGCGGCCAGGGGTCCGTGTACCTGGGGAAGGACGCCGGTGGCCGCCGGGTCGCGGTCAAGGTCCTGCACGCCCGGCTCATGGGGAACGACCGGGCCACGCGCCGGTTCCTCCAGGAATGCGTCCTCGCCGGCCGCGTCGCCGCCTTCTGCACCGCCAGGGTGATCGACTCCGGGCTGGCCGACGGCCGGCCGTACATCGTGAGCGAGTACGTCCCCGGCCCGTCGCTGCGGGAGCTGGTGGCGGAGGAGGGCCCTCGGACGGGCGGGGCGCTCGACCGGCTGGCCGTCGGCACCGTGGCCGCCCTGGGCGCCATCCACCGCGCCGGGATCGTCCACCGCGACTTCAAGCCGGCAAACGTCCTGTGCGGCCCCGACGGGCCCCGGGTCATCGACTTCGGCATCGCGAAGGGCGTGGAGGCGGCCACCTCGGCGAGCACGGTCGTCGGGACGCCGGGCTACATGGCGCCCGAGCAGATCGCCGGTGACCCGGCCACGCCCGCCTCGGACCTGTTCGCCTGGGCCGCCACGATGGCGTACGCCGCCACGGGGCGGTCCCTGTTCGCGGGGGAGTCGATTCCCGCGGTGATGCACCGGATCCTCACCGAGGAGCCCGACCTGTCCGGGGTGGACGAGCCGCTCCGCTCGCTGCTGGCCGCCTGCCTGGACAAGCGGCCGGCAGCCCGTCCCTCCGCCGCCGACGCGCTGTCCGCGCTGATGGAGGGCGGCCTGATGGAGGGCGGGCCGGCGGAGGGCGGGCCCGTGCTGGAGCGGACGCTGCTGGAGGGCACCCCGTTCGAGGACGCGGGCCGGCGAGGCGTGGGTGGACGGGGCGAGGACGGGCGGGGCGAGGACGGGCACGGCGCGTTCCCGGCTGAGGTCCGGACCGCCCGCCCCGGTCGGCGTCACGGGCCGCGCGGGACGTCACGGGACGACGGGAACCCCCCTGCCGGGCGGCTCCGGGCCGGAAACCGCCAGGTCGAGGGCCTCGAATC
Organism: Nonomuraea sp. NPDC050733; assembly: GCF_040654215.1. Classification (NCBI taxonomy): domain Bacteria; kingdom Bacillati; phylum Actinomycetota; class Actinomycetes; order Streptosporangiales; family Streptosporangiaceae; genus Nonomuraea; species Nonomuraea sp. NPDC050733. The sequence goes on along the minus strand of NZ_JBFAHO010000019.1, from coordinate 96,389 downwards.
CGGGGACCCGGAGCGGGACGAGGGGTTGGTGGTGAGCCGGCGCGGCCGGGCGGTGGCCGTGGGCGGGCTGGCCGTGCTCGTGCTCGGCGGCGTGGCACTGGGGCTGAACTGGAACGGGAGCTCGCTCGGGAGCAGATCCGGGTCCGCCTCCTCCGCCGCCGGTCGCGGCGGGCCGGACGGTGCCGACGTCGCCGAGGCGTACGGCCCGTCGTCCGGTGTGGCGCTGCGCGGGCGGGAGGCCGCCGCGCTCGCGGTCGGCGAGATGGGCGGCCGGGCCGTCGTGGCCGTCGCGCGGGAAGGGGAGCCCGTCCAGGTGTGGGACGCCGCCACGGGCGGACGGCTGGCCGCCGCGCCGGAGCCGGCTCGGGGCGTGACCTCGCTGGCCTTCGCCGAGGTGGGCGGCGCCCCCACGGTGGTGTGGGCGGCCGAGGACGGCCGCGTCTCACGCTGGACCCCGACGCTCACGCCTGCCGGACCCACCGCGTCACCTGCCGCGGGGGAGGTCTCCGCCGCGTCGGCCGGGGCGCGCGGCGCCGTACGCGCCTTCACCGCCTGTACCAGCCGCAGCCCCCAGGCCGCCGCGACCGCGGCCGTGATGGCCGTCGTGGGCCGCGAGGAGGGCCCCGCCGTGGCGGTCGGCTGCGCCGGCGGCATGGTGCGGGCGTGGGACCTGCTGAGCGGGCGCAAGTCCGGCCTGTTCTTCGCCGGAGAAGCCGCGATCACCGGTGTGGCCTGGCCGGGCAGCGGTTCGCGGGTGGTGTTCGGTACCGCCGCGACCCACTTCCAGATCGGCGACCTGTGGGGCCACGAGAAGGCCGTCAAGGTCCACGTGGACGGCCGGGTCTCCCACGTCGTCAGCCGGGGCGGGCTCGTCGCGGCGAGCGTCGAGGGGAGGGGCGGCGCCACGGTGTACGACGTGACGGGCCGGGAGGTGTGCCGGGTCCCCGCGCAGGAGGCTCCGGGCACGGCCGCGCTGGCGCTCACCGAGGCCGGAGGGCGCGCCCTGCTCGCCGGAGCCGTCACAGCGGGTGGTGGGCTGCGCGTGTGGGACGCCCGTACCTGTGGGCGGGTCGCCACGCTCCTGCCCTCCGGCTCCGTCACGGCCCTCGCCGCCGGCCCGCTCGACGGGAGTCCGGGCCTGGTCGCGGCCGTCGGCGGCACGATGCGCGCGTGGACCCTGCGGGCCGGGAGGTAAGGGTACCGATAGGCTCTGAAGGCATATCGCCTTTCGACTTAGGAGCGCATCCCGTGGCTACCATCGAGGTCGTTTACGCCCGCGAGATCCTCGACTCCCGGGGCAACCCCACGGTGGAGGTCGAGGTCGTCCTCGACGACGGCAGCAGCGGCCGGGCGGCCGTGCCGAGCGGCGCCTCCACCGGTCAGTTCGAGGCCGTGGAGCTGCGCGACGGCGACGAGCGGTACGGCGGCAAGGGCGTGGAGAAGGCCGTGCTCGCCGTCACCGACGAGATCTTCGACGAGATCCACGGCGTCGAGGCCGAGGACCAGCGCATCATCGACCAGATCATGATCGACCTGGACGCGACGCCGAACAAGTCCAAGCTGGGCGCCAACGCCATCCTGGGCGTCTCCCTGGCCGTGGCCAAGGCCGCCGCCGACAGCGCCGAGCTGCCGCTGTTCCGCTACCTCGGGGGCCCCAACGCCCACGTGCTGCCCGTGCCGATGATGAACATCCTCAACGGCGGCGCCCACGCCGACACCAACGTCGACATCCAGGAGTTCATGATCGCGCCGATCGGGGCCGAGACGTTCCGCGAGGCGGTTCGCATGGGCACCGAGATCTACCACACGCTCAAGAAGGTGCTGAAGGAGAAGGGCTACGCCACGGGCCTCGGCGACGAGGGCGGCTTCGCCCCCAACCTGCCGTCCAACCGTGACGCCCTCGACCTCATCCTGGTCGCCATCGAGCGGGCCGGCTACACGCCGGGTGAGGACGTCGCGCTGGCGCTGGACGTGGCCGCCTCCGAGTTCCACAAGGACGGCGTCTACACGATCGACGGCAAGGGCCTGTCGGCCCAGGAGCTGATCGCCTTCTACACCGACCTCGTCGACAACTACCCGCTGGTCTCCATCGAGGACCCGCTGGACGAGGAGGACTGGGAGGGCTGGAAGGCCATCACCGAGGCCCTCGGCGACCGGGTCCAGCTCGTCGGCGACGACCTGTTCGTGACCAACCCCGAGCGGCTGGAGCGCGGCATCCGGAGCGGCACCGCCAACGCGCTGCTGGTCAAGGTCAACCAGATCGGCACCCTGTCGGAGACGCTCGACGCCGTCGACCTGGCCCACCGCAACGGCTACCGTTGCATGATGAGCCACCGCTCCGGCGAGACCGAGGACACGACGATCGCCGACCTCGCCGTGGCCGTCAACTGCGGCCAGATCAAGACCGGCGCCCCGGCCCGCTCCGACCGCGTGGCCAAGTACAACCAGCTGCTCCGCATCGAGGAGCTGCTGGACGACGCCGCTCGCTACGCGGGTCGCGGGGCGTTCCCGCGTTTTCGCCGCTAGTTTCGGGTACGGTCCCCGCGGCCGCCGATCGACCGCGGGCCCGTGACCGGGCCCGCCGCGCGGGCGCGACGTGAGGGGGGATGCGCAGAGCATGGCGAAGAGACCGCAGCTGACCGGCCGGGCCGCCATTCTCGCGGTCGTGGTGTGCGCGATCGCGATGAGTCTGGCCTACCCCGTGCGCGAGTACATCGCCCAGCGCCGCGCCATCGCGCAGTTGCAGGCGGAGAAGGCGCGGGTCGAGGCGGACCGGCGGACGCTGGAGGCGCGGGTGCAGCAGATCCGCGACCCCAACTGGATCAAGCGGACGGCCAAGGAGCGGCTGCACTACTGCGGCGCGGGCGAGAAGTGCTACGTGGTGATGGACGCCGACGAGGGCAGGACGCCGGCCACGGTGAAGCAGCCCGCCGCCCCGCCGCCGTGGTACCAGACGCTGTGGCGGTCCGTCGAGGCGGCCGATTCGGGCACGGGCCACCAGGTGGGCACACGGGAGAAGGAGAGCGTTGGAAAGCCCTGAGAACGAGGCCGGCACCGGCCGGGTCGCCGAGCGGGACCTGGAGGCGGTGCGCCGGCAGCTCGGCAGGCCGCCCAGGGGCGCGCGCGGGGTGGCGCACCGCTGCCCGTGCGGCAACCCCGACGTGGTGGAGACCGCGCCGCGCCTGCCGGACGGCTCGCCGTTCCCGACCCTGTACTACCTGACCTGCCCGCGGGCCGCCTCGGCGATCGGCACGCTGGAGGGCTCGGGCCTGATGCGGGAGATGCAGGCCCGCCTGGCCGACGACCCGGAGCTGGCCGCCGCCTACCAGGCCGCGCACGACGACTACATCGCCAGGCGCGACAAGGCGGCCGAGGACGAGGGCATGGAACCGCTTCCTCGTGGCATGCAGAGCACCGGGGGCATGCCGGCGCGGGTCAAGTGCCTGCACGCGCTCGTCGCGCACGAGCTGGCGGTCCCCGGGGCAAACCCGTTCGGCCGGGAGGCGCTCGATGCCCTCCCCGACTGGTGGAGTGACGGACCATGCGTGTAGCCGCCATCGACTGCGGCACCAACTCCGTACGCCTGCTCATCGCGGACGTCTCCGACGACACGCTCACGGATGTGGAGCGGCGGATGGAGATCGTGCGCCTGGGGCAGGGCGTCGACCGTACCGGCCGGCTGGCCGCCGACGCGCTGGAGCGCACGTTCGCCGCCATGCGCGGCTATCGCAAGCTGATCGACCAGCACGGCGCCGAGCGCACGAGGGTCGTGGCGACGAGCGCGACGCGTGACGCGGCCAACCGTGACGAGTTCACGGCCGGGGTGCGGGAGATCTTCGGGGTGGACCCGGAGGTCGTGACCGGCTCGGAGGAGGCGGAGCTGTCGTTCACGGGTGCGACCAGGGGGCTGGTGCATCTGTCGCGCGAGACCGAGGTGCCCGAGGGGCCGATGCCTCCGTACCTGGTGGTGGACATCGGCGGCGGCTCGACGGAGTTCGTCGTCGGCTCCGCGCACGCGGAGGCCGCGATCTCGGTGGACATCGGCTGCGTGCGGCTCACCGAGCGGCACCTGCGCGACGCCGGCGACCCGCCGTCGGCGCAGGCGCTGGAGGCCGTGGTGGCCGACATCGACGACGCGCTCGACAAGGTGACCGACGCGGTCCCGGTGGAGCGGGCGCACACGCTGGTGGGCCTGGCGGGGTCGGTGACCACCGTCGCGGGCATCGCCCTGGACCTGCCGGCGTACGACCCGGCGCGCATCCATCACTCCCGTGTCGCTGCCGAGCGGGTGCACGAGGTGACGCGGCGGCTGCTCGCGATGACCCATGGTGAGCGAGCCGCCATTCCGGTGATGCATCCGGGTCGTGTCGACGTCATCGGCGTGGGCGCGCTCATCCTCGACCGGATCGTCCGCCGTTTCGCGTTTGCCCAGGTCGTGGTGAGCGAACACGACATTCTGGACGGAATTGCCTGGTCGCTAGCCTGAAACGCCTCTAAATCCGGACATTTCATCTTCGCGTTCGTGTTGAGCGTGCAATCAGTTTTGTGCTTAGGTAAAGGGGCAAAACGGGGGCTTTGCCATATTGCCGTGCATAGGTATGCCGGCGTGGCGACCGTTCCCGAGCGCGTCTTTTCCCTCACGGAATGGAGCACTCTCACATGCAGTCCTCTCCCTTAGCACGCAAGGCGGCGGCGTTCGGCGCCTCCGCCACCGTGCTGGCGGGCATGGTCGCGGCGCTGGTCGCCAGCCCCGCCCAGGCCGCCACCCCGGTCGCGACGGCGGCGCCCGCCGCCGGTACGGCGGGCCTGTCCGCCGCCGCGTCCGCCACGAAGTCGCCCAAGGTCTCGATCTCCACGCCGAAGGCCTCCACGGGCAACTACGAGGGGTCGTGCCCCGTCAACGTGACCGTGTCCTCCAGGATCAAGGTCACCGTCGACGGCAGGACCACGCTGGCCTACCGCTGGCTCCACGGGGACGGTTCCAAGGGCAAGATCAAGACGGTCAAGCTCAAGGGCCACGGGGCCAAGTACGTCAAGGTGAGCGAGAAGCTGAAGTTCGAGGAGAACGTCAAGGGCTGGGAGGCCGTCCAGGTCCTCGGCCCGCGCAAGGCGGTCTCCAAGAAGGGCTACTTCTCGGTCAGCTGTCAGAAGCCGATCGTCATCGAGGAGGAGCAGGGCCCCGAGGTCTCGGCGCGCGTCTGGGCGAGCCCCAGCCGCTACGTCGGCACCTGCGCCACCTCCAGTGACAAGGTCGACTTCACCGGTGTCATCCGGGTCAGCGACCCGGCCTGGGTCAAGTACCGCTGGGTCCTGAACGGCCGCGTCGTCGACTACGGCAGGACCAAGGTCTACGGCAGCAAGCGGGTCGGCTTCGGCATCTCCCCGCGGGAGAGCCAGCGCGGCTACGCGCAGCTGGAGATCCTCGGCCCGGACCGCACCTCCTCCAACCGGGCCTACTACAAGGTCTGGTGCAAGGACGAGGCCCCGGCCACCCGCGTCTCGGTGTCCAGCCTGGTGACCGCGACGAACAACATCGGTTGCAAGGTCGGCGCACACGCCACCCTGAGCTCCACCGGCCGCGCCCGCGTCGAGTACGCGTGGAAGGTCAACGGCACGACCGTGGACACGGACGACGTGTACTTCTCCGGCGCCGGCTCCCGCACCGTCACGCTCTCCGACCAGGTGCTGGCCGGCGACGCGACCAAGGGCGGCAAGATCACGCTGACGGCCTCCGGGGCGGGCAGCACCGACTCGATCACGCAGTCGTACGCCGCCTGCGAGGCTCCCAAGCCCACCGTCTCGGTGTCGGGCGTCTCCCAGACCGGCCAGCGCAACGACATGTGCGCCTCCGGGCGTGGCCCCGGCGTGGACTTCAAGGCCACCCTCACCAGCACGGGTCCCACCACCGTCAAGTACTACTGGCTGGTCAACGGCCAGAAGGACGGCGGCGACCTCACCCGTGAGGTGAACGGCAGCACCGAGGTGCTCTGGGGCGTCGGCGGCACGCACAAGGCCACCGAGACCAAGGGCAACATCGAGCTCGTCGTGGTGAGCCCGAACTCGGTCACCTCGGGCAACGCCGCCTTCTCGGCGGTCTGCCCGAAGCCGGTGGCCGGCTGAACGGCTCGGCACACCGGTTGATCTAGACCGGATGGCGTCCCCGTGGCGCCATCCGGTTTTTCTTGTTGGCAGTACTGCGCAAAACACAGTAGTGTGCAGCGCGTGGATAGCACCCAGCTCCTCAAGGGCGTGCTCGACCTGGCCGTCCTCGCGGTGCTTGCCGAGCGCGACGGCTACGGCTACGACGTCGTGCGCCGGCTGCGCGAAGCCGGCCTGGAGGAGGTGGGCGACGCCTCGGTCTACGGCACGCTCCGCAGGCTCTTCAAGGCGGGCGCGCTCAACTCCTACGTGGTGGCCTCCGACGAGGGGCCGCACCGCAAGTACTACGGGCTGAACGACACCGGCAGGCGGATGTACGCCTCCTACGCCGGCATCTGGGGCTCGTTCGCCGCCACCATGGCATCCCTGCTCAAGGAGGGACACGCATGACAAGCATCGCAGAGTACGCGCAGGCCGTACGGGATGCCCTGGCCGACCACCCGGAGCGGGAGGAGTTGCTGGAGGACCTGGACGACCACCTGGCGGAGATCGCGGCCGAGTCGGACGCGACGCTGGAGGAGCGGCTCGGACCGCCGGCCACGTACGCGGAGGAGCTCGCGGCCGCCTACGGGGGCCGGCCGGCGGGCCGCCAGAGGCGCCGGCTGGACCTTCGCAGGCGGCTGGAGGATCTTCATGCCCTGCTGCTCCGGAAGGGGCCCTACCGCGCTCTCGTGGGCTTCCTGCCGGGCTTACGGCCCGGCTGGTGGGTGCTGCGCGGCTACGTGCTCGCCATGCTCCTGGCCGACCTCGCCACCGACGACCATGTCGTGCCCGACAACCTCGGCGAGTGGGTGATCGTGGCCGCGGCCGTCTGGGCCTCGGTCTGGCTCGGCAGGCGGGGCGGCGGCCGGGTGGCGCTCCCGGTCGCGCTGGTCGCCAACGCGGTGACCGGGGTGACGCTGCTGGCCGGGTACGCGCTCGCCATGCACCTCGCCACCTCGGACGACAGGCTGCAGGCCATCGGGTCGGACCGGGTCATGATGGAGACCGTCTCAGGGGTGGACGGCGAGGTCTACAACATCAAGCCGTACGCCAAGGACGGCACGCCGCTGACCGACGTCTACCTCTACGACCAGGACGGCAACCCGGTCATCACCCACCCCGAGAACTACGGCTACTCGGTCGACCGCTCCTGCGGTGAGCCCATCCTCAACCGCTACCCCCTGCCGCTGGTCGCCGACGAGGGCACCACCGAGGAGTCCGGCGTCACCCGTATGGCCCCGTGCCCCTCCGTCTCGTCGGCCCAGCCCATGCCGAGCGTGCAGCCGGAGGCCACGGCCAGTGCCACGGAAGCCGCTACAGTCACGCCGACCCCCGAGAAGCCGAGCGCCACGCCCACGCCGAAGCGGTCCCGCTGATCGGGCACCATCGGAGGCATGAGCTTCGTACCTCCAGGCACCGGCTGGCCCGGCGACCCGGCGACCGCTGACACCCCGGTCGCCCAGGACCCCGCGGACGTGCGCCGCCTCGCCGCCACCAGTCCCACCCTCGCGGAGCTCACGGCCCGGCAGTCCGTCTGCCGGGCCTGTCCCCGCCTGGTGGAGTGGCGTGAAGAGGTCGCCCGGGTGAGGCGGCGCGCGTTCGCGGACGAGACGTACTGGGGGCGGCCGGTCGCCGGCTGGGGGGACGAGGAGCCGGGCATCCTCATCACCGGCCTCGCCCCGGCCGCGCACGGGGGCAACCGGACCGGCCGCATCTTCACCGGCGACCGCAGCGGCGACTGGCTGTTCGCATCGCTGCACCGCTGCGGCCTGGCCGCGCAGGAGACGAGCACGCACGCGGGCGACGGGCAGCGGCTGATCGGCACCCGGGTGGTGGCCTCCGTCCGGTGCGCGCCGCCCGCCAACAAGCCCACGCCGGAGGAGAAGGCCGCCTGCTTCCCGTGGCTGGCGCGGGAGATCGGCATGGTCGCGCCGTCCGTGCGCGTGGTCGTGGCGCTCGGCGGCTACGCCTGGCAGGCCGGGTGGCCCGCGCTGAGGGAGGCCGGCTACACCCTGCCGCGCGTCAGGCCGCCGTTCGGGCACGGGGCCGAGGCGGTGATCGCGTACGAGGGGACGCCGGTGACGCTGCTCGGCTGTTATCACCCGAGCCAGCAGAACACCTTCACCGGCCGCGTGACGGCCCGGATGCTCGACGACGTCTTCCTCCGGGCCCGCGAGCTGTCGGTGTGACGCGTTGCATTGCTCACGGATTGGAGTTATCGGGTCCACTTGACGTAGGCTTGTGAATGATTTCACAAGCTCCGCGAGGGATGGGCCTCAGGATGAACAAGCACATCTTGATCGTCGGCGGCGGCTACGTCGGCCTCTACACCGCTCTGCGCCTCCAGCGCAAGCTCGGCCGAGAGCTGCGCAACGGCGAGGCGAGCATCACGATCATCGACCCCCAGTCCTACATGACCTACCAGCCGTTCCTGCCCGAGGCGGCGGCGGGCAACCTGTCGCCGCGGCACATGGTCGCGCCCCTGCGCCGGGTCCTGCCCAAGGCGCGGATCCTCAACGGCACGGTGACGGAGGTCGACCACGCCGCCCGCGTGGTCACCTTCCAGCCGGCCGAGGGCGAGGCGCGCAAGGTCTCCTACGACGTCATCGTGATGGCCGCCGGCTCGATCTCGCGGACGCTGCCGATCCCCGGGCTCACCGACATCGGCATCGGCTTCAAGACCGTCGGCGAGGCCATCGCGCTGCGCAACCGCGTCCTGCACCTGCTCGACGTGGCCGAGTCCACCGACGACCCCGAGGTGCGCCGCCGGGCGCTCACCTTCGTCGTGGTCGGCGCCGGCTTCGCGGGCGTCGAGGCGCTGGCCGAGCTGGAGGACATGGCCAAGGACTCCACCCGCTACTACCGCAACATCAGCCCCGCCGACATCCGCTGGGTGCTGGTCGAGGCCACGAACCGGGTGCTGCCCGAGGTCGGCCCCGAGATGGGCAAGTGGACGCTGGAGCAGCTGCGCGAGCGCGGCATCGACGTCAAGCTGGACACGCGTCTGGAGTCGTGCCTCGACGGCCACGTCGTGCTCTCCGACGGCACGGAGTTCGAGGCGGACACCCTCGTCTGGACCGCCGGCGTCAAGCCCAGCGTGGTCGTCAACTCCACCGACCTCCCGCTCGACGAGCGCGGCCGGATCAAGACCACCGCCGCGCTGACCGTCGCCGGCACGAGGGACGCCTTCGCCGCCGGTGACATCGCGGGTGTGCCCGACGTCACCAACCCCGGCCAGTACTGCGCCCCCAACGCCCAGCACGCGGTGCGGCAGGCGAAGGTCCTCGCCGACAACCTCATCCGCCACCTCCGCGGGGAGCAACTGGTCGACTACCGCCACAAGTATGTGGGATCGGTCGCCGGTCTCGGCCTGCACCAGGGTGTGGCGAACGTCTACGGCGTCAAGCTTCGCGGATTCCCTGCGTGGTTCATGCACCGCACCTACCATCTGTCGCGGGTGCCGACGCTGAACCGCAAGGTCCGCGTCGTCGTCGACTGGACCCTGGCGTTGTTCTTCAAGCGGGAGACGATCTCGCTCGGCGAGGTCGAGCACCCGCGTGACGGGTTCCGGGCCGCCGTGGCGACGATGCGTCACTGAGCCCAGTACGGCAGCGCCCCGGTGCACTACGCGCCGGGGCGTTCCGGCGCCCCCGACCTGGCGACTGAAAGGGGAACCCGCGGGTGGCGCTCTCAGCGGTGACCGTGCTCGGGATGGACCGGCCCGGAGTCATCGCCGCGATCACCGGCTCGCTCGCCGAGTGCGGTGCCAACATCACCGATTCGACGATGACGCTGCTCGGCGGCCACATCGCGATGATGTTCCTGGTCTCCGGCCGCCTCGGCGCCGAAGAGATCACCGAACGGCTGCGCACCTCCGACCTCGTGGTGACCGCCGCCGCGGTGGAGGCCCGCCGCCACTTCGACTGCGTCTCCACCGGCCACGGCCACGTGCTGACCCTCCACGGCCCCGACCGGCCGGGGATCATCTCCGCCGTCAGCGCCGTCCTCGCCGCCGTCGGCGGCAACATCACCGGCATGAGCACCCGCCTGACCGGGCGTCTCTACGTGCTCATCGCGGACGTCGACCTGCCGGCCGCGGTCGACACCCGCGCGCTCGCGCGCGATCTCGCGGAGGTCGGATCCGGCCTCGGCTCCGAGATCACCTTCCGCCCCGCCGAACCGGTCCGCTCATGATCGGGCGCTCCGGGATGCCCGGCGGCACCGGCCTTCGATGCCCTCACCTGCACTGCTTGCGAGGAACGAGAGATCCCGTCACCATCGAGTCCGATGCCTCCTTAGCCGGGGGTATTCCGCACCTACGGGACCACTTGATGGGGCTGCCCTTCCTGGACACAACGTCAGGAGCTCTATCACTTGACCGCACACTTCACAGTTGTGACGCATGATGCGAAGTTGTGCTCAACGGAAGCATGGTCCGTTTCGTATGATTGCGGCGCCCCCGTAGCCCAATGGCAGAGGCAAACCCCTTAAAAGGGTTGACGTGCGGGTTCGAATCCCGCCGGGGGCACCTGCGTCTACCACGGGAAATGCGTTTCTCCGGCGATACCGGGTCCGGGAACTCACCGGCCGGCACGTTCGTTGTCGTCCTGGTTGAAGTCTCGAAACTACATAGATCTGAGCGCGAGTTGACCTAGGCGGCGACCCGTCCCATAGGCTCGGCGCACAGGAGGCAGCGATGGAGAGCAAGAACCCGGTTTTCAGCAGGACACGACAGCAGTCAGCCGGGTGGGGCGCCCCCACCCCGACTCCCGGCCAGTTGCAGAACATGTACGACACTCCGTCGTACGCTCCCCCCGTCAGGCCGGCCTTCCGCACGATGACGCTCGACGACGTCGTGGTCCGCGGGTTCATGACCCTCGGCACACTGGTCGTGGGCGCCGCCGCCGCCTGGTACTTCCAGGTCTCGATGGGCGTGGCCGCCGCCGCGGCCATCGTCGCGCTGGTCCTCGGCCTCGTGGCGTCCTTCAAGCAGAGCGTCAACCCCGCTCTGATCCTCGGCTACGCCCTCTTCGAGGGCGTGTTCCTCGGCGCGATCAGCCGGGTGTACGAGTCGTTCTTCAACGGCATCGTGCTCCAGGCGGTCCTCGGCACGGCATTGGCCTTCGGCGCGGTCCTGGCGGTGTACGCGCTGCGCATCGTGCGCGTCACTCCCAAGCTCGTGAAGTTCGTCGTCGCCGCGGGCCTCGCGGCCGTCGGCCTCATGCTGGTCAACCTCGTGGTCGGCATCTTCGTGGACGGCGGACTCGGCCTGCGCACCGACAGCCCGCTCGGCTGGGGCTTCAGCCTCCTGATGATCCTGGTCGGCTGCTTCTTCCTCCTGCTCGACTTCGACTCCATCGAGCAGGGCGTCCGTGAGGGCGCTCCGGAGAAGTTCGCCTGGCAGTGCGCGTTCGGCCTCACGCTGAGCCTCGTGTGGATCTACCTTGAGGTGCTGCGCTTCATCAGCTACTTCACCAACAGCGACTGACCACCCGCGCCGGCGGTGTCCGGCCGGTCGAAGGGGCTCCGCCGATCCGGCGGGGCCCCTTCTGTGTCGCCGGATGATGAACCCCGCGTAACGAAGTGGTGGCGACTTGGGGGTTGCGATCACGGAAGAGGTGTTGCAGTGTCAAGCAAAGGACCTTATTCCGTGGAGGTGCCCATGTCCTTGAACCACTCACCGGAGACGCAGACAAAGCTGATCGCCAGAGTCCCATCGATAACGGGACGCGAACTCCCCGAGTGGTTCCTAGCCATCGACAACGGCCCGTCGTTCCTCAGATGTGACGAGCGGGCCAACTGGCTCGCCGACGAGCACGGGCTGACACACGGCTACGCCGCGGCGATCGTCCACGAGCACGAGCGTCACCGCCGTAACCGGATGGGCTTCATCTAGAGCGCCCCAAGTCCAGATCGACGCGCCCGTGCCTACGGTCCGGGCGCGTCATCATGAACGGATGGATCTGGACAAGGCACGAGACTTCCTGCGGCGCGCGCACCGCGCCGTCCTCCACACCCGGCACGCCGACGGCCGCCCGCAGCTCTCGCCGGTGACGGTCGGCGTGGACGCCGAGGGCCACCTCGTGATCAGCACGCGCGAGACGGCGGTCAAGACACGGAACGTCCGCCGCGACCCGCATGTGTCGATCTGCGCGTTCACCGACGCCTTCTTCGGCGACTGGGTGCAGGTGGACGGCACCGCGGAGGTCGTCAGCCTGCCGGAGGCCATGGACCACCTGGTCTCCTACTACCGGGACATCTCCGGCGAGCATCCCGACTGGGACGACTACCGCGCGGCCATGGTCCGCGACCGCCGCGTCGTCCTGCGGATCACGCCCACCCGCGCCGGGCCTGACGTGCACGGCTGAGCGGCTTTCCCGGCCGCCCGGCACTCAGGTGCCGGGCGGCCGGTGCGCGTCGCTACGAGAGGCGCTCCAGGACCATGGCCATGCCCTGGCCGCCACCCACGCACATCGTCTCCAGGCCGATCGTCTTGTCGTGGTGCTGGAGGCTGTTGACGAGCGTGGAGGTGATCCGGGCGCCGGTCATGCCGAACGGGTGTCCCACCGCGATGGCGCCGCCGTTGACGTTGAGCCGGTCGAGGTCGATCCCCAGGTCCCGGTACGACGGGATGACCTGGGCCGCGAACGCCTCGTTGATCTCCACGAGGTCCACGTCCTCGATGGCCATCCCGGCGCGCGCCAGCGCCTGCCGCGACGCCTCGACCGGCCCCAGACCCATGATCTCGGGCGACAGGCCCGTCACGCCGGTCGAGACGATGCGGGCCAGCGGCGTGATGCCCAGCTCGGCTGCCTTGACGTCGCTCATGATGATCACTGCGGCGGCGCCGTCGTTGAGGGGGCAGCAGTTGCCGGCGGTCACCGTGCCGTCGGGGCGGAAGGCCGGCTTGAGCCCGGCCACGCCCTCGTACGTGGTGCCGGGCCGCGGCCCGTCGTCCTTGCTCACCACGGTGCCGTCGGGCAGTGTCACCGGCGTGATGTCCTTCTGCCAGAAGCCGTCGGCCAGTGCCTTCTCGGCGAGGTTCTGGGAGCGGACGCCGAACTCGTCCTGCTCGCGCCGGGTGACGCCCTTGATCTGGGCGAGGTTCTCGGCCGTCTGGCCCATGGCGATGTAGATGTCGGGCACCTGGCCGTCCTCGCGTGGGTCGTGCCACGTGTGGCCGCCCTCGCCGAACGCCTTGGTCCGCGCCACCGCGTCGCCGAAGACGGGGTTCTGCGTCTCCGGCAGCGAGTCGGAGTTGCCCTTGACGAACCGCGACACCATCTCCACGCCCGCCGAGACGAACACGTCGCCCTCGCCCGCCTTGATGGCGTGGAAGGCCATCCGCGTGGTCTGGAGCGAGGAGGAGCAGTAGCGCGTGATCGTGGTGCCGGGCACGTTGTCCAGGCCGAGCAGGACGGCGACCACGCGGGCCATGTTGAAGCCCTGCTCGCCGCCGGGCAGGCCGCAGCCCAGCATGAGGTCGTCGATGGTCGCGGGGTCGAGCTGCGGCACCTTGGCCAGCGCCGCCTTGATCATCTGCACGGTGATGTCGTCGGGCCGGAGGTCCTTGAGCGACCCCTTGAAGGCACGCCCGATGGGCGAGCGGGCGGTGGCGACGATGACTGCCTCGGGCATGTGGCCCCTCCTTTGTCAGCACTCTAACCAGAACTAGATTTCCAGCGCTGTCGGGGAGCCAGATGCCGTCGGCCGTGGGGATCTCTGCTGTTTTTACCGTCCTGCGAAGTTCGTCAGCCGTACATGCCGGGTGCCGGGGCGGTGTTGTCATTGACGGCGTGCATGCCGCCCTTCTCGTCGCGCCACAGCCGCCAGCCGTTCTGGCTGCCCGTGAACCACGACGGCGGCGCCTGCGTCCCGGAGGTCCGCTTGCCCGTCGCGAGGTCGTACTCGCACAGGGCCGCCACCGAGTAGAACCCGGCCGGCTGCCCGCGCAGTGGCAGCGGCTTGGGGTCGGTCACGCAGAACGACCAGCCGTGCTCCTCCTCGACCGGCACCGGCCGGCCGGTGCCGAGGTCGTAGACGGTGCCCTTGGCGTCGTGCTTGAGGAAGCCCAGCTTGTCCAGGCGGTCGGGGAAGGCCAGCCACCAGCCCGAGCCGGGCACCTCGGCGGCGCTGATCTGGCCGACCACCCGCCCCGTGCCCGCGTCGAGCCGGGCGAAGCCGCCGTAGCCGCCGCGCTGGTCGACCGGGCGCACCACCGGCGCGAAGCCGGGGTTGCCGCTCGGGTAGACGCGGACCACCGACGGCCGCATCCAGTTGACCGTGCCGTCCGCGATCTTCACCGAGAACAGGCCGAACGTGGAGATCTTCTTCGTGCGCGGGTTGGTGTAGGGGGCGACGTAGCCGACCAGGTCGGGCCCCGCCGCGCCGAACGCCCAGCCGCCCGACAGGTCGATGCCCGGGCCGAGCGCCTGCTCGATCGGCTGCTGCCACTGCGGCTTGCCGGTCTTCAGCTCGTACGACTCGATCACCGGATCGGCGGCGAGCCGGAGCACGAGCACCCGCTCGTCGTCGGACCACTCGACCTCGGCGATGCCCGGCAGCTTCCACTTGAGCGCGCCGGTGGCCGGGTCGAGCACGACCACCCGCGCCGACGACAGCGCGGTGTTCTCCGCCAGGCACACGTAGGGGCCGCAGCGCTGCGGGCCGAACGTGGAGTGGATCGGCCGCGTCCACCGCTGCGCTCCGGTGCGGGCGTCGCGGGCGACGAGCGTGGAGGTCCAGTGGCCCTTGTGAGCGGGGTCGAGCGCCACGACCACGGCCTCGCGCCCGCCGCCCTGCCCGGGGAAGTCCACGAGCGCCGGTGCGGAGACGCCCATGCCGGGCAGCCGGCCCGCCATCGTGGCCGGGTGCGCCCACAGCCGCCTGCCGTCGGACAGGCCGAGGGCGACGGTCTCCAGCGTGCCGTCGGGCTTCAACGAGGTGGCAGCGGCGACCCCGCCGGCGGTGACCATCCGGCTGACGACGTTGGCCTGGGTGTCGTGCCAGGCCGGGAAGGCCGCCGTGGCCGCGTCGCTGCCGGAGCAGCCGGCCAGGGCCGTGGTCACGGCGAGGACGCCGGAGAGGGCGAGGGCGGGTTGCGCGAGAGGCCGGAGCACGGGCCATCCACTCCAAAGGGGACGAGGGGTGACGGCCCCGGAGCGGAGAGTGACCGGTGTCAGGCGTCGTTGACCATCTCGCCGGGGCGGCGGCGGAACAACGTCACCCATCTGCCATAGGGACCCGTCGCCCGCCCCGCGACCCGGGTCGCGGAAACCTCGGTGCCGGACTCCTCCGCGGCCGTGGCCGCCGCGAGGTAAATCGGTTGCAGTCCTTCGCCGCGCGCGGGTCGCGGCTCGGGCCACAACCCCAACGCAGTGCATACAGAAGGTAGCACCGCGTAAGCGGCCGAGGCGTAACCTCGGTCAGATGGATGGAAACGATCCGGTCCGAACATCTCGCCCGGATTTGTATCGAATTCCGGCCCCAGGAGGTCGGCGAAGGCCACCGTGCGGCCGCCCGCGTCGACCACCGCCACCATCTGCGCCGCGGCGAGCTGCCGGCTCCAGCGCCTCGTCACCCAGCGCAGGGGCTGCGCGATGGGCCGTACGGTGCCGAGGTCCGGGCAGGTGCCGACGACCACCTCCGCGCCCGCCTCGCGCAGCCGCCGCACCGCCTTGACCAGGTGGCGCACGGCCATCGCCGGCGGCGTCTGCGTCACCACGTCGTTCGCGCCGACGAAGATGACCGCCACGTCCGGGTCGAGGCGCAGGGCCCGGTCCACCTGCTCGGCCAGGGCGGCCGACGGCGCGCCCGACTTGCCGAGCACGTCCAGCCGTACCGGCCGCTCCGCCACGTGCGCGAGGCTGTTGGCGAGCAGCACACCGGGAGTCCTGTCCGGCGAGCTCACGCCGAGCCCGATGGAGGTGGAGTCGCCCAGCATCACCAGCCGCAGCGGCGGGCCGGTGTAGGCGCCGTAGACGCCGTCGGAGGGCAGCCCGTCCAGGCCGTGCGGCTGGCCGATCACCTTGCGCGCCACCAGGCTCTCCACGATCAGCAGCCCGTACGCGGTGGCTCCCAGGGCCGTCAGACCGCCGCCTCCCAGCGCCGCCGCGATGGCGATCTTCCGGGCGGCTCGCGCCACCCCCGCTGCCCAGACCATGTGGGTTCTCCCCTCATCCGAACTCGGCGGTAGCGTTTGCTTGAAAACTAGCCGAGCGCCCGCCACCCCCACGGGATCCCGGCGACGGGCAAGCTGATCAAGCTTTTGCAAAGAAGGTGAACACCTCGGTGCGCGTACACGATTCCCTGGTCGAGCTCATGGGCAACACTCCGCTCGTCAGGCTGCACAAGGTTTCCGCGGGGGTGCCCGCCCAGGTGCTCGCCAAGGTCGAGTACTTCAACCCCGGCGGCTCGGTCAAGGACCGGATCGCCGTCCGCATGATCGAGGCCGCCGAGGCGTCCGGCGAGCTGCGGCCCGGCGGCGTCATCGTCGAGCCGACCTCGGGCAACACGGGGGTCGGGCTGGCCATCGTGGCCCAGCAGAAGGGCTACCGGTGCCTGTTCGTGGTGCCGGACAAGGTGGCCCAGGACAAGATCGCCGTGCTGCGGGCCTACGGCGCCGAGGTGGTGGTCTGCCCGACCGCCGTCGCGCCCGACCACCCCGAGTCGTACTACTCGGTGTCCGACCGGCTGGCGCGCGAGATCCCCAACGCCTGGAAGCCCGACCAGTACTCCAACGTCAACAACCCCGACTCCCACTACCACTCGACCGGGCCCGAGCTGTGGGAGCAGACCGAGGGCAGGATCACCCACTTCGTGGCGGGCATCGGCACGGGGGGCACGATCAGCGGCACCGGCCGCTACCTCAAGGAGATCTCCGGGGGCAAGGTCAAGATCATCGGAGCCGACCCCGAGGGCTCGGTCTACTCCGGCGGTTCCGGCCGGCCGTACCTCGTGGAGGGCGTCGGCGAGGACATCTGGCCCGCCACGTACGACACGAAGATCTGCGACGAGATCATCGCGGTCTCCGACAAGGACTCCTTCACCATGACCCGCCGCCTCGCCCGCGAGGAGGGGCTGCTGGTGGGCGGCTCGTGCGGCATGGCCGTGGTCGCGGCGCTCCAGGTGGCGGCCAAGGCGGGGCCCGACGACGTGGTGGTCGTGCTGCTGCCCGACGGCGGCCGCGGCTACCTGTCCAAGATCTTCAACGACGACTGGATGGCCGACTACGGGTTCCTGACCGAGTCCTCCGACGAGGGCCTGGTGGGCGACGTGCTCGCCCGCAAGGGCGCCGGGCTGCCGGAGTTCGTGCACGCGCACCCGCACGAGTCGGTCGGCACGGCCATCTCGATCATGCGCGAGTACTCCGTCTCGCAGCTCCCGGTCATGAAGGAGGAGCCGCCGGTCATGGCGGCCGAGGTCGTCGGCTCGATCGTCGAGCGTGACCTGCTGGACGCCCTCTACCGCGGCAAGCTGTCGTCCGACGACTCGATCTCCGAGCACATGTCGGCGCCGCTGCCGACGCTCGGCAGCGGCGAGCCGGTGGCGCGGGCGGTCGAGGCGCTGGAGAAGGCCGACGCCGCCGTGGTGCTGGAAGACGGCAAGCCGGCCGGGCTCATCACCCGCCAGGACCTGCTCGCCTTCCTCGCCAACCACTGACCGAGCCGGTCACCGATCGGGCCGGTCACCGATCGGGCCGGTCACCGATCGGGCCGGCCACACCGGCCGATCAGTGGCCGGCCGTTACGGCTTCCTGATCGACTCGAACACGGTGCCCAGGCCCTCGTGGCCGCGCCCCTCGGCGACGGCGCGCTCGAACAGCTCCTTGAGCGCGCCGGGCACCGTGGTCTCCAGCCCCGCGTCACGCAGCGCGTGCACGGCGTGGTCCAGGCCGACGGCCTGCATGAGGAGGCTGTTGAGCTCGCCCGGGTACACCCCGGCCGTGATCTCCTCGGCCA
Source organism: Nonomuraea sp. NPDC050733 (assembly GCF_040654215.1). NCBI lineage: Bacteria > Bacillati > Actinomycetota > Actinomycetes > Streptosporangiales > Streptosporangiaceae > Nonomuraea > Nonomuraea sp. NPDC050733. The sequence goes on along the minus strand of NZ_JBFAHO010000019.1, from coordinate 78,288 downwards.
GGATCTTCGCGAACCCCATCGGGCCCTCGCCGCCCAGCTGCGTGAACATCTCCCGGGCGTACGGCAGGAAGCGCGCCGGCTCCACCCCGGCCGTGCCCAGCAGCGCGACGGCGTGCATGTAGCTGGTCAGGCTGGACCAGAAGACCAGGAGCTGCGCCTGGTAGAACATCATCGCCAGGCCCTCGTCGGCGCCCATGTAGTGGACGTCCCCGAGCGCTCCCAGCGTCTCGGCGTGCCGGTCCACGGCCTCCTGGGGGCCGCTGTAGAAGACGTACGAGCCGGGCTTGCCGATGCCGGGCGGCGGCACCATGATCCCGCCCGTCACCAGGACGCCACCCCGCCCGGCCACCCACCGCGCCGCGGCGCGCAACTCCTCGGGAGTGCCGGAGCTGAGGTTCACCAGCACCTTCCCGTCGAGCCTCAGGTCGCCGAGGCTGTCGTACATCGCCTGGTAGTCGAGCTGGCTGAACACCAGCAGCTCGCCCGAGTCGCCGGGGGAGGCGGCGTGCCTGGCCCCCTTCGCCACCAGCGGCTCGGCCTTGCTCGCCGTGCGGTTCCACACCGTCACGTCGTGGCCGGCGTCGAGGAACGTCGCCGCCATGGTCGAACCCATCGGCCCGAGGCCGATCACCGTCACATCAGTCATGCGGCCCAGCCTGCGCCGGGCCGCTACGGAATTCCTTCGGGGCGGCTACCGGTGTCGTCGGTGGTGCTCCGGCCTTCCGGCCGGGGGGTGAAGCCGACATGCCCGCGTAGGGGGGCAGGAGCAGCTGATTCGCCGTCAGGTGAATCGGCGTCCACCCCGTTCAGGTGGGCCGGTTCTGTTGCTCGATGTACTGGCGTAGGACGGACAGGGGTGCGCCGCCCACTGACCCGGCGAAGTAGGAGCCCGACCACAGTTTGTTGGCCCGGTAGTAGTGGCGGGCGAGTTCGGGGAACTCCTGACGCATCCGCCGTGAGGCGTCACGAAAACCAAATGGGCGTGGAGCAGGAAGACGCAGTGTCTGCCGGTCCGGATCTCGCTGTGTTGGGCCATAGGCCAACTGTAGGATGCGCCTCGTGCGGCTTCGTTACTCCTTCCGGCTGGACCCGACCCCGATACAGCGGATCGCGCTGGCACGGGCGTTCGGGTGCGCACGGGTGGTGTTCAACGACGCGCTCACGGCCCGCCGTCAAGCGCACGCCGACGGCCTGCCGTTCATCAGCGACGGCAACCTGTCCAAGCGCGTCATCACCGAGGCCAAGCAGCGCCCGGATCGGGTGTGGCTGGGGGAGGTGTCGGCGGTCGTGCTCCAGCAGGCCCTGGCTGACGCCTGCATGGCCTACCGCAACTTCTTCGCCAGTCTCAGCGGGAAGCGCAAGGGGCCGAAGGTCGCCGCGCCTCGGTTGCGGTCGCGCAGGGACCAGCGGCAGGCGATCCGGTTCACCAGGAACGCCCGGTTCAGGGTGGGGGAGAAGCTGACCTTGCCGAAGATCGGCGACATCGCGGTGCGCTGGTCGCGGCGCCTGCCGTCGGTCCCGTCCAGCGTGACGGTGATCAAGGACGCGGCGGGCCGGTACTTCGCCTCGTTCGTCGTCGAGGTGACCGAACGCCCCTTGCCGCCGGTGGAGGCCGAGGAGAAGAAACTCCGCAAGCTGCACAAGGCACTGTCGCGTAAGGAGAAGGGATCGAACAACCGGGCCAAGGCCCGGATCAAGGTCGCCCGCCAGCATGTCAAGGTCGCCGACGCGCGGCGCGAGTTCCACCACCAGGAATCCACCAGGATAGTTCGCGAGAACCAAGCGATCTTCGTGGAGGACCTGGCGGTCAAGGGACTGGCCCGTACCCGGCTGGCCAAGGGCGTCCACGACGCGGGCTGGTCGGCGTTCACCGCCATGCTGGAGTACAAAGCGAAACTGTACGGGCGGACGTTCATGCGGATCGACCGGTTCTTTCCCTCCTCCAAGCTCTGCTCGGTCTGCGGGACGCTCGCCGGGCAGATGCCGCTGGCTGTACGGGAGTGGGACTGCTCATGTGGGGCACACCACGACCGGGACGTCAACGCCGCGATCAACATCCTCGCCGCCGGACGGGCGGAGAGGCTAAACGCCTCCGGAGGGCAGGTAAGACCACCAGGTGTGGTGGCGCGGCCCGATGAACGAGGAAGCCTTCGAGGTGCCGCATGAACCCATACGGCACGGGCGAGAATCTCCGGGCTTCAGCCCGGTGAGCGCGTCAACGGTTGGGACTGTCGTGGTGCGTTTCGGAGTGCTCGGCCCGCTCGCGGTGTGGGCGCAGGACGGCGGCCCGGTCCGGGTGGCCGAGCCGAAGGTGCGCGCCCTGCTGGCCGACCTGCTGGCGCATGGAGGCGGCCCGGTGCCGCCCGACCGGCTCATCGACGACCTGTGGGGTGAGCGGCCGCCGCGCAACCCGGCTGGGACGCTTCAGGCCCGGGTCTCCCAGCTCCGGCGGGCGCTCGGCGACGCGGGGCTGATCACGTACGGGCCGGCCGGCTACCGCCTCGCGCCGGCCGACACGGACGCGTCCCGCTTCCTCGCCCTCCTCGCCGGCCCTCCCGCCCGTCCCGGGCTCCGGCGGCTCGCCGACGGCCCGCGCGGGGACCAGGGGACCGCCTGGCTGAGGGAACGGCTGGCGCGGCTGGACGAGGCGCTGGGGCTGTGGCGCGGCCCGGCCTACGCCGAGTTCGCCGACGCGGGCTTCGCGCGGCCGGAGATCGCGCGCCTGGAGGAGGCGCGGCTGTCGGCCCTCGAAGAGCAGGCGGAGGTGCGCCTGGCGCTCGGCGGCGACGCCGACCTGGCGGGGCTGGTGACGCTCCACCCGCTGCGCGAACGGCTGCGCGGGCTGCACATCCTCGCCCTCTACCGGCGCGGGCGGCAGAGCGAGGCCCTGGCCAGCTACGCGGAGCTGCGGGAGCTGCTGGCCGAGGAGCTGGGGCTGGACCCGTCGCCGGAGCTGTCGGCGCTGTACCAGGCCATCCTCCGCCACGACCCCGCCCTGTCCGCATCCGTCGCGGACCCGGGTCAGCCCACCGCGGGCTCGGTGCAGGCCGTCGCGGGATCGGGGCAGGCCGGCGCGGACCGGCCCGCGCCGGACCGTGGGCCCATGACCAATCTGCCCGCCTCTCTGACCGACCTCGTGGGCCGCGACGGCGAGCTGGCCGCCGTACGCGACCTGCTCGCCGCGGGCCGGCTGGTGACGCTCACCGGGCCGGGCGGCGTGGGCAAGACCCGCCTCGCCCTGGAAGCCGCCCGCGCCCTCGCCGGACCGGATGTCCCGGACGGCGTGTGGCTGGTCGAGCTGGCCGGGGCCGCGGACGTGGCGGAGGCCGTGGCGGCCGTGCTGGGCGTGCGCGACGACGGCGCGGAGCCGCTGGCCCCGAGGCTGGCGCGGGCACTGGCCGGCAAGCGGGCCCTGCTCGTGCTCGACAACTGCGAGCACGTCGTGGCGGACGCCGCCGGCCTGGCGGCGCGGCTGCTGAAGGCAGTGCCCGGGCTGCGCGTCCTCGCCACCAGCCAGGAGCCCCTGGACGTCACGGGGGAGCGGCTGCTGCCCGTGCCGCCGCTGCCCGAGCCCGAGGCCGTGCGGCTGTTCGCGGCCCGCGCCGGGGTCGAGCCGGACGCCGCCGTCGCGACCATCTGCCGCCGGCTCGACGGCATCCCCCTCGCGCTGGAGCTGGCGGCGACGCGGGTGCGCGCGCTGGGCGTCGAGGGCGTGGCCGCGCGGCTCGACGACCGGTTCAGGCTGCTCAGCGCCGGCATGCGCGACGCCCCCGCCCGCCAGCGGACGCTGCGGGCCGCGATCGACTGGAGCTGGGAGCTGCTGACCGCGCAGGAGCGGGTCGTCCTGCGGCGGCTGGCCGTCCACGCCGACGGCTGCACGCTGGAGGCCGCCGAGGAGGTCTGCGCCGAGCCCGGTGTCGACGTGCTCGACGCCGTCGCGCGGCTCGTGGACCGGTCGCTGGTCGTGGTGACGCCGGGCCCGCGCTACCGCCTGCTGGAGTCGGTCGCCGCCTACTGCGCCGAGCGGCTCGCCGAGGCCGGCGAGCTGGACACGATCAGGCAACGGCACGCGCGCCACTACACCGAGCTGGCCGTACGGGCGGAGCTGCGCGGCCCGCGCCAGCTCGCCTGGCTGGAACGACTCGACCTCGAGACCGCCAACCTCCGGCTCGCCCTGGCCGGGCCCGAGCCGTTGCGCCTGGTCAACGCGCTGGCCTGGTACTGGTACCTGCGCGGCCGGCTGGGCGAGGCCCGCAGGTCGCTGACCGCCGCGCTCGCCCGCCACGACGGTGAGTCCGGGGGCGCGTCCGGTGCGGCGGCCGTGGCGTCCGTGTGGCTGGCCGGGATGACGCTGCTCAGCGGCGAGACGCCGTCCGCCGTCCGCCATGCCGGCCTCGACGCCTCCGGCAGGGCGCTCGCCTCCTGGTTCCTCACCCACGTCCAGTGGGCGTACGGCGACCACGAGGAGCGCCGGGCCGCCGCCGACCGGGCGCTGGCCGCGTACGAGGAGCTGGGCGACCGGTGGGGCGTCGCCGCCGCGCTCTCCCTGCGCGCCAAGCTGGCCCAGGTCCGGTGCGACCTGGAGGTGATGCGGCGCGACGGGGAGCGCAGCCTGGCGCTGTTCACCGAGCTGGGCGACGACTGGGGCCGGATGGAGGCCATGGACGCGCTCGACCGGCGCGCCGAGACGCGCGGCGACTACGCGGAGGCGGCTCGGCTGCGGGAGGAGGAGCTGCGCCTGGCCGAGCGGCTCGGCTTCGAGGTGCCGTTCAAGCTGTCCGCGCTGGGCAGGATCGCGCTGCTGGCCGGTGACTACGCCACCGCCGACGACCTCCACGAGCGGGCCAGGCGGCTGGCCGTGGCGCAGTCGTACAAGTCAGCCGAGGAGTCCGCGGTGCTCGGCCTGGCCATGAGCGCCAGGCGGCAGGGCCGGTACACCGAGGCGGAGGCGCTGCTGACGCCGTGGCTCGACTGGCTCCGGGAGGTGCGCGGGACGGCCGGCGTCGCGTTCGTCCTGGCCGAGCTGGGCTTCGCCGCCGAGCAGCGCGGCGACGCCGCGACGGCGCTGGCCAGGCAGCGGGCCGGTCACGAGGCGGCCCTGGCCAGCGGTGACCCGCGGGCGGTGGCCCTTGCCCTGGAGGGGCTGGCGGGCGCGGTGTCGCTCGTGGGGCACCACGCCGAGGCGGTCCGCCTGCTGGATGCGGCGTCGGCCATGAGACGGGAGGCGGGCACGCCGCGGCCCGCCGCCGAGCGGCTCGACGTGGACCGGATCGCCGCCCGGGTCCACGAGGCCCTGGGTGAGACCGCCTGGGAGCCCGCCCACGCCTAGCGGACGGCCTTCTCAGGGCAGGGGGAACTCGGCCACCACTTCCCAGGCGCCCTCGGGGGTCGGGCCCGCGTACAGCCTGCCGCCGAGCGCCTCCACCCGCTCGGCCATCCCGACCAGCCCGAACCCGCCGCCCAGCCGGGACAGCCGAGGGTCGGACGCCGACCCGAAGTTGCTCACCCGCAGCACCGCGACCCGGTCCGCCAGCCGCAGGGCCGCCTCGATCCACGAGGCCCCTGGCGCGTGCTTGCGGATGTTGGTGAGCGCCTCGCGCAGCACCCGGTGCAGCGTGGTCATCACCTCGGGCGGCAGCGTGTGGTCGTCGATGCCCTGCCCGATCTCGAACGCCACCCGCTGCCCGTTCACGGAGAACCGCTCGGTCAGGTGACGCAGGTCGGCCAGCGACGTGCCGGGCGTGCGGGCCGCCTCGTCCTGTGCCCGCAGGACCGTGACCAGGCGCCGCATGGCGCTGAGCGCGTCGCCGCCGGCCCCGGCGATGGCGTCCAGGGCGGGCACCACGGCCTCCGGCTTCGTCTCCGCGACCGTGCGGGCCGCCTGGGCCTGGACCACGATGCCGGTGATGTGGTGGGCGACGAGGTCGTGCAGCTCCCGGGCCAGCTCCAGGCGCTCGGCCCGTCGTACGGCGTGGACGGCCTCGTTGCGGCGCTCCTGCTGGAAACGGAGGTAACCGCCGATGCCGGTGGCCGTGGACCAGCCCGCGAACAGCAGGAAGGAGAACGCCAGCCCGCTCCCGTCGGCCAGGCGCCAGCCGCCCTCGGCCATCAGCACGACCAGCGCGACGACGCACAGCACCGCCGCCCGCCGCACCGGGTCCACATAGCGCAGCACGCTGATCGTGAGGACCAGCAGCGCGCCGGTCTCCGCCGACCCGGGCGCGCCCGGCGTCGCGGTGACCGCGAGGATCACCGTGACGGCCACCGACATGCCCGCCAGCGCCGCGAACCCCTCCAGCCGCCACCGGCGCCGCAGCGCCACCGCGACGATGCCCGCAGCCCCGGTGATGGGGACGAGCCACTGCGGGCCGCCGTCCTTGGCCGCCACGGCCAGGTCCACCAGCAGCATCATGCCGAGCCAGCCGACCACGGCGATCTCGCTCAGCCGCCTGATCCAGTACACGATGCGCCTGCCGTCCCCCACGTCATGGAGCCTAAGCCGGAAGTCGGAGTGCCCGTATCGGCCGTTCGGCCGAGCGGCGGCGGCCAGGACCGGCCCTTCAGCGGAGGCGGCGGCCGGAGCCCGCGGCGCATGCTGGACACGTCGGAAGGGGGACGGGGCCATGGTGGTCATCGGATTCGCACTGCTGGGGTTGGGACTGCTCGTCGGGCTGCTGCTGGCGCTGGCCGATCCGGTGCTGCTCTCGCGCATCAACGGGGAGCACGTCAGCGAGGACGGCGCGGAGGCGGGCAGCGGCCGGTACATCCCGGTGCCGCGCCGCGAGCCGCTCGGGGAGGCGGAGGTCGTGCGGCTGGCGGACCCGGCGCGCGACGACCGGCACGAGCCCGCCGCCGCCTGAGCCGGTCGCGGGGCGCGTCCGTTACCGTGGGGCCTATGACGAACGGTTTCGAAACCCTGGCGATCCACGCAGGTCAGGAGCCCGACCCGCTGACCGGCGCGGTCGTGCCGCCCATCTACGCGACGTCCACGTACAAGCAGGACGGCGTCGGCGGCCTGCGTTCCGGCTATGAGTACAGCCGCTCGGCCAACCCCACGCGCACGGCGCTGGAGGAGGCCCTGGCGGCGGTGGAGGGCGGGGCGCGCGGGCTGGCCTTCGCCTCGGGCCTGGCGGCCGAGGACACGCTGCTGCGCACGGTCTGCCGGCCCCAGGACCACGTCATCATCCCCAACGACGCCTACGGCGGCACGTACCGGCTGTTCGCCAAGGTCAACGCCCGTTGGGACCTGCACTTCGACCCGGTGCCGCTCGGCGACCTCGACGCCGTGGCCGCGGCGATGACGCAGAAGACCCGGATCGTGTGGCTGGAGACGCCGACCAACCCGCTGCTCGGCATCGCCGACATCGCGGCCCTGGCCCAGCTCGCCCACGACAACGGGTCCCTGCTGGTCGTGGACAACACCTTCGCCTCGCCGTACCTGCAGCAGCCGCTGGCGCTGGGCGCCGACGTGGTCGTCCACTCGACCACCAAGTACATCGGCGGCCACTCCGACGTGGTCGGCGGGGCGCTCGTCGCGGCCGACCGCGGACTCGGCGACGAGCTGGCCTACCACCAGAACGCCATGGGCGCGGTCGCCGGGCCGTTCGACGCCTGGCTCACGCTGCGCGGCCTGAAGACGCTCGGCGTGCGGATGGACCGCCACTGCGACAACGCCGAGCGCGTCGTCGACCTCCTGCGCGCCCACCCGCGCGTCACCCAGGTCCTCTACCCGGGGCTGGAGGAGCACCCGGGGCACGAGGCCGCCGCCAAGCAGATGAAGAGGTTCGGCGGCATGGTGTCGTTCCGGGTCGCGGGCGGCGAGGAGGAGGCCGTCGCGGTGTGCAACCGGGCCGAGCTGTTCACGCTGGGCGAGTCGCTGGGCGGCGTCGAGTCGCTGATCGAGCACCCGGGCCGCATGACGCACGCCTCCGCGGCCGGCTCGCCGCTGGAGGTGCCCGACGACCTCGTGCGGCTGTCGGTCGGCATCGAGACGATCGACGACCTGCTCGCCGACCTGAGCCGCGCGCTGGGCTGACCGCCCGGCCCGGCGGAGCCGGCTAGGTCGGCACCACCATCAGGAAGAGGATGACCAGCCAGATCACCGCCAGCAGCCCGCTGATGGCGGCGATCCGGCCGTTCTGGACCTTGGCGTCGTCGTCCGTCTCGGTGCTCGCGAGCACCGAGACGGCGGAGCGCAGATCCCGGTCGATGATGACGATCAGCACGATGGCGACGATGAACAGCGTCATCGACGCCGTCATGTACCACTTGCCGAGCACGGCTCCGCCCATGACCGCGCCGAGCGCCACCCCGAACACCAGCACGCCCAGCGCACCGATGCCGTAGATACGGGTCGTGCGCTGGATGCTCTGCAGGACGGGCACGTTCTTGTTGCGGATGGCGCGGGGTGCGGCCATGGTCACCGCGGTGAGCGGGCCCACGGTGAAGATGGCGAAGCCGATGTGCAGCCAGAGAAGCAACGACATGCCGCTGAGACTAGTCCCCGGCGATCTCGCCCGTGGGCTCGACACCCAGCGGTGCCTCGACGCAGTCTTTGCCGTCCGGGGAGCAGTGCATGACGAGCTCGGTGACGACCACGGCCACCACCATGAGGGCGATCAACAGAATCATGGCCAACATGAGGCTCCCCTCCTTCCCCGTCTTGAACGTAAATATCGTCCGTAATGACTAGACGGTGTGGCAACGGAATAAGTTCGGCGCGGGTATGGTTGGGGACCGTCCCACTTTTCTCACCCTTTGGACACATGGGGGTGTCTTCCGTGACCATCAGGCACGTCGAGCCGTATACCGATGAGTGGCTGAAGCAGCCGGTCTGCTACGCGCGCCTCGTCGTCGAGCAGCTCGGCGCCGAGGTCTCCGACTGGTGGGAGGGTCCCTGCGACCCCCGCGCCGTCACCGTCCGGCTCGCCGACGGCACGGCACTGGTGTGGGACGAGGAGAGCGGCTGGCGGCTCGGCCGCTACGTCGCCGGCGAACCCGGCCGGCACACCGAGCTCACCGGCGTCCGCTACCTCGGCGGCGGGCTGCTGCCCCGGCCGGAGCGGGTGCCGGCGGCGCTCGCCGACGCCCGCGAGGGCGTGGGCTCCAGCACCGCCTGGCGCCCCTGCTACCGCTCCCACCGCAACTGCCGCGACGGCTTCGACGTCGCCCTCGACTTCTACACCCGGCTCATCGACGCCTGACCTCCCTCGCGGGAGCGGCCGGGTCAGCGGGCGCGGCGCAGCCGCAGGAAGTCGCTGACCACGTACTCGCCGAGCCGCTCGGCGTCGGGGGAGAAGACCCGCCCGCCGTTCCTGCGGGCCACCTCCTCCACGAACTCCTTCAGCCGCTCGTCGGCCGCCAGCATGAAGACGTTGAGCGTCGCCCGCCGCCTGGTCATCTTGTCGACCTCGGCCAGTGTCAGCTCCAGCGTCTCGGCGGAGGGCGGCCACTCGAACGCCGACTGCCCGTTGCGCATCAGGTGCGCCGTCGGCTCGCCGTCCGTCACCACCAGCACCACCGGCTCGAAGTCGGGGTGCCGGTCGAGGTGACGGCCCGCGATGAGCAGCGCGTGGTGCAGGTTGGTGCCCTGCACCATGTCCCAGTCGAGGCCGGCCAGCTCGTCCGGCTGGAGGACGCGCGCGTAGTTGGAGAACCCGATGATCTGCACCGCGTCCTGCGGGAACTTCGAGGCCACCAGCGCCTGCAGGGCCAGCGCGGTCTGCTTGGCCGCGGCCCAGGTGCCGCGCAGCGCCATCGAGTAGGACAGGTCCACCAGCAGGCAGACGGCCGCGGCGCTGCGCCGCTCGGTCTCGGCCACCTCGAAGTCGTCCACCGACAGGCGCACCGCGCTCCCCGGCGACCCCTCGGACCGCCGCAGTCCGCCGTTGCGCACGCCGTTGACCAGCGTGCGGACCACGTCGATGGGCTGCTCGTCGCCGAAGCGCCACGGCCGTGACGAGCCGGTCAGCTCGCCCGCCGAGCCCGCGTCGTGCAGGTCGTGGTCGCCGCGCCGGCCCGTGTCGAGCGAGGAGAACACCCGGCGCAGCGCCGTCTCGCCGAGCCGCCGCACCGCCTTGGGGGTGAGCTCCAGCTTGCCGCGGCGGCGCAGCAGGTAGCCCTGCTCCTCCAGCTCCCGCTCGATCCGCCGCAGCGCCTCCAGGTCGTCCACCGCCGAGCGCCCGAGCGCGCGCCGGACCGCGGCCTCGTCGATGTCGTCGAGCCTGGCGCCCGGATAGTCCTGCCGCAGCGCCGACTCCAGCCGCGTCAGGTCGGCCAGCTCCTCCAGCGCCGTGACGGCGTCGCCCATCGCCAGCGGCTCCTCGCCGCCCAGCCGCTCGGGAGTGTTCCAGGCCAGGTCGGGGCGGCGGGCGTAGAGGGACTCGCCGAGGCGGCGCATCTCGTCCGACAGCCCGGCCTGGTCGAGCGTCTGGTTGATCAGGTTGTTGAGCTCCTCGCGCTGGCCGGGCGTCATCGAGGCCAGCATCCGCTGCGTGGCGGCGGCGCGGCGGGCCAGGATGTCGACCAGCTCCTCCAGGTCGCGCGGGCGCTCGGGGAACAGGTCGCCGTACTTGTCCATGAACGCGGCGAAGTCGGCCTGCGTGTGCTCGCCCCTGGAGTCCTTGTCGAGCATGTCGTTGAGGTCGGCCATCATCTGCCGGACCCGCTCCATGGCCGCCGGGTCGGGGTCGGCCAGCGCGTCGCGCATCCCACGGAACTGGGTGTCGAGCACCTCGCGCCGCAGCAGGTCGCGCAGCTCCTCGAACGTCTGCCGGGCGGCGGGGGAGCGCCACTCGTACGAGCTCAGCTCCTGGATGGCGCTCGCCGTGTCGTCGGGCAGCCCGTCGAGCTCGCTCTCGCGCAGCCGGGCGTCGTCGGACGGGTCGGGGAACAGCTCGGCCCGCTCCTGGCCGATGGCCTTGTCGAGCAGGGCGCGGGCATGTTCGAGGGTGCCGTCGAGGCGGCCGCTGTCGCGCAGCTCGCGGCGGCGGCGGCGCACCTCGCGCAGCATGTCGTCGAGGCCCTTGCGGTCGTGCGCGCCCGGCAGGCCCCGCTTGAGCAGGTCACGCAGGGCGTGGACGGGGGTGGAGCCGGACAGGATGGCGTCGCCCATCTCGTCCAGCGCCGCCCGCACGTCGTACGGCGGGGCCAGGGGGTCGGGGCCGTCGTGGTACTCGCCATAGCGGTAGGCCATCACGGACCCACGCTAACCCCACGAGCCCGTTCACGCGTCCCCGTAGACCTCCCAGACCTGCCGGACCTCCTCGGAGAGGGGTACGTAGTCGACCCGGACCGCCACCGGGTGCCGGACGCCCCGCAGCGCCCCGGCCAGGTCGGCCCCCGTGCACGCCTTCCGGCCGAGGCCGTCCGCGTCCGCGTTGACGGGGTCGCCGGCCAGCCAGCCGTCGCGGCATCCCCGGGTCACGCGGCTGAAGGCCGCCGCCCCGGTGTAGCCGAGCCGCACCGTACGGCCGGCGCGGGTGAACAGCACGGCGGAGTCCCCGGCCGGCCGGAGCGTACCCCGCACCACCAGGGAGGGCGACGGCTGAACCAGGACCTCGCTGACCGTGACCGCCCGGCCGTCGCGGTGCTCGACCCGGACCGGCACCGGGCCGCTCCGCAGGCTCTCGGTCAGGTCGCCCGGAGCGCATCGGGTGGTGCCGCGGCCCCTGCCGTCGATCGCGATCTGGCCCTCGGTCTCCTTGAGGTCGCAGGCCACGGTGACGCGGCGGTAGGCGGCCGTGGTGTAGTCGAGCGTGAGCCGCCGAGCCCCGGCGAGGGCGGTGAAGCGGTGCAGCGGCCTGCGGTAGGTGGCCGCGCGGGGCGTGACGCGCAGCCTGCCGGCGCCGTCGGCCCACGCGTAGCCGAACACCGCCTCGGTCTTCCCTTGGGACTGCGCGGCGCCTGCGGCCGCGGTGGCGGCGGCCGGTGCCGCGGGCGCGCAGAGCAGACCGCACAGGGCCAGGGCGGCGACATGGACGAACGGGCGCATGGGACGGTCCCCCCGGTCAGAGTGATGGACACCCACTCTGACGCCGGAGGGAGGTCAGATGTTCACGTTCGGTAGACGGTCACACCGTCGAGGTCGTCCTTGGACAGCCGGCGCATGAGGTACAGGCCCTCCAGGGCGAACTCCAGCGCCGCGGCGGCGTGCCCCGGCGACTCCTCGCCCGTGCCCATGCCCAGCCGCGACATGATCTTGGCCAGGCCGTCGACCGGGCCGATCCGGTGCAGCAGCTCGCCGGCCGGCACCAGCTCGCCCGACTCCACCTGGTTGCCCTGGGAGAACTTCTCGATCAGCGCGGACAGGTCCATCCCGCCCAGCCGGCTCCGGAACGTCTCCGCCGTGGCCCGGCGCAGCAGGTGGGCGAGGATCTCGGTCTCCCGGCCCTCCTCACTGACCTCGAACTCCACCTTGCCGCGCAGGCTGTGGACGACGCAGGACAGGTCGCACACCCGGGTGACGGCCCGGTCCTCGCCGGTGATCGCGGCCCTGCGCACGGCGGAGGCGGCGGCGGTCTCGGCGGCGGCGATGGAGAAGCGTGCCGAGACGCCCGAGCGGGCGTCGACGGAGGTGGACTCGCGGACCAGCCGGGTGAACCGGGCGATGGTCTCGACCAGGTGCTCCGGCACGTCGGCCCCGATGTCGGGCACCGACTCCTGCCGGATCAGCGCCAGTTCGTCCTCGACCGTCATCGGGTAGTGGGTGCGGACCTCCGCCCCGAACCGGTCCTTCAGCGGCGTGATGATCCGGCCCCGGTTGGTGTAGTCCTCGGGGTTGGCGCTGGCGATGAGCAGGACGTCCAGCGGGAGCCGCAGGTTGTAGCCGCGGACCTGGATGTCGCGCTCCTCCAGCACGTTGAGCAGTGCCACCTGGATGCGCTCGGCCAGGTCGGGCAGCTCGTTGACGGAGAAGACGCCGCGGTTGGTGCGCGGGACCAGTCCGTAGTGGACGGTCTCCGGGTCGCCCAGCCGCCTCCCCTCGGCGATCTTGATGGGGTCGACGTCGCCGATCAGGTCGCCCACCGACGTGTCGGGCGTGGCGAGCTTCTCGCCGTAGCGCTCGTCGCGGTGCTTCCACGCGACCGGCAGGTCGTCGCCCAGCTCCTCGGCGAGGGCCCGGCAGCGCGTGCAGACCGGCGCGTACGGGTGGTCGTTGATCTCGCAGCCCTCGACGACCGGCGTCCACTCGTCGAGCAGGCCCGTCACCGTGCGGATCAGCCGGGTCTTGCCCTGGCCGCGCTCACCGAGCAGGACCAGGTCGTGCCCGGCGAGCAGAGCCCGCTCCAGGTGAGGCAGGACGGTGTCGTCGAAGCCCACGATGCCGGGAAAGCGGGGCTCGCCCGCGCGCAGTCTGGCCAGCAGGTTCTCGCGGACCTCTGCTTTCACGGTGCGATGAACGTGACCGCTTTCTCGCAACTCGCGGAGATTTAGAGGCTGATGCACGGGATCGAGACTACGTCCCCCGCGACGAATGCGGCAGGGTTTCGCGTCCGGCGCAGATTACGGATCTTGATTATTGAGTGACGCGTCGTGTGCGTGCTTGTTCCTTTAGTGGGGAGAATCGGAGCCTAAGGAACTTGGAGCTGCCGAGGGAGGCGGGAAGCGTGGCCCTGATGACGAGCCGCTTCGCGGACGGCCTCGCCGTGGGTGCGGACCTGGAGGAGACGGACCTGGAGAAGCTCGCCGAGCGCGCCGTGGGACAGGCGTTGTCCCGGCTCGGCGACCAGGCGGACCTGGTCTGTTTCTTCATCTGCGGTGACGACCCCGACGACGTCGCACGGGCGGGGCAGCGGGCGATGGCGCTCGCGCCCGACGCGCACGTGATCGGCTGCAGTGCCACAGGAGTGATCGGAGACGGGCAGGGAGTGGAGCTGCGGCCGTCCGTGAGCGCGTGGGCGGCCACGCTGGGGGAGGCGCGGCTGACGCCGTTCGCGCTGGAGACGCTGAACGCCGAGGACCGGTTCGTGGTGGTCGGCCTGCCCGACCGCGGCCCCGACGACCACGTGGCGATCCTGCTGGCCGACCCCTACTCGTTCCCGACGGACGCGTTCGTCGAGCGGTCGGCGGACGTGCTCGGCGACCTCCCGCTGATCGGCGGCCTGGCCAACGGCTCACACGGGCGCGGCTCCGTGCGGCTGTTCGCCGACGGCGAGATCTACACCGAGGGCGCGATCGGCGTGCTGCTCAGCGGCCCCGTGCGGATCAGCACCGTCGTCAGCCAGGGCTGCCGCCCCATCGGCCCGTCCATGGTCGTCACCCGCGCCGAGGACAACCTCCTGCTGGAGCTCGCCGGGCAGCCCGCGCTGGCGCGCCTGGAGGACATCGTCAGCGAGCTCGACGAGGACGACCGCGAGCTGGTCGCCGCCGGCCTGCAGATCGGGCTGGCCATCGACGAGTACGCCGAGCGCCACGAACGCGGCGACTTCCTCATCCGGGGCGTGATCGGCATCGACCCGGAGCGGGAGGCCGTGGCCATCGGCGACATCGTGGAGATCGGGCGTACCGTCCGCTTCCAGGTTCGCGACGCCGCCACGGCCGACGAGGACCTGTATGACCTGCTCGAAGCCCACCGGGCCGAGTTCGGGCAGGCGGACGGGGCGCTGCTGTTCTCCTGCAACGGGCGTGGGTCGGCCATGTTCGGCAGCGCCGACCACGACCCGGTGGCGCTGCGCGACACGCTGGGCCCGATCGGCATGGCCGGGTTCTTCGCGGCGGGGGAGGTGGGACCGGTCGGCGGCCACAACCACGTGCACGCCTTCACGGCGTCGGTGCTGGTCTTCTCACCGGGTACGGCGGGCGGGGCGTGATCCTGGCGATCGACGTCGGCGGCACCAAACTGGCCGCCGGCCTGGTCGCACACGACGGGACGGTGGTGCGGGCGCGACGCGCCGCGACCCCCCAGGGCGCCGACGCCGAGACGCTGTGGAAGGCGCTCCTGGCCCTCATCGGCCCACTGGTCACGCCTCTGACCGGTGTGGGTGCCTCGACCGGTGAAGCCCCGGCGCTGCCCGGCGGGGCGCACGGTGGTCCCGGTGAGGCGCACAGCGGCTCTGTCCGGGGACCCGGGGCGTCGGGCTCGCCGGTGGGCGTGTCCGTCGGGCATGCCCGCACGACGGCGGGGGGTGCGGGCTCCTTCGCGGGGTCGTCCCCAGGGGACGCCGGCGTCGGCGTGGCCGTGGGATCGCTTCCGGGGCCGGAAGACGGAGCGTTCGGTCCCGGGGACGGGCCGGGAGGGTGGCGGATCGAGGGGGTCGGTGTCGGGTGCGGCGGGCCGATGCGGTGGCCCGCCGGTGAGGTGTCGCCGCTCAACATCCCGGGCTGGCGCGGGTTCCCGCTGCGCGCCCGGCTGGCCGAGCAGTTCCCCGGCGTGCCCGTACGCCTCCACAACGACGCGGTCTGCCTGGCCGTGGCCGAGCACTGGCGGGGAGCCGGGCAGGGGACCTCGGACATGCTCGGCATGGTGGTCTCGACCGGGGTGGGCGGCGGGCTCGTCCTGGGCGGCCGGCTGGTGGACGGCGGCACGGGCAACGCGGGGCACGTCGGCCACGTGGTCGTGGAGCCCGGGAACGGCCCGCCGTGCGGGTGCGGGGGCCGTGGGTGCCTGGAGGCGGTGGCCCGGGGACCTGCCCTGACGGCCTGGGCCCTGGCGCGGGGCTGGCGTCCGGGCAGCGCGTCGGCGGACGGCCTGGGACATCCGGCGGACCCCCTGGGACACGGGGACGGCGGAGGGATCGCGGCGGACGCCGTGGGATATGCCGGGGACGTCCTGGGACGTGCCGAGGACGCGGCGGGACGCCTGGGATTGGGCGCGGGACCTCTCGGGGACGCGGTGGGACGTGCCGGGTACGCGGCAGGACGTCTGGGATTGGGCGCGGGACCTCTCGGGGACGCGGTGGGACGTGCCGGGTACGCGGCGGGACGTCGAGGGGACGTGGCGGAAGGTGAGCCGTACCGGGAGGAGCGGGCCGTGACCGCCCGGCTGCTCGCCGCCGACGCGCGGGCCGGCGACGAGGTGGCGCTGGCGGCCCTGCGCCGGGCGGGACGCGCGCTCGGCGTCGCCATCGCCTCCGCGACCCACCTGTGCGACCTGGAGCTGGTCACGATCGGCGGCGGCCTGTCGCAGGTGGGGGAGCCGCTGTTCGGGGCGCTGGAGGAGGCGCTGCGCGAGCACGCCCGGATGGGCTTCGCCAGGCGCGTCAGGGTGACGCCCGCCGCCCTCGGCCAAGACGCCGGGCTGGTCGGCGCGGCGGCGCTGATCCTGGCGGGCGACCGTTACTGGACCAACCCCCAGGTGGCGGCCAGCCGCTCGGCCACGGCCTCCTGCCGGGGGCGGTAGACGGCGAAGAACCGCCCGCCGCACTCCAGGTCGTCGAGCGCGGAGGCGATCTCCCGGCGCAGGTACCGCTCCGCCTCGCGGGCCGGCAGGACCTGGCGCGACTCGTCCGACACGTCGGCGGGGGAGCGCCTCTGCACCCGCTTCCCCTCGCGGTGCCGGGCGGCGGACTTCTCCAGCCTCTTCAGGAGGGCGGCGAACCGGTCGCGCTCCGAGGTGGCCACCTCGGTGGGCGCCGTGGCGGCGACCTCGTACCCCTTGGCGGTGAGGCAGGAGGCGTAGGAGCCCGCCAGGGCGATCAGTCCCGGGTCGGTGTCCAGCTCGTTCTTCCAGGCCCGTCCGAGCGCCCGGACGTACTGCCGGCGCAGGTGGGCCGCGTCCGTGACGTCCCGGCCGAGGGTCTGCTTGACGGTGATGACGAAGCACTCGCTGCCGGCGGCGGCGTAGGCGTCCGTGGCCGCCCCGCCGTCCGCCCTGGTGCCGGCCGCCCTGGTGCCGGCCGGCTCGGCGGCTGCGGGCGGCGGCTCCACGGCGACGGGCGTGCCGATGGCCGGCGGCTCGGGCATGTGCGTCCGCGTGGGCGTGGCGTCCGAGGTGGCGGCCGGCGCTGAGGGGGATGTCGCCGGCGTCCCGGCGGCCGGGAGATCGGCCTGCGGTGGAAGGGTCTCCGGGACGTGGGCGAGCGGGTCGTTCGGGCGGGCGAGCGCGGCGAAGACCCCGTAGCCGTACCGCGACCGGTACGCGCGCATCGCCGCCTGGTCGCCATCGCGGCGCCGCTGCTCGTCGGCGGCCGGCGGCGCGGGAGTCCCCGGTACGGCCGGCGCGTACGCGAAGCCTCGCCCCTTCATGCACGCTGCCATGACCTGCTGCTGCCGCCCCAGCAGGCCCGGGGCCGGGGGCGGCGGCGGCACGAGGCCGCAACCGGTCGCCATGGCGGCGACGCCCAGGAGGGCCACGATCTTGCGCATGACGGCCAGGGTAGGGGCTCCCGCGCCCGGCCCCGGCACGGTCCGCACCCGTCAGCGGCCGACGGACGGTGATTCGTGTCATACATCACAACTGCCAGGCTTGTAACGCTTCGGTGGGCTCCTTCCAAGCAGGGGTGTAGATCGACGAAGGGAGCTGGCCGGTGCGTCGCAAACAGGCGGAGATCGCCACGGATCCCGTGGCATTGGACCTCGGCGGCCCCGAGGGGCGGCCGCCCGCCGGTAGCTGACCCCGCGCCCGGCGGCGGGGCGGGCCGGCGCCGGGCCGCGTGCCGCTCAGGACTCGGGGCGGCTGGGCTGGAAGAGCCAGGCGTCGAACAGCGAGTCGAGCTGCTTGCCCGACAGCCGCTCGGCCAGCGCGATGAACTCGGGAGTGGTGGCGTTGCCGTACTTGTGGTCGGCCACCCACGTCCGCAGCAGCGTGAAGAACGTCTGGTCGCCCACGGCCCGGCGCACCGCCTGGAGCGTCATCGCGCCCCGCCGGTAGACCGACTGGTTGAACAGGTCGTCCGGCTTGGCCCGGCCCGGAGGGTACTTCCAGACCGGGTCGTTCTTGACGGCGTACTGCCGGCGGAACATGGTGTCGGCCGTGGCCCCGCCGGTGTGCTCGGACCACAGCCACTCGGCGTAGGTGGCGAAGCCCTCGTTGAGCCAGAGGTCCTTCCAGCGCTTGATGCTGACGCTGTCGCCGAACCACTGGTGGGCCAGCTCGTGGGCGATGATGCTCGTGTCGGGGTCGAAGCCGCCGTACATCGGCTTGGTCTGGTTCTCCAGGGCGTAGCCCGCGGAGTAGTTGTCGACGACGCCGCCGGTCGAGGAGAACGGATAGGGGCCGAAGAGCTTGCTCCAGTAGTCGGTGACCTCGCCGGAGACGCGGTAGAGCTTGCCGAGCGCGGCGTGGTAGGCGGGGTCGACGGCGGCGATGTTGGGGATGCCGCCGGCGGTCCTGCCCTGGCGCAGCTCGAACTTGCCGAGCGTCGCCGTGGCGAGGTAGGTGACCATCGGGTGGGTCTCGCGCCAGGTGAACGTGGTGCGCCCGCCCGGGGCGGGCTTCTTGCCGGTCAGCTCGCCGTTGGCCAGGGCGGTCAGGCCCTGCGGCACGGTGATCTGGAAGTCGAAGGTGGCCTTGTCGGCGGGGTGGTCGTTGTTGGGGAACCAGGTCTTGGAGCCGGAGGGCTCGGAGGCCACGAACGCGCCGTCGGTGGTGGGGATGAAGCCGTAGGTGCCGAGGTTGGACGGGTCCTTGACCGGCTTGGGCTGGCCCGCGTAGGTGACCTTGACCGTGAAGCGGGCGCCGTCGGCCAGCGGCGCCCGCGGGGTGACGGTCAGCTCGTCGCCCTCGCGCGAGAAGCCGGCCTTGGCGCCGTCGACGGTGGCCTCGCTCACCTCCAGCCCCGCGAGGTCGAGGTTGAAGCGCGACAGCCGCTGGGTGGCCGTGGCGTCGATCGTGGTGACTCCGTCGAGGTGCTTGGTTGACGGGTTGTAGCCGATCGTGATGCCGTAGTGGCCGACGTCGTAGCCGCCGTTGCCGTCGAGCGGGAAGTCGGGGTCGCCGATGCCCGGCGCGCCGGCGTCGGCGCCGCTCACCGCGGCGGGCGTGCCCTTGCCCGTGGGATCGGGGTGGGCCGTTCCGGCCGCGGCGTCGCCGCTCTGTGAGCAGGCGGGCAGCGTCAGGAGCGCGACCAGCGCGGCGCTCGCCTGGCGGGTGAACCTCATGACGTCGCGCTCCCCCTTCGTAGCGTGACACGTAGCTTACGCGGTGTCACGGGCGCGCGGGGAGCTCGACGGACCTCGGCGCGGTCGCGCTCGGACGCCTCAGAGGTTACCCCGCAGCTCCTGCTCCCGCTCGATGGCCTCGAAGAGGGCCTTGAAGTTGCCCTTGCCGAACCCCAGCGAGCCGTGCCGCTCGATGAGCTCGAAGAAGACGGTGGGCCGGTCCTGCACCGGCTTGGTGAAGATCTGCAGCAGGTAGCCGTCCTCGTCCCGGTCCACCAGGATCCGGCGCTTCTTGAGCTCCTCGATCGGCGCCCGCACCTGCCCGATGCGCTCACGCAACTCGGGATCGTCGTAGTACGAGTCGGGCGTGTCGAGGAACTGCACGCCGGCCGCCCGCATGTGGTCGACCGTGGTGAGGATGTCGTTGGTCGCCAGCGCGATGTGCTGCACGCCGGGGCCGCCGTAGAACTCGAGGTACTCGTCGATCTGCGACTTCTTGCGGCTGACGGCCGGCTCGTTCAGCGGGAACTTGACCTTGCGGGTGCCGTCGGCCACGACCTTCGACATGAGCGCGGAGTACTCGGTGGCGATGTCGTCGCCGACGAACTCCGCCATGTTGGTGAAGCCCATGACGCGGCGGTAGAACTCCACCCACTCGTCCATCTTGCCGAGCTCGACGTTGCCGACGCAGTGGTCGACGGCCTGGAACAGCCGCCCGTTCTTCACCGCGGGCGCGGCCACGAGCGGCTCGGCGGCCTGGTAGCCCGGCAGATAGACGCCGCCGTAGTTGGACCTGTCCACGAGCGTGTGACGGGTCTCGCCGTAGGTGGCGATCGCGGCGAGCACCACCTTGCCGTGCTCGTCCTCCAGGGTGTACGGCTCGACGAGCCCCCGGGCGCCCTGCCGTACGGCGTGGGCGTAGGCCGACTCCACGTCCGGCACGTCGAGCGCGAGGTCGATCACCCCGTCGCCGTGCTCGGCCACGTGCCGGGCCATGTCGGTGCCGGGCCTGATCGAGGAGCGGAGCTCGAACCGGGCGGAGCCCGAGGTCAGGACGTAGCCGACCTCGTCGCGGCTGCCGTTCTCCGGCCCGCGGTAGGCCACCAGCCGCATGCCGAAGGCGGTCGAGTAGTAGTGCGCCGCCTGCTTGGCGTTGCCCACGGCGAACACCACGGCGTCCATCCCGTTAACCGGAAAAGCATCAGTCATGCCATCAAATCTCGACTTATCTGAGCTGGTTGTGCAAGAGTTACCTGAAACGCTGGACAACTTGTTCAGCGGAGCCACGAAACGTCCGGAGTTCCTGTACACCATGACGATCGACGATCTCGACGCCCGTCTCATCGCGCTGCTGGCCGCCGAGCCGCGCCTCGGCGTGCTGGAGAGCTCCCGCCGCCTCGGCGTGGCCCGCGGCACCGTCCAGGCCCGGCTCGACCGGCTGATGGCCAGGGGAGTGATCACCGGGTTCGGGCCGGACGTGTCGCCCGTGGCGCTCGGCTACACCGTCACCGCGTTCGTCACGCTGGAGATCAGGCAGGAGGCCGGGCACGACCCGGTGTCGCACGGTCTGGCGCGCATCCCCGAGGTGCTGGAGGTCCACACGATCACCGGCGGCAGCGACCTGCTCTGCCGGGTCGTGGCGCGTACCAACGCCGATCTCCAGCGGGTCATCGACGAGATCGTGGACGTGCGGGGCGTGCGTCGCACCTCGTCCGTCATCGCCCTGGACACACCTGTTCCGTACCGGGTGCTGCCGCTCGTGGCGGACGTTCCGCGCCGCGCGGGAGAGCAGTACGTACGATCGCGGTAGGGACAAGGCACCGTCACCGGTCGTCTACCCTTGACGTTCGCCCAGCATACGGGGGTTTGCGAGGTGCGGAGCGGTGGTGGGAACGGCATGCGGAAACGACGGGTCCTGCGTCGGCTGCTGATTGCCGGCGGTGTGGGGATCATTCTCGTGATCGCCGCGTTCGGCGTGGCGTGGGCCATGACGCCGATCCCCGACAGCACTCAGAAGCAGGCCACGGCGCAGGGGTCCGTCATCTACTACCGCGACGGCAAGAGCGTCATCGCCCGGCAGGGCGTCGACCGCCGCAACGTCGAGCTGGCCAAGGTGCCGCAGCACGTGCGCGACGCCGTCATCGCCGCCGAGAACCGCTCCTTCTACGAGGACGCCGGCGTCTCGGTCAAGGGCACCGGCCGCGCCCTGTGGTCCACGCTCACCGGCCAGCAGCTCCAGGGCGGCTCCACGATCACCCAGCAGCTCGTCCGCAACTACTACAGCGGGCTCAGCCAGGAGCGCTCCGTCACCCGCAAGATCAAAGAAATCATGATCTCGATCAAGGTGGACCAGTCCAAGTCCAAGGACTGGGTGCTGGAGCAGTACCTCAACACCATCTACTTCGGCCGCGGCGCCAACGGCATCCAGGCCGCCGCGCAGGCGTACTTCGGCAAGGACGTCGGCAGGCTCAGCGTGGCCGAGGGCGCCTACCTGGCCTCGGTGATCCAGCAGCCCAGCCGCTTCGCCGACCCCAAGGGCGCCGACCTGGCGGCCGCCCAGGCCCGCTGGCGGTCCGTCGTCGAGGCGATGCGCCAGAGCGGCACGCTCGGGGCGCAGGAGGCCGCGGCCCAGACGTTCCCGGCGCTCAAGGCGCCGAAGAAGCCGTTCGTGCTCCGGGGCCAGGCGCAGTACATGCTGGACCAGGTCACCGCCGAGCTCAACCGGCGCGGCTACAGCGACGAGGCCATCAGCAGCGGCGGCCTGCGGGTCGTCACCACCTTCGACAAGAAGCTCATGCAGGCGGCCGAGCGGGCCGTCAAGAACACGGTGCCCGCCGCCACGCCGAAGCAGGTCCGCACCGGCCTGGCGGCCGTCGACCCGTCCAACGGCGAGGTCGTCGCCTTCTACGGCGGCAACCCCAAGCTCACCGGGTACGACAACGCCTTCTCCGCCAAGGTGCCGGCCGGCTCCACGTTCAAGGCGTACACGCTGGCCGCCGCGCTCAACAACGGCATGGAGCTGACCACCCAGGTCAACGGCAACTCGCCGATGCGCGTGGCCTCCGACCCCACGCACCCGATCCCCAACGACAGCGGCCGCTCGTACGGGACGATCAACCTGGTCCGCGCCACCCAGAACTCCGTCAACACCGCGTTCGTGGACCTCGGCCAGAAGGTCGGCCTCGACAAGGTGGCCGCCACCGCCGAGGCGGCCGGCATCCCCGTGGCGCAGCTCCGGCCGCACCAGTCCGCCGCGACCTTCCCGCTCGGCGTCGCCTCGGTGAGCGCCGTGCAGAACGCCTCCGGCTTCTCCACCTTCGCCAACAAGGGCGTCCACGTGGAGGCGCACGTGGTCAAGTCCGTCACCGACGCCAAGGGCGCCAAGGACGTGATCAAGCCGGCCTCCGCGCGGGCCGTCGCCGAGCAGGCCGCCGCCGACACCACGTACGCGCTCCAGCAGGTCGTCAAGTACGGCACCGGCACCGCCGCCCGGCTCTACGACCGCCCGGTGGCCGGCAAGACCGGCACCACGGACGAGTCCAAGTCGGTCTGGTTCAACGGGTTCACGCCGCAGCTCGCGGTCGCCGTCGACATGTTCCGCTCGGACAACAAGACCGTCAGCGTCCCGGGCTACGGCGTGCAGTTCGGCGGGCAGCTCCCCGCGCAGGTGTGGCGGGCGTTCATGACCGAGGCCATGCGCGGCAAGCCCGTCGAGGAGTTCCCCGAGCCGTCCGACTACGGCTACACCTCCCCGTACGACAACCCCTACGACAATCCGTACGACAACCCCTACGACAATCCGTACGCCCCCCGCGACCCGCAGAGCCCCTACGACGACTGGGACCAGCCCGACCCCCGGCAGTCGACCGGACCGGACGAGCCCACGGGGCCCGAGTTCACCGAGCCGCCGCAGACCCGGGTCCCGGACGACACGCAGGGCCCGCCGGACCTCGGCGACGACCGCGGCCGGTCCACCGACCAGGGCACACTGGTCCCGACCACGGAGCCCGACGGGCAGGGCGCCGTGCGCTCACCCGCCGGCTAGCTCGCGGCGCAGCTCCTCGGGCGTCGTGACCGGCATGCGGCAGGTGAAGCCCCGGCACACGTACGCGGCCGGCGCCCCTCCGAGGAGCCCGCGCCCCTCCAGCAGCGCCGGGCCGCCCGCCACCGCCGCGGCCCGGCCCTCCTCCGGGGGCGCGCCCAGGGCGACGACCAGGCCCGGCACGTCCGCCAGCATCGCCTCGCGGTGCAGCGCCCGCGTGCGCGGGTCGGCCGGCGCGCCCACGACCGCCACCTCCACCGGCCCGTCCAGGGCGGCCCGCGCCACCGCGAGCCCCCACCCGGCGAACCGCGCGTGCCCGCCGGCCAGCACCGACACCGTGCCCAGCGCGGAGTGCGCCGCCTCCCGGTGCCGCGTCGAGCCGGTCAGCGCCGCGTACGACAGCAGCGCGCCCGCGGCGGCGTACTGCCCTGACGGCGTGGCGTTGTCCGTCGGGTCCTGGGGCCGCTGGAAGAGCCGCTCGGCGTCGTCGGCGGTGTCGTAGAAGCCGCCCGTCCCGTCGCCGAAGCGGTCGAGCACCGCGTCGAGCAGCGTCCCGGCCAGCCCGAACCACCGGGTCTCCCCGGTCGCCCCGTAGAGCGCGAGCAGCCCCTCGGCCACGTTCGCGTAGTCCTCCAGCACGCCCGCGTTCGCGCCCGCCCGGCCGTCGCGCGAGGTGCGCAGCAGCCTGCCGTCGCGGACGTGGACGCGGTCGAGCAGGACGGCCGCCGCCGTGGCCGCCTCGACGAGGTCGGGCCGGTCGAACACCGCGCCGGTCTCGGCCAGCGCCGCGACGGCCAGGCCGTTCCACGAGGCCACGATCTTGTCGTCGCGGCCCGGCCGCACCCGCGACTCCCGGGCGGCGAGCAGCCGGGCGCGCACCGAGTCGAGGCGCGCGACGTCGTCCGGGTCCTCCAGGAGCTGGAGCACCGACGTGCCGTGCTCGAACGTGCCGGTGACCGCGAACACCCGGGCCGCCCAGGCGCCGTCGTCCTCGCCGAGCACCTCGCGCAGCTGCTCGGGGGTCCAGACGTAGAACCTGCCCTCCTCGCCCTCACTGTCGGCGTCGAGCGCCGAGGCGAAGCCGCCCTCCGGGGTCCGCATCTCGCGCAGCAGCCAGTCGGCGGTCTCCAGCGCGATCCGCCGGGCCCGCTCGCCGCCGCCCGCCTTCCACCAGTGCGTGTAGACGCGCATGAGCAGCGCGTTGTCGTAGAGCATCTTCTCGAAGTGCGGCACGACCCACCGCGCGTCCACGCTGTAGCGGGCGAACCCGCCGCCGAGCTGGTCGTAGATGCCGCCCCGGGACATCGCGTCCAGCGTCTTCCCGCTCATCCCGCGCTCGCCCGAGCGCAGCAGGAACTCCAGCACCATCGACGGCGGGAACTTGGGCGCCCCGCCGAACCCGCCGTGCCCGGGGTCGAAGGAGGCCCGCAGGTTGTCCATGGCCCGGTCCAGCGTGTCCGCCCCGGGCAGCGGCCCGGTGGGCAGCGTCGTGCCCTGGGTCAGCGCGGAGACCACCTGGGAGCCCTGCCGCAGCACCCCTTCGCGGTTGCCCGTCCACGCCTGGTCGACGGCCGCCAGCAGCCGCTGGAACTCGTGGCGCGGGAAGTAGGTGCCGCAGTAGAACGGATGGCCGTCCGGCGTGGCGAACACCGTCATGGGCCAGCCGCCCTGGCCCGTCATGGCCTGCGTGGCGCCCATGTAGACGGCGTCCACGTCGGGGCGCTCCTCGCGGTCCACCTTGACGTTGACGAAGCGCTCGTTCATCAGCCGGGCCGTCTCGGCGTCCTCGAAGCTCTCATGAGCCATGACGTGGCACCAGTGGCACGCCGAGTAGCCGACGCTCACCAGCAGCGGGACGTCACGCCGCCGCGCCTCGGCGAAGGCCTCCTCGCCCCACGGGTGCCAGTCGACGGGGTTGTCCGCGTGTTGCAGCAGGTACGGACTCGTCGAGTCCTTCAAGCGGTTCATCAAGACCTCCCCGGATCACCCTATGGGCCACCTGCCCCCGGCGCCCGCGCGCATAACCGGATGGGTACGCGCCCGGCGGCGTGGAGGCGTAGGTTACGGAGAGTGGACTTGGAGTTCGTCTGCGCCCACGCCGGGCGCCGTGCCACGGCCCTGACCCGCAGGGACGTCGCGCGGGCGCTGCTGTCCGTGCCCTCGGGCCTGGCCCTGGTGGCGCTGCCGGACCTGCGGCGCGCGATGCTCGCCGCGGGCAACGCCCTGTCGCCGGTCTTCTGGGAGTCGGCCCGGCGGACGCTCATGCTCATCGAGTCCGGCGTGGCCACGGTGGGTGAGGTGCAGCGCTGGGTCGAGTCCACCGGCACCGAGCCGATCCTGCTGATGCCGAAGCTCCAGACGCCCGACTACTTCATCTGGCCGGAGGAGGACGAGCGGGGGCCGGTAAGCCAGGAGATGTACTCCCGGCTCGTACGCCACCTGGAGGAGCGGGTGGAGGCCGGTGACATCGACTCCGACGCGCTGCTCATGGGCGATCCACGGGCCCGGCGCGCCTACGAGGAGCTGCAGGAGCGGTGGCTGAACACGCCGCTGCCCGACGGCCGGGTGCCGGGGTTCGAGGTCAACGACGAGCAGGACGAGGAGCTGATGGCCTTCTGCGACGAGCAGCAGGCCAACGCGCTGAGCGAGCTGCGGCGCGTCCTGGCCGGCATGCCGAGGCGTCCGGAGCCGCCGGCCGCCGAGCTGGAGGGGGCCGCGACGCGGCTCCGGGTGCTGCTCGGCCAGCCGGGCTACCCGGCCAACGTGCTGCGGGCCTGCGCCGGGTTCGAGAGCCTGCCGATGCCCGACGACGACACGGAGCTGTGGCTGTCGGTGGTCGCGGGCATCGCCGGGCCCATCTCCGACCTCTCGGAGGACGACGACACCGTCGAGGAGTTCACCGACCTGGAGGGCGAGCTGCGGCACGAGGACACCGTGCTGGCCGAGCTGTGCGCCATCCAGCTCGCCGACTGGCTCGGGGCGGTGACCGCGCTGACCCGGCTCGGCCCCGGCGTGCTGGCCTCGCCCGAGCGGATCGCGCGGCTCATCGCCGAGTCGCCGGACATCGACACCGGCGAGATCGACATGACCGACCCCGACGAGCTGCGCGCCGGCGAGCGGCTCTTCACGCCGGTGGTCACGCTGTGGGGGCATCTCGGCGTCGTGGACGCCGACGACGTGCTGACGCCGCTCGGCTGGTGGGGGCTCCCGCTGGCGCTCGAACGCGCCTGGTCACGCAAGGAATGGTGAGCCCCGCCGTGGCGGCCGGCGCTCTAGGAGACCTTGGCGTCCACCAGGTCCTTGTACTCGGGGTGGCGCTCGATGTACTTGGCGACGTACGGGCACAGCGGCACGACCCGCAGACCCGTGTCGCGGCTCATGTCGAGGGCGTGGCCGACCAGCCGGCCCGCGAGGCCCTGCCCCTCGAGCTCCGGCCGCACCTCGGTGTGGGTGAACACGATCTTCTCCGGCAGCAGCCGGTAGTCGGCGAACCCGGCGACCTCACCGTCCAGGAGGATCTCGAACCGGCTCTCCGCCGGGTTGTCGACCACGTCGATCGCCATCTACTCGGCCTTCTTCCCCTCGTCGGTGGTGTCGCCCTCGTGCGGCACCTTGATCTTCGACATCTGCTTGTTCATCGACTTGATCAGGATGTAGAGGGCGACCCCGATGAGGGCCACGACGGTGAAGCCGAGCAGGCCGGGGCTGACATCGCCAGCTGCGAGAACAGTCACCCTTCCAGTCTGCCACCGGGGGGCCGTGGTCCAGCCCCCGGTCCTCACGGTGCCCCACCAGGGGCCCAACCAGGGGCCGGACCAGGGGCCGGACCAGGGGCCGGGTCAGGAGTGCGCGGGCGAGACGGCCTCGTCGGCGTGGATGCCGGCGAACAGGTCGTCCTCGGGCAGCTCGGTGTCGACCAGCGAGCGGGCCAGGTGGTAGTCCTCGGTGGGCCAGATCTCCTGCTGGAGCTCACGCGGGCAGACGAACCAGAAGCCGTCGGGGTCCACCTGGGTGGCGTGCGCGAGCAGCGCCTGGTCACGGATCTCGAAGTAGTCGGCGCACGGCACCCGCGTGGTCACCGGCCACTTGGCGGGGCGGTCCTCCCAGCGGGCGATCCAGTCGCTGTAGGGGGAGCCCATGCCGCGCTGGGTCATGGCCTCGTGCAGCGCCTCGAACCGCTCCTTGGTGAAGCCCATCTGGTAGTAGAGCTTGAGCGGCTGCCACGGCTCGCCGGCGTCGGGGTAGCGGTCGGGGTCGCCCGCGGCGTCGAACGCCTCCACCGACACCCGGTTGGTCATGATGTGGTCAGGGTGCGGGTAGCCGCCGTCGTCGTCGTAGGTGATGATCACGTGCGGCCTGAACTCGCGCACGGCCGCCACCAGCGGCGCGGCGGCGTCCTCCAGCTTCTGCAGGGCGAAGCAGCCCTCGGGCAGCTCCTCCTCCTCGCTCTCGGGCAGCCCCGAGTCGACGAAACCGAGGAACCGCTGCTCGACGCCGAGGATCTCACGGGCCCGCTCCATCTCGGCGCGGCGCACCTCGCCGATGTTGGCCACGATCTCGGGGCGGTCCATCTTCGGGTTGAGCACCGATCCGCGCTCGCCTCCCGTGAGCGTACAGACCAGCACCTCCACGCCTTCGCGGACGTAACGGGCCATCGTCGCCGCGCCCTTGCTGGACTCGTCGTCAGGGTGGGCGTGGACGGCCATCAGCCTCAGCGGTGCACTCACGGGCTCGATGTCTCCTCAGTCGGACCGAACAGGCGTCCAGACAGGTTAGTTTCTGCTGGGCGGTCGCGAGGGCGTGGCCCCCGCGGGCGACAATTGTCTCGGATAACGCTGAAGGAGTGCAGGGAGATTCCGCCATGGCCACCAGAGATGTCGGGAACGGGCCTGTTCTCGGCACACCCGACGACTACCCGGACCGTCCCAAACGAGGGGGCCGTCTCGTCGTGCACGTCGTGATCGGCGTGCTGGTGGCCATCATCGCGGGCGGATGGGGCTACGTGATGTGGTCGATGACCGGCAGCTCGTCCGGCGCCGTGGCGCAGGTCGTGTCGTTCACGGTGCAGCCGAACCAGTCCGAGATCGTCTTCACCGTCGACAAGCCGGCCGATCGCGCGGCCGTCTGTCAGATCAGGGCGCTGGACGCCAAGCATGGCGAGGTGGGCACCAAGGACGTAAGAATCGGGGCGGGAGAGGGTACTAAGCAGCTCAAGGAGCGGCTGGAGACCAGCGCTGAGGCTGCTTCGGTCCACATCCAGTACTGCAATCTCATAGAATAAGACGTTTGGGGAAGCGTTGGCGCGGCCGGGCTTGTTAGCCTTTCGCAATTCGACCGCACGGGCGTCCCCAGAGTTCCAGGGCCCCTAGGCAAGCAAGGAGAACCCGTGGCCGACTCTCGCGATGAGAACGTCACATGGCTGACGCAGGAGGCGTACGACCGCCTGAAGGCGGAGTACGAATATCTCTCGGGCCCAGGGCGCGTCGACATCGCCAAGAAGATCGAGGCCGCCCGCGAAGAGGGTGATCTGAAGGAGAACGGCGGCTACCACGCCGCCAAGGACGAGCAGGGCAAGATGGAGGCCCGCATCTTCCACCTCCGCCAGATCCTGGACAGTGCGCAGGTCGGGGAGGCTCCGAAGACCGAGGGCGTCGTGGGCCCCGGCATGACCGTGACGATCCGGTTCGTCGGCGACGACGACGAGGTGACCTTCCTGCTCGCCTCCCGTGAGGAGAGCGGCGCGCCCATCGACGTGTACTCGCCCAAGTCCCCGTTGGGAGCGGCGATCAACGGCAAGAAGATCGGCGAGAAGGCGACCTACAGCATGCCCAACGGCCGTCAGAACACGGTCGAGATCCTCGAGGCCGTGCCGTACATCGGCAACTGACTCCCGGAGAGACGCACCGCCGGGCCCACGACGGCCCGGCGGAGCCTTCTGCTGCCCTGGGGCTGCGCCGCGGCTCGGCCATCCGCCAGGACCTGAGCTACCTGCTGCGCTCCGAGGCGCCTGGAGGTCCTCACCATCCGTACGGGCCGCACGGCCCGTACGGGCGTCCGCCCCGTGTCCGGCGTGACCACACGCGGCTGGTGCCGTTCATCGTGGTGGCGCTGGTCGCGGTGCTGACCGCCGACGTGCTGCTGCTGGTCCAGCCCGGGGCGCAGCGGCAGCCCGTGCGGCAGGGGCCGGCGGCGGCGACGGCGCCCGCGCAGGCCCGGCCCTCGCCCGGGGAGACGCTGGTCGCCGAGGCCGGCCCGACTCCCGAGGTCAAGCCGCTGGGCACGCTGCACAAGCCCAACCTGTTCGTCGTCACCCGCAAGCCGTTCACCACGAAGCTGCTGGAGAGGGTGGCGCGGTTATCCGGCGTGCGGGCGCTGGAGCTGGCCGACGCGGCGTCCATCACGCTCGACGGCAAGCGCGTGCAGACCCTCGCCGTCGATCCCTCGACGTTCCGCTCCTACACGCCGAAGGTGACGGCGGCCTCCGACGCCCTGTGGAAGAACGTGGCGTCGGGTGACGTGGCGGTCTCGTTCGTGCTCGGCAACGACGGCGGGCTCTCGCTGCACAGCCGCGTGAGCGGCCCGACGGGCCCGCTGCGCATCGGCGCCTACGCGACGACGGGCTTCGGCGCGGTGGACGCCGTCGTGTCCAAGCAGACGGGACGGGCGCTCGGCCTGCCCCGCGACAACGCGCTGATCGTCAGCGCTCCCAGGACCAACTCCGCGAAGCTGCGCGACGCCCTGCTCAAGGTCCTGCCGAAGGGCACGCAGGTGGCCATGGTCAACCCGGTGCTGCCCCCGGCCAAGAAGCAGGCGAAGGTGTGGGCGGCCGGCGCGTTCATGTCGGTCGACCAGGTCACGGTGGCGCTGCGGGCGGCGGCCTCCAAGCTCGGCCGGCCGTACGTGTGGGGGGCCGAGGGGCCCGACACGTTCGACTGCTCGGGCCTGGTGCAGTGGGCCTACGCGCAGGCGGGCGTCAAGATGCCGCGCGTGACGCACCAGCAGTGGGTGACGGGCCCTCAGGTGCCGCTCTCGCAGGCGCAACCGGGCGACCTCATCTTCTGGCGCAGCGACCCGACCAACCCCGGCTACATCTCGCACGTGGCCATCTACTGGGGCAACGGCAAGATGATCCAGGCCCCGCGCACGGGTGACGTGGTGAAGATCAGCCCGGTGCACACCCGCAACCTCGCCGGCGTGGTCCGCGTCAGCCCTGTCCTGGCCGGCAGGGTCAGGTAACCGTAGAGTCAGCAGCTTCTTACCCTCCGGTGCATGCGCATGCCACGCAATGGTGTAATTCTGATTACATGGAAAGCGGAGAAAGCACAGCACAGGTACGCGCGTGGTTCACCGGCCGCCTGCCGGAGGGCTGGTTCACCGGCGCGCCCGAGGTCTTCCGCGACCGCGAGGAGATCGCGGTCATCGGCACGCTGCCCGAGCCGTCCGGCGACGTGCCGGAGGAGGAGCGCGCGGCGCTGGTCGACGGGCTCGTCCGGCGGTTCAGGGAGGAGACCCGGGAGCGCCGCGTCGAGATCGCCCGCGAGGCCGAGCGCAGGTTCCGCCAGAAGATCTCCTGGGGCGTCTCCTGCGGCGGGGAGACTGTGATGTTCACCACTCTGTCCGTGCCGGTGATGACCCGGCTGCGGCAGTCGGAGCGCCAGGTTCTCGACACGCTCGTGGCCGCCGGCGTGGCCCGCAGCCGCAGCGACGCGCTCGCCTGGTGCGTGCGCCTGGTCGGCAAGCACACCGACACCTGGCTGACCGATCTCAGGGACGCCCTGCGTCACGTCGACCGCGTCCGCTCCTCCGGGCCCGACGTCGAATCCTGAGACCACGCAGCGAAAACGAAACGGGAAATGGTTTATACCACTCCGGAAATTGGTTTAGACCATGCTCCGGAGGTCGGTGGGAGTGCGGGAAGCCATTCTTTTAAAACGGTTCCCGCTGGGTAGGCTCCCCGAATCGTCAAGGCCCCTGCCTGCGGCGACGCTCACGTGAACAGGTCTATGCCAATTGGCTTTCACGCGGCCTCGTCGTTAATGATGACTGGGCCCTGAAGACTCTGGAGGAGCCGTAGCCGTGTCGCTTTCCATCGATGTATCCGCCCCGACGAGCAATGCCGAATTGGCCGCCTGGGTGAACGAGGTGGCCGCCCTGACCCAGCCCGACCGGATCGAGTGGTGCGACGGCTCGGAGGCGGAATGGACCCGCCTGACCAACCTGCTGGTCGAGCAGGGCACGTTCACCCGCCTGGCCAAGCGGCCCAACAGCTTCCACGCCGCGTCGGACCCGAGCGACGTCGCGCGGGTGGAGGACCGCACGTTCATCTGCTCGGAGCGCGAGGAGGACGCCGGGCCGACCAACAACTGGGTCGCGCCCGCGGAGATGCGCGCGACCTTCGGCGAGCTGTTCAAGGGCTGCATGCGCGGCCGGACCATGTACGTGGTGCCCTTCTGCATGGGCCCGCTCGGCGGCGAGATCTCGCAGCTCGGCGTGGAGATCACCGACTCCCCGTACGTCGCCGTCTCGATGCGGATCATGACCCGGATGGGGGAACGGGCGCTCGGGCTCATCGAGGAACGCGGCGAGTTCGTGCGGTGCGTCCACAGTGTCGGCGCGCCGCTGGAGCCGGGCCAGGAGGACGTGCCCTGGCCGTGCAACTCCACCAAGTACATCAGCCACTTCCCCGAGACCCGCGAGATCTGGTCGTACGGCTCCGGTTACGGCGGCAACGCGCTGCTCGGCAAGAAGTGCTACGCCCTGCGCATCGCCAGCACCATGGCCCGCGACGAGGGCTGGATGGCCGAGCACATGCTCATCCTCAAGCTCACGCCGCCTGCCGGCGAGGCGCGCTACATCGCCGCCGCGTTCCCGAGCGCCTGCGGCAAGACCAATCTCGCCATGCTCCAGCCCACGATCCCCGGCTGGAGGGTGGAGACCGTCGGCGACGACATCGCGTGGATGCGGTTCGGCAAGGACGGCACGCTGCGCGCGATCAACCCGGAGGCCGGGTTCTTCGGCGTGGCGCCCGGCACCGGCGAGGTCACCAACGCCAACGCGGTCAAGACGCTCTGGGGCAACAGCATCTTCACCAACGTCGCCCTCACCGACGACGGCGACGTGTGGTGGGAGGGCCTCACCGACGAGCCCCCGGCGCACCTCACCGACTGGAAGGGCCGTTCCTGGACGCCGGACAGCGACGAGCCCGCCGCCCACCCGAACGCCCGGTTCACCACGCCTGCCGCCCAGTGCCCGACCATCGCGCCCGAGTGGCAGGACCCCGAGGGCGTGCCCATCTCGGCGATCCTGTTCGGCGGGCGCCGCGCCACCGCGGTGCCGCTCGTGACCGAGTCGCTGAGCTGGGAGCACGGCGTCTTCCTCGGAGCCAACGTCGCCTCCGAGAAGACCGCCGCGGCCGAGGGCAAGGTCGGCGAGCTGCGCTACGACCCGTTCGCGATGCTGCCGTTCTGCGGCTACAACATGGGCGACTACTTCGGCCACTGGCTGGAGATCGGCCGGCGCCAGGGCGCGCTGCTGCCGCGCATCTACTACGTCAACTGGTTCCGCAAGGACGCCGGCGGCCGGTTCGTGTGGCCGGGTTTCGGCGAGAACAGCCGCGTGCTCAAGTGGATCGTGGAGCGCCTCAACGGCGAGGCCGGGGCCGTGTCCACGCCGATCGGCCTGGTCCCCGAGACGCTCGACACCGAGGGCCTGGACCTGTCCGAGGAGGATCTGCGCATGCTGCTCTCGGTCGAGCCGGAGGTGTGGCGGGACGAGGCTGCCCAGATCCGCGCCCACTTCGACACCTTCGGCGACCACCTGCCGAAGGAGCTGTGGGACCAGTACAACGCGCTGCTGGACCGCCTGTCGTAGGCCGCCCACGAGTCTCTCGCGGCCGGCCCGTCAACGGCGACGGGCCGGCCGCGTGATCATGCGGCCCCTTGCCGGGCGGGGCGAGACATCCTAGGTTTTGGGGCGTGATCGTGGACGCGCACCAGCACTTCTGGGACCTTGGGACCGGCTCCTACCCGTGGCTGACGCCGGAGCACGGCGTGTTGTACCGCACCTACCGGCCGGCGGACCTGGCGCCCGAGCTGGCCACGGCCGGGGTGGACGCCACCGTGCTGGTGCAGGCGGCCGACTCGTACGAGGAGAACGACGCCCTGCTGGCGCTGGCCGACGCCCACGACTTCGTCGCCGCGGTGGTCGGCTGGGTGCCGCTGACCCGGCCGGACGAGGCCGCCGCGGCCATCGAGCGCTATGCCAGACATCCGAAGTTTCGCGGAGTGCGGCACCTCATCCACGACGAGCCGGACCCCGACTGGGTGGTCCAGGAGACCGTGCTGGAGTCGCTCGGTCTGCTGGCGGAGGCCGGGCTGACCTTCGACATGGTGTCCCAGCTGCCCCGGCACCTCGACCACGTCGTCACACTGGCCGAGCGCCATCCCGCGCTGCGCGTCGTCGTGGACCACCTGTCCAAGCCGCGCGTCAGGGAGCACCTCTGGGAGCCGTGGGCGTCCCAGATCGCGCGGGTCGCGGAGCTGCCCAACGTGTACGCCAAGGTGTCCGGGCTCGTCACCGAGGCCGACCACGAGAGCTGGACCGTGGAGGACCTGCGGCCGTACGTGGACCACGCGGTGCAGGTTTTCGGTCCCGAGCGGCTGATGGCCGGCAGCGACTGGCCGGTGGCGCTGCTCGCCGCCGACTACGGGACGGTCTGGCAGGTGACGTCGTCGCTGCTGGGAGGCACGGACCGGGATCTCGTGCTGGGGGAAACAGCGCGGCGTTTTTACGCATTCGAGTGATCTTCCGTCCGGCATTATGGCTGGGCGTTTTCTTGGGTTTAGGGAACTTTGGGGTGGATAAGCTGCGGATGTGGGGGGACTACGCTGCGTCGATGGATCTTTCCTTACCGTCACGCCCGTCGCGTGCACGGACAGCGTCGGCATGCCCTACGAGGTCACCCTGGAGCTGGCACGCGACGGCACGCCGTACGGCGTCGTGGGGGAGCGGTGCGGCTGGCTGCTGCGACGGCTGGCGCACGGCGTGGACGAGGCCCGCGCGGGGCGCGGGGCGGCCGGGCGGTGGCCGGACCCCGATGACCGCTTCCCCGACGAGGACCCGGACAGCGAGCTGTTCGTGTTCCGGTATCGTACGAGGTCATCCGTGGTGGGAGGAGGCGAGCTGCGCTGCCAGCTCCGCACGATCCCGCTGTGGGTGCCCGGGCGTGGCCGGCCCGGGCGATGGCGGCTGACGCGCCGCGCCTTCGTCGAGGCGTGGGGCACGGGCGGTGTCGGCATGCGAGCTGTGCTCACCTCGGCGGAGCTCGCGAGCTTCGTGCACGCGCTCGTGGCCGAGGCCGACGGCTGCCTCGCGACGACCGCGCCGAGACGGCGGACGCCCCGTCGTCCGGACGAAGATCTCACCAGGAATCCCAATGAGGGAGCAGGCACGGGCGAAACGCGGTGATAATTGCCTGTTAGGTCATTCGACCAAAGGCACAGCACCGCTGGGGAGGGACTCCGTGGGCCTGCGCGACCTGGTCTACCGGCTGTACGAACGCCGGTTGGAGGCCAAGCTGTCCAAGGACAGCGTCCCCCGGCATGTCGGGGTCATCATCGACGGCAACCGCCGCTGGGCACGCGCCATGGGCATGCGCGACGTCTCCAGGGGCCACCGCAAGGGTGCGGACAAGATCTCCGAGCTGCTCACCTGGTGCCGGGAGTCCGGCGTCGAGGTGGTCACGGTGTGGATGCTGTCCAACGACAACCTCAACCGGCCCAGCGAGGAGCTGGAGCCGCTCCTGCGGATCATCGAGGACGTCACGCGGGAGCTCGTGGAGCAGGGCTGGCGGATCAGCCCGGTCGGGGCGCTCGATCTGCTCCCCGACAGGACCGCCAATGTCCTGAAAAACGCGAAAGAAGAGACATCGCACCGTCCTGGCCTGATTGTGAACGTTGCAGTTGGGTATGGAGGAAGACGTGAGATTGCCGATGCGGTGCGCTCACTCCTCCAGGAGCAAGCCAGCAAGGGGGCCAGCATCGAGGACCTCGTCGAGGTACTCGATGTGGAGCACATCGCGGAGCATCTCTACACTCGCGGCCAACCCGACCCGGACCTTCTCATCCGGACCTCGGGCGAGCAGCGGCTGTCCGGCTTCATGCTCTGGCAGAGCGCTCACTCCGAGTTCTACTTCCACGAGGCTTACTGGCCTGACTTCCGCAGGGTCGACTTCCTGCGGGCGCTGCGCGACTACGCCGCGAGGCACCGGCGTTACGGTTCCTGACCCGACATCTGGGTATCCAAGACGTAACGTTGGAAGTGTCCGGTCACAGGCCGGACACTCCGGAGAGGGCCCCGTCCTTGCGCCAAGACTTGCCGAGGGGGCCGGAATTCGGCGTCGCCGGCACGTCGCGGCCGAGGACACGGGTCCGGTCCGATTCCCACCTCGTCTGCAGGGTGCCCCCCGCCAGGGGCGCCCGGGGGAGAACGTGTGGCAGTGTCCTCGAGCAACCCGTCCACCCAGTCCGGCAAGCGCACGTACGTGCTGGACACCTCGGTGCTCCTCGCCGACCCGGCGGCGATGACCCGCTTCGCCGAGCATGAGGTCGTCCTCCCGATCGTGGTCATCACGGAGCTGGAGGCGAAGCGGCACCATCCCGAGCTGGGCTACTTCGCACGCAAGGCCCTGCGCTACCTCGACGACCTGCGCGTCAGACACGGCCGGTTGGACGAGCCGATGCCGGCGGGGGACGGCACCATCAGGGTGGAGCTCAACCACAGCGACCCGACCATCCTGCCCGTGGGCTTCCGCCTGGGCGACAACGACACCCGCATCCTCACGGTGGCCCGCGCGCTGGCCGCCGAGGGCTGCGACGTCGTGCTGGTGTCCAAGGACCTGCCCATGCGGGTCAAGGCGGCCTCGATCGGCCTGGCCGCGGAGGAGTACCGCGCCGAGCTGGTCGTCGAGTCGGGCTGGACCGGGATGGCCGAGATCCAGGTGACCGACGAGGACGTTCAGACCCTCTTCGACCAGGGCTCGGCCGAGCTCGACGAGGCCAGGGAGCTGCCCGCCCACACGGGCCTGCGGCTGCTGTCGAACAAGGGCTCGGCGCTCGGCCGGGTGCTGCCCGACAAGTCGGTACGGCTGGTGCGCGGCGACCGTGAGGTGTTCGGCCTGCACGGCCGCTCGGCCGAGCAGCGGATCGCGCTCGACCTGCTGATGGACCCGGAGATCGGCATCGTGTCGCTCGGCGGCCGGGCCGGCACCGGCAAGTCCGCGCTGGCGCTCTGCGCGGGCCTGGAGGCCGTACTGGAGCGCCGCCAGCACCGCAAGGTGATCGTCTTCCGGCCGATCTACGCGGTGGGCGGCCAGGAGCTCGGCTACCTGCCCGGCACCGAGGGCGAGAAGATGGGCCCGTGGGGCCAGGCCGTCTACGACACCCTGGGCGCGATCACCTCACCCGAGGTGATCGAGGAGGTGCACGACCGCGGGATGCTGGAGGTGCTGCCGCTCACCCACATCCGCGGCCGGTCGCTGCACGACGCCTTCGTGATCGTGGACGAGGCCCAGTCGCTGGAGCGCGGCGTGCTGCTGACGGTGCTCAGCCGCATCGGCGCCAACTCCCGCGTGGTGCTCACCCACGACATCGCCCAGCGCGACAACCTGCGCGTCGGCCGGCACGACGGCGTCGTGGCCGTGGTGGAGAAGCTCAAGGGCCACCCGCTGTTCGCCCACGTGACGCTGACGCGGTCGGAGCGCTCGCCGATCGCCGCCCTGGTGACGGAGATGCTGGAGGACATCAACCTCTAGGTCACCTCAGGCGGGTCACTTCAGGTCGCCGCAGATGAACCGTCCCTCCACCTTGGAGGGGCGGTTCTCGTACCTGTGGACGATCTTGACCTGCTCGAACGCGGCGTCCTGCTGGGCCGTGCACACGATCTGGGCCTTGGCGGGCCGCGACAGGGTGCCCTCGCCCTTGACGATCACGGTGAGCGTCGAGGTGCGGGGCAGCTTGACCTCGTCGCGCCGGATCGGGTTGAGGGAGTCCTCGATGCCCTCCAGGGTGAACCCGCGCAGCGCGGTGTCACGGCCGCCGAGCGGCTGCGTGGAGGCCGCGAACAGGGCCGTCAGGAGGCTCTCCACGGTGTCCGACTCGACGTCCGCCGGCTCCAGCGTCAGCTTGCCGCCCTTGATCAGGTAGATGGTCTTGGACGGCGGAGGCACCGCGACCGTCGGCGGCCTGGCCACCTCCCGCACGTCGGTCGGCGAGATGCCGCAGGCGGACACAGGGACCAGCAGGGCGCCCGTCAGCAGCGCCAGGGCGCCCCGTGCGCCGCGTGGGCGCAGCGCGCCCCGGCCAGGGATCGTCCGTGCCGTGCGGGCCCTCATGCGCGCGGCAGCCAGACCGTGAAGAGCGTGCCCGGCGTCTGCGGGCGCACCGAGATCGTGCCGCCGTGGAGCTGCGCGTTGGCTCGGGCGATGGACAGGCCGAGGCCGCTGCCCTGGCTGCGGGTCCGCCCGGCGCCCGCCTTGAAGAACCGGTCGAAGACATGGGGCATCGCCTCGGGCGGGATGCCCTTGCCGTGGTCGCGCACCTTCACCTCCAGGCCGTTCTCCGTGCCCCGGGCGCTCACCAGAACCGGGGCGTGGCCGTGCTTGAGCGCGTTGCCCACCAGGTTGGCCACGATGACGTCGAACCTGCGCGGGTCAAGGTTGACCGTCAGGCCCGGCGATACGCTCACCTGCACGTCCTCGTCCCAGCCGCGCACCTCCAGGCAGCCCTGGACGGCGTCGGACACGTTGACCGGCTCCAGGTTGAGCGTGGCCGTGCCCGCGTCGAACCGGCTGATCTCGATGAGGTGCTCGATCAGCTCGCGCAGCCGCTCGATCTCCCTGAGCACGAGCCGGACGGCCTGCGCCGTGTCCTCGGGGAGCCGCTCCGCCTCGTCGTTGAGCACGTCCGCCACGGCCGTCATCGCGGTCAGCGGCGTGCGCAGCTCGTGGGAGACGTCCGCGACGAACCGGCGCGACATGGCCTCCAGCGCCCGCAGCTCCGACACGCTCAGCTCCAGCGCCGCCGCCGCGTCGTTGAACCGGGAGGTCAGCTCGGCCAGCTCGTCCTGCCCGTGGACCGGCAGGCGGGTGTCGAGCCGGCCCTGACCGAGCGCCTGCGCCGCCGCGCTCAGCCGCCGGACGGGGAGCAGCACCTGCCGGGCCGACAGCAGGGCCACGACGAGGGCGATGGCGACGATGCTGGCGCCGCCCTGGGTGAGCTTGCCGCGCAGCGTCGCGAGCTGGCTCTGCTCGTCACGCAGCGGGAAGAAGACGAAGGTACGCAGCCCGGTCGGCTCGGCGGTGGTGCCGGCGCGCCGGTAGACCTCGGAGCCGACGACGAGCCACAGCTCGTTGCCGATCACCCTGAGCTGGGTGACGACGTTCTGCTTGGCCCGGCCGTACAGCTCGTTGGGCACGTCGTCCATGGTCAGCGGGCCGTCGGCGTAGACGAGGTCGCGGTACTCGACGACGACGCTGCGTCCTGGGCCGTCGAGCGCCTGGCCGAGCTGCTCCAGGTTCTGCGCGGTGGGGGGCGCCTCGCCCTGCCGCAGTCTGCCGATCGGGAAGGTGACGCGGTCGAGCTCGCGGCTGACCACGTCCACGGCGGTGTCCTCGGCCCGCTCGACCAGCGCGCTCTTGGCCAGCTCGAAGCCGATGGTCGCGACGAGCACCGAGGCGGTGACGGCGACCAGGGTGAACGTGATGACGAGCCGCGCGCGCAGGCCGATGGGCAGTCTGACCAGCCGTCCGAGACGGTTCCTGATCATGGGGGGTTGAACCGGTAGCCGAACCCGCGCACGGTGTGGATGAACACCGGCTCGGCCGGCTTCGGCTCGATCTTCGCGCGTACCCGCTGGACGCAGGCGTCCACCAGGCGGGAGTCGGCGACGTGCGTGTGGTCCCAGACCTCGCGCAGGAGGTAGCGCCGGTTGAGCACCTGGCCGGGGTGGCGCACCAGCTCCAGCAGCAGCCGCAGCTCGGTCGGCGTCAGGTGGATCTCCTTGCCGGCCAGCGTGACCTTCAGCGCGCCCCGGTCGATCACGAGGTCGCCGAACGTGATGCGGTCCGAGGCCGCCGACTCGGCGCGGCGCAGGATGGCGCGGATGCGGGCGTCGAGCACGCGCGGCTCGACGGGCTTGACCACGTAGTCGTCGGCCCCGGCCTCCAGGCCGACCACGATGTCGAGGTCGTCGCCGCGGGCGGTGAGCAGGATCACGGGGAGCTGGTCGAGCCGGCGGATGCGGCGGCACACCTCGACCCCGTCGATGCCGGGGAGCATGACGTCGAGGATGGCGATCTCGGGCCGGCGCGACCGGATGTGGTCCAGGCCCTCCTCGCCGGTGGCGTAGGAGGTGACGGAGTGTCCCTGCCGCGTCAGTGCCAGCTCCAGGGCTGTCCGCACGGAGGCGTCGTCTTCGATCAGGAGGATGCCGGCCACCTGCACATTATTCGTCCAGATATGGGATGCATCTGACGCGCGTCATAGAACTGTGACATGTCACGCACACGACCACAAAGAACCCCCGTCAGCCTATAGGCGGCCTCTGCGCACCGGAAAGCCACGGTAACGTGTGACGAAAATCACACCATGCGGGAAACGGCACGCCAAGTGGCTGGTGGGGCCAGAGTTGTCCTGCCGAATGTCCCGTTTCGGTTGCGGACCACCCCCCAGGACAGGGCAAGCTCATTGCTCGTGAGCCCAGGTCCGCAGTTGAGTGAGCGTCGCGCTCCCGAAACCCCCCGCTCGGCACGCCGACCGGCCCGTTCCTCGAGGCTGACCCCCAAGCGGGTGCTCGGCGTCGGCCTGGCGGTCGTGATCGTCCTGGGCGGCGGCGGCTACGTCGCCTTCCGTGCCGTCCAGAACGCCAACGCGCCCCGCACCCCCCTGTCGCTGACCGACATGGGCAACATCGCCAGCGGCGACTTCGGCGGGTCCGACCCCAAGACCGACGCGCTCAAGGAGGCCGCCGTCCAGGCCTACCGGGCCGACAAGCTGAAGGACGGACGCGCCGGCAAGCCGTCCGGCTTCGACTGGGTCGAGGTCAAGAAGAAGGCCCCGGGCGGCGGCGGCTTCCCGCCCGCCAACTTCCCGCCCGGCAGCACCCCCTCACCGGGCAGCAACAAGGCCGTCGCCAGGACCATGCTCGCCTCGTTCGGCTACGGCGCCGACCAGTGGGGCTGCCTCGAACGGCTCTGGCAGAAGGAGAGCGGCTGGAACGAGCGGGCGATGAACCGCTACTCCGGCGCGTACGGCATCCCGCAGTCCCTGCCCGGCAGCAAGATGGCCTCGGCCGGCGGCGACTGGCAGACCAACGCCGCCACCCAGATCAAGTGGGGCCTCGGCTACATCAAGGGCCGCTACGGCACGCCGTGCGGCGCGTGGGGACACTCGCAGTCCACGGGTTGGTACTGACAGGTCATCCTTTTCCTCAGCAATCGGCAAGCCGCCGGGTCCGATCATGAGGGCGGGCGCACGCTGACCGCATGGCTGTGAAGGTCAGTGTGATCGTCGATGTCCACAACCCGGGTGACACGGCCGACCCGTGCCTGCGCTCCGTCCTGAGCCAGACGCTGCCGGCCGACGACTACGAAGTGATCTTCGTGGACGACGGGTCCGACGACGGGATCGCCGAGCGGCTCGACACCGTCGCCGCCGTGCGCCGCAACGTCCGCGTCCTGCACCTGCCGCACAGCGGCTCCCCGATGCGGGGCCGCAACGTCGGCATCGCGGCGGCCAAGGGCGAGTACGTCTACCTGATGTCCCAGTGCGACCGGCTGGAGCGCGAGGCGCTGGAACGCATGTACGAGCGGGCCGTGGAGACGGACGCCGACGTGCTGGTCGGCCGGCTGGCCCGCGACACGGGGCCGCCCATGAGCGCCTTCCAGCAGAGCCGGGCCCGCGCCGACATCCTGCGCGACCGGCTCTTCTCCCTCCTCACCCCGCACAAGCTCTACCGCAGGGCGTTCCTGGAGCAGCACGGGCTCGGCTTCGCCGCGCCGGGCGGCCAGATCGCCGAGCAGGCGTTCTCCGTGCGGGCCTACCTCCACGCCAAGGTCGTCGCCGTCCTCGCCGAGCAGGTCTGCTGCCATCTCGGCGAGTGGCCCGAGCCCGAGGAGGACCCGCGGACGATCGTGACGGAGCTGGGCGAGCTGCTGGACCACATCGACTCCTGCATCGGCGAGGGCCGGCACCGCGACCGCATGTACGCCTACTGGTTCCGCTCCACCGCGCTGCGCCCGTTCCTCACCAGCAGGTTCGCCGGCTCCTCCATCGACCGGGGCATGCACTTCACCATCCTCAGGGAGCTGGTGCTGGAGCGCTTCCCCGAGCGGCTCGACCGCTACCTGCCCGTTCACCTGCGGGTCGTGGCGGCGCTCCTGCGCGCAGGCCGGCTCGACCAGCTCGTCCTGCTGGCCAACTCCACCCGCCGCGCCGGGCTGGGCGCCGACCTGACCGAGGTCCGCTGGGACGGTCACGTGCTCGTGCTCGCGCTGACCGTCGAGGTGCTGGGCGGCGACGGGCGGCCCACCGTCTTCCGCTCCGACGGCGACCGGCTGCACTGGATCCCGCCCCGCTCGGTCGACCCCTCGCTGCTCCCGGACGGCGTCACCGACGTCACCTCCGCGGTCGAGCGAGCCCGCATCGAGGTCTACGTCCGGCACGCCGAGACGGGCGTCATCCACTTCCTGCCGGTCGCGTACCGGGTCGAGCGCGTCCCGGAGGGGCGCCGCCACACCCGCGTGCGCATCGTCGGCGAGGCCCGCGTGGACGCCACCGAGGCCGCCATGGGCCGGCCGCTGAGGTCCGGCCAGTGGGAGGTCCACGTCCGCATGTACGGCGGCGCGCACCAGTCCAGGGCCCGCGTACGCCGCCCCGAGGGGCCGCTCAACTGCCTCGGCGTGCTGGCCGAGCGGCCGAAGACGCGCCTGGTGGTGCCCTGCTGGACCGACGAGGGCGAGCTGGGCCTGGCCGTCGAGCCGCGCTCGTTCGCCGAGTCCATCGCCCTGGTCTCGCCGGGCGTCACCGTCCGGCGGCAGGAGGGCAGCCTGTACGTGGTGCTGCCGGTGCCGTACGTGCCGCCGAGCGGGGGGCCGCCGCTGGAGCTGGTGCTGCGCGGCACCGGGCGCAGGACGCGCGAGGTGAGCGCGCCCGCCCTCGTCGAGCCGGGCATGACGGAGCGCATCGCCGGCCAGCTCGTGGCCAAGCTCCCGGTCAGGCGGATGTTCGCGCCGCCGGACGTGCTGGGGCCGGGCCGGTGGCTGCCGTCGCTGCGCAGCGCGGAGGAGGAGATCGGGCTGCGGTTCGGGCTGGAGATCCGGCGCGGCGCGGCCATGGTCCGCCCGACCGCCGCCGTGGCCCCGCCCCGCCGCTCGCCGCTCGGCCGCGACACGGCCCTGCACCGGCTCGGCCGGCGCCTGCCCTTCGCCCGCCACCTCGTACGGCTGGCGCGCGCGGGCAGGCACCGCTACCTCAAGGAGTGAGGCTCCTTACCGGCCCGTCCACCGCTCCAGCTCGGCGAAGGCGTCGCGGAAGACCGGCAGCATCGGCTTGAGCCGGTCCGGGTGGACGTCCACCAGGCTGTCGAGGTGGTTGCCGCCCTCCACCCGGTGGTAGCGGAAGGGCCGGTGCGGGCCCACCATCCGCGCGTACACGTCCGAGTCGCGCTCGATCGGCAGCAGCGAGTCGAGCGTGCCGTGCAGCGTGATCAGCGGCTTGGTGATCCGCCCGGTGAGCGCGATCTTCGCGAGCGCCGCGTAAGGCCGGCGCGCGTCGTAGTCGTAGTCGGCCGGGGCGCCGTCGTAGGCCGGGTCCAGCTCCTTCTGGTAGAGCTGCTGGGTGAGCTCCCAGTAGTACTTCCGGTGGAACGGCCACAGGAACTCCGAGCCGGCCGCGAAGCCCGCCCTCCGCACCCCGGCCTCGTCCGGGTACGCCTTCAGCGCCTCCGGCAGGAAGTTGAGGAGGTTGTCGCCCTTGACCCGCCAGAGCGTGCCCTCCCAGTCGACGCCGCCGTCGTAGAGCCACCCGCGATTCTCCAGTTGCCACCTGACCAGGTAGCCGCCGTTGGAGATGCCCGCCATGTACGTGCGCCGCGGCGTCCTGCCGTACCGCTGGGCGGCGACGGCCTTGGCGGCGACCGTGAGCTGGGTGACGCGCTCGTTCCACTCGGCGATGGCGTCACCGGGGCGGCGGCCGTCGGTGTGGAACTCCAGGCCGGTGTTGCCCTTGTCGGTGGCAGCGAAGGCGTACCCCTTGGACAGCACCCAGTCGGAGATCGTGAAGTCGTTGGCGTACTGCTCCCGGTTGCCGGGCGTGCCGGTGACGACCAGGCCGCCGTTCCAGTGCTCGGGGAGCCTGATGACGAACTGGGCGTCGTGGTTCCAGCCGTGGGTGGGGTTGGTGGTGGAGGTGTCGGGGAAGTAGCCGTCGATCTGGACGCCGGGGACGCCGGTGGGGTTGACGGTGGCGGCCGAGTGCAGGCCGGCCCAGTCGGCGGGGTCGGTGTGGCCGGTGCGGGCGGTGCCGGCGGTGGTGAGGTCGTCGAGCGTGGCCGTGACG
Source organism: Nonomuraea sp. NPDC050733 (assembly GCF_040654215.1). Lineage (NCBI taxonomy): Bacteria > Bacillati > Actinomycetota > Actinomycetes > Streptosporangiales > Streptosporangiaceae > Nonomuraea > Nonomuraea sp. NPDC050733. The sequence continues at coordinate 34,596 of NZ_JBFAHO010000019.1, read as the reverse complement.
GCCCGCTCGGCGCCCGGCACGGTGAGCGCCCCGGCCCGCTCGGATGACGGGGCGGCCGGTAACGCCGGGCCGAGCAGGCTCGCGACGAGGGTGAGGGCGACGAGCATCAGGACTCCAGGAGATGCCGGGCCAGCAGGCGCCGGAAGTCGTCGGGGCGTTCCAGGTGGGGGCTGTGTCCGCACTTGTCCAGCACGGCCTCGCGGTACGGGCCGTAGCGGCCGAGCACGGCCCGGGTCTGGGTGACCATGGGCTGCGCCGGCGTGCCGGGGGAGCCGGGCACCACGCCGATGGCGCCCAGGTGGGCCAGGTCGAACAGCGAGGTGTCGGAGACGATGACGTCGTCGGCCCCGCGGATCCACAGGACGGGCGGCTTCGGGCTGATCTCGTGGAGGTCGTCCAGGCGGAAGCGGGTGGGCGCCGCGGCGTTGAGCACCCCCCGGGTGCCGGGCGCGACGCCCGGCCACGCGGGGGAGGTGGCCGCGTCACCCGGGTAGTGGCCGTCGCCGACCCGGGTGGTGAGCATGGCGGCGACGTACCGGTCCTCGTCCTCCACCGGGCCGGCCACGTACGCGGAGCGGAACACCGACCGGGGCGAGGCGGGGTCCTCGTCCGACAGGTCGCCGCGCCGCAGCCGGGCCACGAACTCCTGGTTGACCGCCCCCGCCCCGGACCCGGCGCCGTCGGGATGGGTCAGTGTGCCGTCCGGGCCCTCGGTGCCGCCGAACCCGTAGGGGGAGATCGGGTTGACCAGCGTGACCGACCGGACGGCGGCGGGCCGGTCGCGCAGCGCCTGGAGCACGACGCCGCCGCCGAGGCTCCAGCCGACGAGGTGGACGGCGGGCAGTTCCAGCGCGTCCACCAGCTCCAGCAGGTCGTCGGAGTAGTCCCGCAGGCCGCGCGTGGCGTCCACGGGCTCCGGGTCGGTGTCGCCGAAGCCGCGCAGGTCCACCGCGAGCGGCCGGAAGCCGTCCGGCAGCGCGGCCATGCTCGTGTGCCAGAACGCCGAGGAGGAGACGTTGCCGTGGACGAACAGGACCGGCTCGCCGGCCCGGCCCCCGACGGTCACGACGTGCTGGGTGAGCCTCGGCGTCGTGACCTTCATGGACGTGAGCTCCGGGGCGGCGCTCACACGCGGACCTTCTCGGCCAGGTCACGGCCCTGGGTCTCGCGGGCGGCGAAGACGGCGACGAGCGTGAGCACCGCCGCCGCGGCGAGGTAGACGGAGATCGGCAGGGAGCTGCCGAAGTCCTTGAGCAGGGCGACCGCGATGAGCGGGGCCAGCGCCCCGGCCACGATCGCCGAGAGCTGCGCGCCGATCGACACCCCGGTGTACCTCATCCGGGTGCCGAACAGCTCGGAGAAGAACGCCGCCTGCGGGCCGTACATCATGCCGTGGAAGATCAGGCCCACGGTGACGGCCAGCGTGATCGCCAGGAAGTTGCCCGTGTCGATGAGCGGGAAGAACGCGAAGATCCACAGTCCGATCCCGGCGGCGCCCGCGATGTAGAGCGGCCGGCGGCCGAGCCGGTCCGACAGGGCGCCCCACAGGGGGATCGTGACGAAGTGGATCGCCGAGCCGATCAGCACGGCGTTGAGCACGGTCGAGTTGGCGATGCCGGTGCTCTTGGCGTAGGTGATGACGAAGACCGTGATCAGGTAGAACGAGATGTTCTCCGCCAGCCGCGCGCCGATGGCGATGAGCACGTCGCGCCAGTGGTGGCGCAGCACGCCGATGATCGGCGCCGCCTCCTCCGGCTCGGCCTGCTGGAACACCGGAGACTCCGAGATCGACAGCCTGATCCACAGCCCGAGCAGCACCAGCACGCCCGACAGCAGGAACGGCACGCGCCAGCCCCAGCTCAGGAACGCCGCGTCCGACTGCGTGGCGGCGAGGATCGCCAGCACGCCGGTGGCGAGCAGGTTGCCGCCGGGCGCGCCCGCCTGCGGCCAGGAGGCCCAGAAGCCGCGCCGGCTCGCGTCGCCGTGCTCGGAGACGATCAGGACCGCGCCGCCCCACTCGCCGCCGAGCGCGAAGCCCTGCACCAGCCGCAGCGCCGTGAGCAGCACCGGCGCCGCGGCGCCGATGGTCGCGTACGTGGGCAGGCAGCCGATGAGGAACGTGGCGGCGCCCATCATGAGCAGGCTGACCACCAGGAGGGTCTTGCGGCCGAACCGGTCACCGTAGTGGCCGAAGATCAGGCCGCCGAGGGGGCGGGCGACGAATCCGACGGCGAGGGTGAGGAACGCGAGCAGGGTGCCGGTCAGCGGATCGGCCTGGGGGAAGAACAGCTTGTTGAACACGAGGGCGGCTGCCGAGCCGTACAGGAAGAAGTCGTACCACTCGATGGTGGTGCCGATCAGGCTGGCGCCGACGACCCTTTTGATGGAAGTGGCCATGCCGTCACGCTAGGGAGTGACGGGGATCACTCATATGGGGGCGAAGCCCACAGTCTACGGCGTCGATGTGTGGCCGAGGCGGTGCAGGCGGAGCGCGAGCTGGATCTCCAGCGCCCGCTCCGGCTCCGACCAGCCGTCGCCGAGGAGCTTGCCGATGCGGTCCAGCCGCTGGGTGACGGTGTTGACGTGGATGTGCATGACCTCGGCCGTGCGGGACGGGGAGCAGCCCGTGCCGAAGTAGGCGGCCAGCGTGCCGGTCAGCGCGGTGCCCCGGCGTGCGTCGTAGTCGACGACGGGGCCGAGCGCCGAGCGGACGAAGCCGTGCACGTCGCGGCCCTCGCCGATGAGCAGGCCGACGAAGCCCAGCTCGGCGGCGCTCGCGCCGTCGCCCGCGCGGCCCAGCGCGATCAGCGCCTCCGCGCACCGCCGCGCCTCCCGGTAGGCCGCGGCCACGTCACCCGCCACGTCACCGGACCTGTTGCCCGCCCCGTCGCCCGCCAGGTCGCCCGCCCGTGAGGCGCCCGCCGTCGCCGGCGTGCCCAGCGAGGCGCTCAGCTCGGCGGCGACGCGCTGAGCGAGCGCGCCCGCGTCGTCGCCGGGCAGGAGCAGCACGACCTCGCCGGCCCGGCCCGCGGCCAGCCCGTGACGCACCGCGGCGTGCGAGGACGCCCAGAACGCGGCCCGCTCCCGCTGCCCGTCGTGCCGGGCGGCCACGACCACGTGCGGCGCGCCCAGGTCCACGCCCAGCCGCCGCGCCCGGTCCGTCAGGCCGGGAGTGCCGGGCCGGGAGATCAGGTCGTCCAGCAGCTCGCCCCGCACCCGCCCCTCGGCCTCGGCCACGCTGCGGCGGAACAGCAGCAGCAGCGCGCACACCAGCGCCGCCCGCTCCAGGATCCGCTCGTCGGCGTCGTCGCTGCGCAGGACCAGCGTGCACAGCGGCTCCCCGCCGACGTCCACCGACGCGATCCGCAGGTCGCCCCTGCGCACCGTACGGCCCAGCGCCCGCGACGCCTGCGCGGCCTCGAACACGCCCGCGTCCAGCTCGCCCACGGCCCCGTCGAGCGGCCCCGCGATCGGCCTGCCCAGGTCGTCGAGCACGGCCAGCGAGCCGCCCAGCACGTCGGTCACCACGGCCGCCACGTCCTCGATGCCGCCGCCCCGCAGGACCAGCGAGGTCATGCGGTCGTGCGCGAGCGCGGCCCGCTCCACGGCCTCGGCGTGCGCCCGGGCGGTGCGATGGGCGCTGGACAGCTCCTCCAGCGCGTTGCGCGTCTCCTGGAGCAGCCGGGCGTTGTCGATGGCGACCGCCGCGTGCGCCGCCAGGCTCGCCAGCAGCGACACCTCCTCCTGGTGGAAGGGCCGGGCGCTGCGGTCGGCCGCCATCAGCACACCGATCACCCGCTGCCCCAGCCGCAGCGGAACGCCGAGGATTGCGACCAGGCCCTCCTCCTTGACGGCCTCGTCGATGTCGTGCTTGTGACGGAACCTGGCGTCGGCGAAGTAGTCGGCCGTGGCGTACGGGGTGGCGGACTGCGCCACCAGCCCGCCGAGCCCGGCCCCCATGGCCAGCCGCAGCGCGCGGAACTTCGCCGAGATCGACCCGTCGGTGACCCGCATGTACGTGTCGCCCCGCTCCGGGTCGTGCAGGGTCATGTACGCCGTGTCGGTGGCCAGGAGCTGCCTGGCCCGGTGGACGATCGCCTCCAGCACCGCGTCCAGGTCGCGCAGCGCGGCCAGGTCGCCGGCCGTGTCGTACAGGGCGGACAGCTCGGCCTCGCGCCTGGCCCGCCGTCTCAGCAGCGCCCGCACCTTGAGCGCCTCGATCTTGGCGCGTTCGAGCTCCTCGATCGTCGCCGCGTCGGCCCCCGCGGCGCGCGCCTGGATGATCGGCCCCTCGAACTCCACAGCCGACGCCTCACGGGCGAGCAGCTCCAGGAAGTGGGTGCTCGACGTGCTCATGGCCTCCACTCCGTGGAGGCGGCTCGGTCGCTCACTCCCGTCGCCTTCCCTCGTCGCTCTGGTCGCTTCGCTCCCGTCGCTCCTCAGTCCAGGCGACGGCGCTCCCTCGCGGGCTACCGCGCGGTCCAGCCGCCGTCGACGGGCAGGGAGACGCCCGTGATGAACGAGCCGCTCGGGCCGCACAGGTACGCGACCAGCTCGGCCACCTCCTCCGGCTCGATGAGGCGCTTGATCGCCGCGGGTCTCAGCATGACGTCCTCGACGACCTTACCCGGATCGATGCCGTGGGTCCTGGCCTGGTCGGCGATCTGGTCCTCCACGAGCCGCGTGCGCACGTACCCGGGGCAGACGCAGGTCGAGGTCACGCCGTGCGGGCCGCCCTCCAGCGCGATCGTCTTGGACAGGCCCTCCAGCGCGTGCTTGGCCGTCGTGTACGCCGACTTGTACGGCGAGGCGCGCAGCCCGTGGACCGACGAGATGTTGACGAACCGGCCCCACTCCCGGGCGTACATGCCGGGCAGCACCCGCCGCGCGATGAGGAACGGCGCCTCCACCATGACGCGCAGCATGGTGGCGAAGACCTCCGGCGGGAACTCCTCGATGGGCGCCACGTGCTGGAACCCGGCGTTGTTGACCACGATGTCCACGTCGGCGGGCAGCCCCTCGGCGAACTCCGGATCGCCCAGGTCGGCCACCACGGCCGTGCCGCCCACCTCGGCGGCCACCTTCCCGGCCGCCTCCGCCCGGCGGTCGACGACGAGCACGTGCGCTCCCGCGGCGGCCAGCCGCCGCGCGCAGGCGGCCCCGATGCCGCCGCCCGCCCCGGTCACCAGCGCGGTCCGCCCCGTCAGCTCCACCGCCAGTTCGTTCGCCATACCTCCGACCCTAGGCGCTGCGCCGCAGCCGCAGGATGGGGCCCGGCCACACAGATCGCCATCGCCCTATGTGGGCCGGACCGGCTGGTACAGTTTTCCGCATGACCGCGTATGCGCAGCAGTGGTGGCCCGCCTCCTAGGCGGACCCGCACGCGCATACGCACCCCGGCCGCCTCGACGAGGCGGCCGCCCGCATGTCCGGGACGCCCCCCGTCGAGCACCTCGACCAGCGAAAGGGCGTTCACATGACGATCACCTGGGCCTCCCTGCTCGGCTCGCTCCTCGACGGCTCCTCCCTCCGGGCACACCAGACCGCGTGGGCGATGGATCAGATCATGTCCGGCGCGGCCACGGACGCCCAGATCGCCGGCTTCGCCGTGGCCCTGCGCGCCAAGGGCGAGACCGTGGAGGAGGTGACGGGCCTGGCCGACGGCATGCTGGCCCGCTCGTACGCGATCAGGGTGCCGGGCGAGACGGTGGACCTCGTCGGCACCGGCGGCGACCGGGCGGGCACGGTCAACATCTCCACCATGGCCGCCGTCGTGACCGCGGCGGCCGGGGCCCGCGTGGTCAAGCACGGCGGCCGGGCCTCCTCCTCGACCACGGGCGCGGCCGACGTGCTGGAGGCGCTGGGCGTGCGCGTCGAGCTGCCGCCGGCCGAGGTCGTGCGGGTCGCGGAGGAGGTGGGCATCACGTTCTGCTTCGCCGGGGCCTTCCACCCGGCGATGAGACACGCCTCGCCCGTCCGGCGCCAGCTGGGCGTGCCCACGTTCTTCAACTTCCTCGGCCCGCTCACCAACCCGGCCCTGCCCGCCGCGCAGGCCGTGGGCGTCGCGGACGCGCGCATGGCGCCGGTGATCGCGGGCGTCCTCGCCGAGCGCGGCTGCTCCTCGCTCGTCTTCCGCGGCGACGACGGCCTCGACGAGCTGACCACCACCGGCCCGTCCACGATCTGGGTGGTACGGCGCGGCAAGGTCACCGCGACCCCGTTCGACCCGGCCGACCTCGGCATCCCGCGGGCCCGTCCGGAGGATCTGCGCGGTGGCGACGCCGAGCACAACGCGGCGGTCGCCCGCGCGGTCCTGGCGGGCGAGCCGGGGCCGGTGCTCGACATCGTGCTGCTCAACGCCGCCGCCGCGCTCGTGGCCGCCGAAGGGGCCCCGCCCGCCGCCGACCTCGTCCCGGCTCTGGGAGCCGCCCGCAAGCGCGCGGCCGACGCCGTCGAGTCCGGGGCCGCCGCCGCGCTGCTGGCACGCTGGGCCCGCGCGACCGGCTGAGCGGCGCCGGTCAGTCCTTGCCGGAGTTCGTCATGGCCAGGACGTCGAGGACCGCGTCGAGCTGCGCCTCGGTGATCTTGCCGGACGCGACGTGGCCGCGCTCGACGACCACCTCCCGGACGGTCTTGCGCTCGGCCAGGGCCTGCTTGGCGATGCGCGCCGCCTCCTCGTAGCCGACGTAGCGGTTGAGCGGGGTGACGATCGACGGCGAGGACTCCGCGTACTCGCGCAGCCGCTCGACGTTGGCCGTGATGCCCGCCACGCAGCGGTCGGCGAGCAGCCGCGAGACGTTCGCGAGCAGCCGGATCGACTCCAGGATGTTGCGCGCGATCACCGGGAGCTGCACGTTGAGCTCGAACGTCCCCGAGGCGCCGGCGAACGTGATGGCGGCGTCGTTGCCGATGACCTGCGCCGCCACCATGGCCGTCGCCTCGGGGATCACCGGGTTGACCTTGCCCGGCATGATGGACGAGCCGGGCTGGAGGTCGGGCAGGTTGATCTCGCCGAGCCCGGCGCGCGGCCCGGAGCCCATCCAGCGCAGATCGTTGGCGATCTTGTTGAGGGACACGGCCACGACCTTGAGCTGCCCCGACAGCTCGACGATCGAGTCCTGCGCGCTCTGCGCCTCGAAGTGGTCCAGCGCCTCGCGGAACGGGATGCCGGTCGCCTCGCGCAGCTTGGCGATGGCCTTCTCGGCGAAGCCCGGCGGGGTGTTGATGCCGGTGCCCACGGCCGTGCCGCCCAGCGGCAGCTCCAGCACGTGCCCGAGCGCCGACTTCACCCGCACCAGCCCGTGCTCGATCTGCGAGGCGTAGCCGCCGAACTCCTGCCCGAGCGTCACCGGCGTCGCGTCCATCAGGTGGGTCCGCCCGGACTTCACCACCTGGTCGAACTGGAGGGCCTTGGCTCGCAGGCTCGCCGCCAGGTGCTCCAGCGAAGGCATCAGGTGGTAGGTCACCTCGGTAGCCGCCGCCACGTGAATGGAGGTGGGGAAGACGTCGTTGGACGACTGCGAGGCGTTCACGTGGTCGTTGGGATGGACGGGCCGGCCCAGCCGCTCCTGCGCGAGGTGGGCGACGACCTCGTTGGCGTTCATGTTGGACGAGGTGCCGGAGCCGGTCTGGAAGACGTCGATCGGGAAGTGGTCGTCGTGCTCGTTCTCGGCGACGTCGGCCGCAGCCTGCGCGATCGCCTCGGCCAGGTCCTTGTCCAGGACGCCCAGCTCGGCGTTGACCTCGGCGGCCACGGCCTTGATGAGGCCGAGCGCGGCGATGTGCGACGGCTCCAGCGGACGTCCGGAGATCGGGAAGTTCTCGACCGCCCGCTGGGTCTGCGCGCGCCACCGGGCTCCGGCGGGCACGCGCACCTCGCCCATCGAGTCTGTTTCGATGCGGAACTCGCTCATGCCCCCAGTCTGTCCCACACCGGACGCCTCAATCGGGGGCGCGGGCGTGCCGGATCAGCTTGACAGGATGGCCACGATGAGGATCGCGATCATCACGGCGGCCGCGGCGGCCACCGCCATGAGGACGAGCATGCCCGTGCGGTTGCCGGAGGGCCGCTCCTCGGGCCCCGCGATGGCGAACAGGTCGGTGCCGAGCCCCTTGGAGTCGGGCCGTTCCGTGGCCATCCCCTGCGGCCCGTAGGGTGCCGGGCCCGGCTGACGGGGGCCGGGAGGAGGACCCTGGTAGGGGCCCTGACCGGGAACCGGCTGCTGGGGGTACTGGCCGGGCCGGCTCGGCGGCACGGGGCGGGCGGGCTGCTGTCCCGGAGCCGGCGGGTAGACCTGCTGGCCGGGGGGAGCGCTGTGGGGCCGGGGCGTCTGGATCCGCTGGGTGTGGAGGGACCCCTCGTCGACGGGCGGCCCCTGCTGGGGGCGGCCCGGGAGCGGGGTCTTGGGGCGCATCAGGCTGACTGTGCGCTCGGAGTCGGGCACCGCCCCGCCCGGCCCCTGGCCGCCGGTCCGTTGAGAACCGGGCTGCTGGGGGCCGGACTGCTGGGCGGCGGGCTGCCGGCTGCCCGCCTGCTGAGGTCCGGCCTGCTGGGGGCCGGTCTGGGCGCCGGGCGCCGCCCCGGCCTTGGGGCGCGGCACCGTACCGGAGCCGTCACGACCGGAGCCCTGGGACCCGGCCGTCCCACCGCCCTGCGGACGCGCGCCCGCTCCCCGCTGAGGGCCGGACGCCGGCGAGCCCGGCCTCCCGGGGCCGCCGGTGGAGTTGGTGGCGTCGGGCACGGAGGCCTCCTGGCCGGTCAGGGCCTCGGCGGTGATGACCGGCATCTCGTGGGTGGGGGTGTCGGCGACCATCCGCAGCATGGTCTCGGCCTTGGCCGCGCTCAGCCGCTTCTTGTGGTCCTTGTTCAGCAGCCCGGTCAGCACGGGCCCGAGCTGACCCGCCTGGGTGGGCGGGTCGGCGTTCTCGCTCAGCAGCGCCGCGAGCGTCTCCGCGATCGAGGCCCGCTCGTACGCGGGCCGCCCCTCGACGGCGAAGTACAGCGTCGCCCCGAGCGACCAGATGTCGGACTCGGGACCGGTGTACTCGCCCCTGGCGCGCTCCGGAGCGGTGTAGCCGGGGGAGCCGATCACCATGCCGGTCTTGGTGAGCCTGGGGTCGCCCTCGGCCTTGGCGATGCCGAAGTCGGTCAGCACCACGCGGCCGGTCTCGGTGATGAGCACGTTGCCCGGCTTGACATCGCGGTGCGTGATGCCCTGGGCGTGCGCGGCCCGCAGCGCGCCGAGCAGGTCGACGCCGAGCTCGGCGACCAGCCGGGGCGGCAGCGGCCCCTCCTCGTCGATCACCTGCTCCAGGGAGCGGGCCTCGACCAGCTCCATGATGATCCACGGGCTGCCGTCCTCGATGAGCACGTCGTGGATGGCGGCGACGGCCGGGTGGCTGATGCGTGCCGCGATGCGGCCCTCGCGGACCATGCGCTCGCGCAGCTCGGCCCGCTGCTCCTCGGTGAGTCCGGAGTCCTGCCGGATCTCCTTGACCGCCACCTCGCGGCCGAGGGCGCGGTCCCTGGCGCGCCACACCGTCCCCATCGTCCCTCGGCCGAGCGGAGAGATGAGCTCGTAGCGCTCGGCGAGCAGGCGTGTCTGGTGTTCCGGCATGAGAAGAAGATATCTATTTCGCTTGGAAAGTGCTTTAGCCTCGCTTGCGAAGTTCCCTTGGCCAGAACCGTCGAGGAAGGCACAACTTTATCACCGTCGTCATGACGCGGGCATAGATCGACGGAGTCGCGGGCCGCTGCTCCACCCGCCGGCGATGGACGCCTTCACCGGGCCGGCGCTCCTGCCTGGGCGAGGGCACCGTGACCGGGGCGGCCAGCATGTCGGACCGCTGCATGGCGTCGGCCCTGTGCAGCCCGCGGTGCGCGGGCCTGCGTGGGAAAGAGGCCGCGGTCACCGCCTGTGCCGCTCGTACGGGCCTGCGGGAGGCCAGCGGCTCCTCGGCCGAGCCGCCCGCCGCCACGCGCGCCAGCATGAGCGAGGCGCGCACGGAGTCGAGGCGGGTCTCCGGGTCGATGCGGAGCAGCGCGTCCAGCACGGGCGCGAGCGGGCCCGCCTTGGTCATCGGGATGGGCTCGCCGCTGGTCAGCGCCGCCAGGGCCGCGGCGGCCGTACGGCGGCCGTGCAGGCCCCTGCCCTCGACGGCGGTGTAGAGCGTCGCGCCGAGCGACCACAGGTCGCCGGCGGGACTGGCCTTGGCGCCGAGCACCCGCTCCGGCGCGATGTAGCCCGCCGAGCCCAGCACGATGCCCGCCTGCGTGATAGAGACGTCGCCCTCCAGCGCCGCCAGGCCGAAGTCGGTGAGCACGGCCCGGTCGTCGGTGACGAGCACGTTGCTGGGCTTCACGTCGCGGTGCAGGATGCCCTTGGCGTGCACGGCCCGCAGCGCGCCGAGGATCTGCCGGCCGATCTCCGCGGCCCGGCGCGGATGGAGCGGTCCTTCCTGCTGGATGAGCTGCTCCAGCGACCTCGCCTGCAGCAGCTCCATGACGATCCACGGCCGGTCGTCCTCGGTCACGACGTCGAACACCGTGATGACCGACGGGTGCGCCACCATCGCCGTGGCCCGGCCCTCGCGCTCGGTGCGGGCGCACAGCTCCGCCCGCAGCTCCTCGTCGAGGACCGCCGGCAGGCGTACCTCCTTGACCGCGACGTAGCGGTCGAGCAGCTCGTCGTGCGCCCGCCACACGGTGCCCATGCCGCCGCGTCCGACCGGCTCCAGGAGCCGGTAGCGCGCGGCGAGAAGGTAACCGGAGGGCGCACGCATGCCTGGCAGCTTACCTATTTGTGTAAACCGACCAGTAGAGGCCCGGCCGATAAAATGTTGCGAATCCAAGTCAACCCGTCTGACTCGCCCCGTCAGCGAGCCTGCTCGGCGCGCCCATGGACGCGCGAAGTGTCTGCCCGTCCACATGGTGGGGGCCCGGCCGCCGCACCGCAAGGGATGCGCGCGACGCCGTGGGTACGTGCCCGCCGCGGACCCCGGTCCCGGATGCCGTGACTCCCGACCGTTCCGCACCGGATACGGAATGGCATTCTCCCAGCTCTGGGCCCCTTTCCGGGTAGCTTCCCCAGGTCCGGAGAAAAGCGCATTACGCCGATAAAGGGGGTCGAGTCAGCGCGGGAAGGGGTGCGCCGGGAACTCTGGGGTGCGGTAGGCCGGTTGTAAGGGTGTCGTAAGGGGGTGGGTGCAGAGTGAAGCTACTAACGAGGCGACTCCTCAAGAATCCGGAAAGTGGCCGCCACGATCGGCAGAATGGGGAGCACGCGTCGGAGGCACGACCAAGTCAGCGATCATGACGGCTTCACCCGAAGGACGTGATGAGGATGCGCCAGACCCAGGTTCGCCCCCGGCCGAGGAAGCCGGCCGGCCCCTCCCTCGACCTTCGCACGCCGTCGGGGCGCAAGCTGCCCTTCTGAAACCCATCGCAGGAGCGTCATCTGAGAGGTGCACGATGTGCTGCAGTCACTTCCCCGTCTGCCCCGCCGCGGTATCGCCCGACCGTGAGGCGGCCCATGTGATCTCGGCCCACCCCGACCAGGGCTGGAGCCTGCTCTGCAACGGCGTCGTGCTCTTCGAGGACACCGGCCTGCTGCTGCCCGACGGCAGCGTCGTGGCCCCCCACCGAGCCGCCGTCCTGGCCTGACCCGCCTCCCCGCGCCGCCTTCGGTGATCCCGGAAACGCCGAAGGCCCCGGCCGGTCGGCGTGCCCGGCGGGGCCTCCTCGCGGCTCAGGTCAGCGGCGGCCGATCGACAGCACCGGCCCCGTGCGATCGTCGAAGAAGTCGTCGCCCTTGTCGTCCACGACGATGAACGCGGGGAAGTCCTCCACCTCGATCTTCCACACCGCCTCCATCCCCAGCTCCGGGTACTCCAGGACCTCCACCTTCCTGATGCAGTCCTGTGCCAGCCGGGCCGCCGGCCCGCCGATGGAGCCCAGGTAGAAGCCGCCGTGCTGCCGGCACGCCTCGGTCACCTGGCGCGACCTGTTGCCCTTGGCCAGCATGACCATCGAGCCCCCGGCCGCCTGGAAGCGCTCCACGTAGGAGTCCATCCGCCCGGCCGTCGTGGGGCCGAACGAGCCCGACGCGTAGCCCTCGGGCGTCTTGGCCGGCCCCGCGTAGTAGACGGCGTGGTCCTTCAGGTACTGCGGCATCTCGCCGCCGTCGTCGAGCAACTCGGCGATCTTGGCGTGCGCGATGTCGCGGGCGACGACGAGCGGGCCGGTCAGCGAGAGGCGCGTCTTGACCGGGTACTTGGTGAGCTGGGCGAGGATCTCCGGCATGGGCCGGTTGAGGTCGACCTTGACGACGTCGTCCGACAGGTGCTCGTCGGTAGTCTCCGGCAGGAAGCGGGCCGGGTCGGTCTCCAGCTGCTCCAGGAAGACGCCCTCCGGCGTGATCTTGGCGAGGGCCTGCCGGTCGGCCGAGCAGGAGACGGCGATGGCGACCGGGCAGGAGGCGCCGTGGCGGGGCAGCCGGATGACGCGCACGTCGTGGCAGAAGTACTTGCCGCCGAACTGGGCGCCGATGCCGAGCTTCTGGGTCAGCTCGAAGACCTTGGCCTCCAGCTCCAGGTCGCGGAAGCCGTGCCCGGACGGCGATCCCTCCGTGGGGATCGAGTCGAGGTAGCGGGCGCTGGCGTACTTGGCCGTCTTCAGCGCGTACTCGGCGGACGTGCCGCCGACGACGATCGCCAGATGGTACGGCGGGCAGGCCGCGGTGCCGAGCGAGCGGATCTTCTCCTCCAGGAAGGCCAGCATGCGCTTCTCGTTGAGCACCGCCTTGGTCTCCTGGTAGAGGAACGACTTGTTGGCCGAGCCGCCGCCCTTGGCCATGAACAGCAGTTTGTACTCGTCGGGGTGGCCGTGGGGGTCCTCGGCGTAGAGCTCGATCTGGGCGGGCAGGTTGTTGCCCGTGTTCTTCTCCTCCCACATGGTCAGCGGGGCCATCTGGGAGTAGCGCAGGTTGAGCCGGGTGTAGGCGTCGTACACGCCGTGCGCGATGTGCTCGGCGTCGCGGCCGTCGGTCAGCACGTGGCGGCCGCGCTTGCCCATGACGATCGCGGTGCCGGTGTCCTGGCACATGGGCAGCACGCCGCCGGCCGAGATGGAGGCGTTCTTCAGCAGGTCGAGCGCCACGAACCGGTCGTTGCCGCTGGACTCCGGGTCATCGATGATCTTGCGGAGCTGGGCCAGGTGCGACGAGCGCAGGAAGTGGGAGATGTCGTGCACGGCCGTCTCGGTGAGCAGCCGCAGCGCCTCGGGGTCGACCTCCAGGAACGTGCGGCCGGCCGCCTCGACTCTCCGCACCCCCTCCGATGTGATCAGCCGGTACGTGGTGTCGTCGGCGCCCAGCGGGAGAAGATCGGTGTAGTCGAACTCGGCCATGCCCATCCTTTCGATTTCCCAAAGCGTACGCCCACGCGAGGCCCGCTCCCGCCCGGCCTCCGGGTCCGGGCTCACGTGCGCTCGGCGGCGAGGTCCGGCTCGGGGACGGGCCCGGGAGCGGGCGGCGCGGGGCGGCGGGCGGTGAGGCCGACGACGATGCCGCACACCACCAGCCCCGCGCCCAGCAGGTCGTAGCCGGACGGCGTCGCGATGCCCAGCGCCGCGCCGGTCGCGATGGCGCCCACCGGGATGAGGCCCGCGAACAGCCCGGCCCGCCCCGGCCCGAGCTGCGGCAGCGCCGTGTACCACAGGAAGAACGCCACCACGGTGACCACGAACGCCAGGTAGGCGAACCCGGCCGCCTCCGCGACGGTCGGCACCCGGAGCATGCCCGTGCCCTCCCGCACCACCCCGATCACGGCCAGCAGGGGCACGGCCAGCGTGGTCGAGTACGCGCTCACCCGTACCGCGCCCAGCTTGGGCAGCAGCGGGATGGCCAGCAGCGAGAAGGCGATCTCCCCGGCGAACGCGCCGAGCGCCCACAGCAGGCCGTGCGGGTTGCCGCTGCCGAGCCCGGTGGCCAGCGTCGCGCCCGCCACGACCACGCCCGCCCCCGCCAGCAGCCGGGGCGCGGGCCGCCCGCCCGCCAGCGCCAGGGCCAGCGGCACGGCGCCCAGCACGGTGCCGACCAGCGCGGGGCCCGCGGCGCGGGCCGACTCGGTCACGCACACGTTGAACAGCGCCAGCCCCGTCAGCGACAGCGCGCCGAGCAGCGCCCACTCCCGCGGCGTCAGCCGGACGAACCGCAGCCCCATGGCCCGGGTCATGACCAGCAGCACGACGGCGGCGAGCAGGTAGCGCACCGCCTGTCCGCCGTACACCGGATAGTCCTTGACCAGGCCGGACACCCCGGCCAGCGTTCCGACGAGGAACATCGCGCCCGCGGCGCTCACGACACCTTTGCCCATGTCCGAGCATGCTAGGGAGACAATGGTTCTCCCAAACAGTCCAATCTGCTGCCGTGAACGAGGACCAATATGGCCGATCTGTACGTACCGGTGGATCACCAGCGGGGTGGCGTGGCCGCGCAGGTGGCCTCCGGTCTGCGCGAGGCGGTCCGGTCGGGCCGGCTGGCGCCCGGCGACCGGCTCCCGTCCAGCCGCGACCTGGCCACCGACCTCGGGGTGTCGCGTGGGGTCGTGGTGGAGGCGTACGAGCAGCTCGTCGCGGAGGGCTTCCTCGTCTCGCGCGTCGGCTCCGGCACCCGCGTGGCGCCGGCCGCGGCCGCCTGTCAGCGCGGGCCCGGCGACGAGGAGCAGGTGCCGTACCACGACCACCAGAGCCGGGCGACCTCGCCCGACCTCGGCCACTTCCCGCGCGAGCGCTGGCTGGCGGCGCTGCGGCAGGCCCTGGCCACCATCCCGTCCGACGCCCTCGACTACGGCGACCCGGGCGGCGTCCCGGAGCTGCGTGACGAACTGGCCGGCTACCTGCGGCGGGTGCGCGCGGCGGACGTGGAGCCGGAGAACCTCATCATCGTGGGCGGCGTCGCCCAGGGCCTCAGCCTGGTCCTGCACGTGCTCGCCGCGCAGGCGCCCCGCACGCCGCGGGGCGATGCGTTCGGGCTGGCAGTGGAGGATCCGACCAGCCACCGGCAGATCCCCCTGCTGCGCCGCGCGGGCGCCGAGCCGCTGCCCGTGCCGGTCGACGAGCAGGGCCTCGACGTGGCCGCGCTGCGCGACCGCCCGGCCCGCGCGGTGCTGGTCACACCGGCCCACCAGTACCCGACGGGCGTGGTGCTGTCGCCCTGCAGGCGGGCCGCGCTCGTGGAGTGGGCGCAGGAGGCCGACGCGATCGTGCTGGAGGACGACTACGACGCCGAGTTCCGCTTCGACCGCGACCCGGTGGGCTGCCTGCAGGGCCTCGCGCCCGACCGGGTGGTGCTGGCCGGCAGCGTCAGCAAGGCGCTGGCACCGGGGCTGCGGCTCGGCTGGGTGGTCGCCCCGCCATCGCTGGCGGGCGCGGTCCGGCTGGCGCGGGGCGAGTTCGACCTGGGCTCGCCGGTGATCGAGCAGTACGCCCTGGCCGGCTTCCTGCGCACCGGCGGCTACGACCGGCACCTGCGCCGGATGCGCCGGGAGTACCGCAGCCGCAGGGACGCCCTGGTCGGGGCGCTGGCGGAGCACCTTCCCGAGGTCCGGGTCCGGGGCATCGAGGCGGGCCTGCACGCCTACCTCGACCTGCCGGCCGGCTGGGACGAGCACCAGGTGGTGGAGGCCGCCCGGGAGCTGGGTCTGACCATGGAGGCCGTGGGTCCGATGCGCTTCACGCCGGGCGGTCCGGCGGTGGCCGCGGGCTTCTCCCGGCTGCCGGTGCACCGGGCGGAGCGGGCTGTACGAGGGCTGAAGGTCAGAATGTCAGGACAAAGTGTTGACTGAGGCGTGAGGGCTCGCCTACAAAGAGAGCGACCGTCACCTTGGAGGCGCCATGCGTGTGGGACTGCTGGGCCTGGGCCGGATCGGGGCCTTCCACGCCGAGACCCTGGCCGCGCACCCGCTGGTGGACGAGCTGATCGTGGCCGATCCCGTGCGCACGTCGCCGTACGGCAGGCCGGGCGACCCGTTCGAGGCCGACGCCGTCGTCATCGCCACCCCCACCAGCACGCACGCCGACCTGATCCTGGAGGCGTGCCGCAGGGGCGTCCCCGCGTTCTGCGAGAAGCCGGTGGCGGGCGACGTGGAGCGGACCCTGGAGGTGCTCCGGGCGGCCCGCGGCCACCGGGTGCGCATCGGCTTCCAGCGCAGGTTCGACCCCGGGTATGTGAATGCGGCGGCGGCGCTGCGCGGCGGCGAGGTGGGAGAGCTGCACCGGGTCCACCTGATCACCGCTGACCCGGCGCCGCCGCCCGCCGAGTACGTCCCGCTGTCCGGCGGCATCTACCGCGACTGCCACATCCACGACTTCGACATCCTGCGCTGGGTGACCGGCCGCGAGGTCGCGACCGTCTACGCGACCGGCGCCAACCGGGGCGCCCCGTTCTTCGCCGCGGCGGGCGACGTGGACAACAGCGCGGCGCTGCTCACCCTCGACGACGGCACGCTCGCCACCGTGCAGGGCTCGCGCTACAACGGCGCCGGGTACGACGTGCGCATGGAGCTGGCCGGCAGCAAGGGCACGCACGTCGTGGGGCTGAGCCCGCGGGCGCCGCTGCGCTCCTCGGAGGGGCTGGAGCCCTCGGAGGAGCCGTGGCCGGACTTCGTCACCCGCTTCCGGCAGGCGTACGTCGACGAGATCGACGGCTTCCTGCGCGGCGATCCCGGCCTGTGCCCGATCGAGGACGCGCTGGAGGCCCTGTACGTCGCCGAGGCCGCGGAGCTGTCCCGCCGCGAGCGCCGCCCGGTCGAGGTGGCCGAGGTACGGCGCTGATCCCAGGCCCCGACCCCAGGCCCTGATCCCGGGCGCCGATCCCGGGTCGAACCGCGCTAGGCCGGCGTCCTTACCGCGGGCTCGAAGCCCCGGGCCAGCACGATGATCACGCCCGCCAGCAGGAACGGCGCGGCGAACGCGATCCGCATGTCGAAGGAGTCGGCCAGGCCGCCCACCAGTGCCGCGCCGACGATGAAGCCCACGTAGTTGAACAGGTTGACCCGGGCGATGGCCACGCCCGTGCCCGCCGGGTCCAGCCGCCCCGCCGCCGAGAACGACTGCGGCGCCACCACCGACAGCCCCACGCCGGTCAGCCCGAACGCCACGATGGCCAGCGGCTGGCTCGGCGAGAGGACGATGCCGAGGAAACCGAGCGTCGCGATCGCGCCGCCGATCCGCACGATGGCCGCCGGGCCGTACCTGCGCACCGCCAGGTCGCCGCCGAGCCGTACGGCCAGCGTCGTGGCCTGGTAGGCGGCGTAGGCCAGCGGGACCACGCCGGGGGTGGCGGCCAGGACGTCCTTCATGAAGACCGTGCTGAAGTTCGAGACCGCGGCGTCGCCGACGTACAGGAAGCCCATCGCCAGGCAGAGCGGGATGATCGGCCGCCACGGGAACCGGCCGCCGGCCGTCGCCTCCATGTGCTCGACCTTCTCCTCCTCGACGGTGCAGAGCCTCGGCCCGGCGTAGAGCGAGGCCGCCACGGCCAGCACCATCGGCACGCTCATGATCACCGCGAGGTCGAGCCCGGCCGCGGCCGACGCCCACAGCGCGCCCAGCAGGCTGAACACGCTCCACACACAGTGGAAGCCGTTCAGCACGGCCCGGCCGTACCTCCGCTCGACCGCCACGCCCTGCATGTTGATGCCCGCGTCCACCGCTCCGACCGCCAGCCCGAACAGCAGCAGCGCGACCAGCAGCAGCGGCACGCCCGGGGCGAGACCGGCGAGCACCACGGCGACGGCGACGGCCGGCTGCGCGGCCCGCAGCAGCGGCTTGCTGCCCAGACGCGCGGCGAACGAGCCGGCGGCGACGCTTCCGACGCCCGCGAAGACGGGCACGACGAGCAGGAGCAGGGTGAGCGTGCCCTCGTCGAGTTCGTGCCGGTGCTGCAGACCGGCGACCTGCGTCAGCAGGGTCGCGAACGACAGTCCCTGCACGGCGTAGGCGACGAACGTGGCGATGCGGGCCTGACGATCACGGGGGGTCGGCACGGCGGCCTCCAGGTGGGGGGGTCAGCAAACGTGAGGCGCGGTCAGGTTAGCGCTCGACCGGCCCTTTCGCCAGGGCACACGCACCCAGAGCCACCACGGCGGCCACCTCCGTGACCGCCAGGCCGCGCTCCACCAGACCGAGCGGCATGACCTGCCACCACGCCAGCCCGCCGCGCGCCCCCACCAGCACCACCGCGACGATCCCCGCCACCCACAGCGCCGAGCCCAGGCCGAAGCCGAAGGCCGCCAGCGCGGGGCCGCGCCGCCCGGTGAGCCGCCAGGGGCGGGCGATGACCAGCGCCGCCACCGGCAGGCTGAGGAACGCCACCAGGCTCCCCACCCGGTGGATGCTGCCGCTCAGACTCGGACCGACCGACCAGTCGTGCTTGGGGAACCAGGCCGTCACCAGCAGCCCCGCGCTCCACGCCATCAGCGCCAGCGTGCCGAACACCCCCGCCAGCCGCGTGCGGGCCAGCGCGACACCGATGGCCGCCGACCCGGCCGCGAGCAGCGCCACACCGAGGCCGAAGACCCAGCCGTAGGCGCCCAGGCCGTGCTCGCTGATGGTCCTGCGCAGCGGGTTGATCTCGCCCAGCCCGGCGCCGACCAGGTCCAGGCCGGCGATCACCACCACGCCGGCGCCCACCGCGCCGAGACCCCATCCCGCCGCCTGCCGCACCAGCCCCTCCCTCCGCGCCGCCGCCGGCTCCTCCGCGGGCGCTCTTCCGGTCGGCTTTACCGGTCAACGGGCGGGCACGCCGCCAGATTCCATGCCTTCGCACCGCATGACCGTCCTTCGGCTCGCATGACGGTCCTTCACGCCGCATGACCGTCCTTCGGCCCGCATGACCGTACGAAACAGGGACTCGTACGGAGTCGTCACCTTGGCCGGACCGGCGGAGGCGAGCGTACGGGCCTTGCGCCGGATATCGTCGAGATGTGAACGAGCGCCCGGGAGCCTGGCTGCCCCGCCTGCAGGAGGTCGGCGAGCGACTGGCCGAGGAGTGGATCAGCGCCCGGCGTCCCGCCAGGCCCGACAACCCCCAGCCGCACGAGCTGCGCGCCTCCGACGACGACCGCGAGCGCGTCGCGCAGGTCCTCCAGGACGCCCATGCCGACGGCCGGCTCGCGCTCGACGAGCTGGAGGAGCGGCTAGGGGTCGTCTACTCCGCGCGTACCCTCGGCGACCTCGCCGGCGTCACCGCCGACCTGCTCCCGGAGGAGGAGCAGCCGCTGCGGCTCGACGGCCGGCCGGTGTCGGCGTTCTTCAAGCAGGAGCAGCGCGGCGGCCGCTGGGTGGTGCCGGCCGAGCTGGACGTGACCGCCATGTTCGGCACCACCAAGCTCGACCTGCGCGACGCCATCCTGCAGAACCAGCGCATCGTCATCAACGCCACGCTCGTCTTCGGCGGGCTGGAGATCCACGTCCCGGAGGACCTGGAGGTCATCCGGGTGACCAAGGACAAGACCGTGCGGCTGACCAAACAGCACACCGAGCCCGGAGCGCCCGTGGTGGAGGTGCGCACCACCAACTTCGCCGGCGACGTCAAGGTCAAGGAGCCGCCCCGCCGCAAGCGGCGCCGCTGACACCGCCGGCTCTGCGGGGCGGCTCAGCCCGCGGTGTCGAAGTTGATCGCGCTGTACGCCCGGAGCTTCCAGAGCTGGTGCTCGCTGTCGACCTTGCGGATCGTGCCCGAGCGCCCGCGCATCACCAGCGAGCTGGTCATCGCCACGCCCTTGCTGAACCGCACGCCCTGCATCAGCTCGCCCTGCGTGATGCCCGTCGCCGCGAAGAACACGTCGTCGGAGCTGACCAGGTCGTTGGTGGTGAGCACCTGGCCGAGGTCGTGCCCGGCGTCGACGGCCCGCTGCCGCTCGGCGTCGTCGCGCGGCCACAGCTTGCCCTGGATCACACCGCCGAGGCACTTGAGCGCGCACGCCGCCACGATGCCCTCGGGGGTGCCGCCGATGCCCAGCATCAGGTCGATGCCCGTGCCCACGCGGGCCGCCATGATGGCGCCCGCCACGTCGCCGTCCACGATGAACTTGATGCGCGCCCCGGTCTCCCGGATCTCCTTGACGAGCTGCTCGTGCCGGGGCCGGTCGAGCACCACCACCGTGACGTCGGAGGCCGAGCAGCCCTTGGCCCGCGCCACGGCCTGGATGTTGGCCGAGACCGGAGCCTCGATGTCCACCACGTCGGCCGCCTCCGGCCCGGTGACCAGCTTCTCCATGTAGAACACCGCCGACGGGTCGTACATCGAGCCGCGCTCGCTCACCGCGATCACCGACACCGCGTCGGGCATGCCGAGCGCCGTCAGCCGGGTGCCGTCGATGGGGTCGACCGCCACGTCGCACTCGGGGCCGCTGCCGTCGCCGACCTGCTCGCCGTTGAACAGCATGGGGGCGTCGTCCTTCTCGCCCTCGCCGATGACGACCACGCCGTTCATGGAGACCGTGTTGATCAGCTGGCGCATCGCGTTGACCGCGGCGCCGTCCGCCCCGTTCTTGTCACCCCGCCCGACCCAGCGGGCCGCGGCCATCGCGGCCGCCTCGGTGACGCGTACCAGCTCCAGTGCGAGGTTGCGGTCGGGGGCGTGCTCGCCCGTCGCCAGCGCTGGGGGTACGGACGTCTGATCGGACATGATGGCGGGCCCTCCTCGTGGACAACTGAGTCGATGGTAGTTGTCCATGTATCCCCGGACAGCGGAGGATAATGTGCCTGCCATGAGCAGCGATGTGGAACAGCCGGTCACAGCCCGCACCTCCGAGCGGGGCGCCGCCACGCGCACCGCGCTACTCAAGGCCGCCCGGGAGGTCTTCGTCTCCAAGGGCTTCGCCGAGGCGGGCGTCACCGACGTCGTGGGCCGGGCCGACGCCAGCGTGGGCAGCCTCTACCATCACTTCTCCGGCAAGGCCGACCTCTACCTCACGCTGTTCGAGGAGTTCCAGGCCAAGCAGGCCCAGCGCACCAGCCAGGCCGCCCGCGAGGCGCGCGCCGAGGGTGAGACCGATCCGATGCGGGTGTTCATCCGCGCCGCCCGCGCCTACCTCGACGGGTGCCTGGAGGAGCGGGAGGTGGCCGCGCTGTTCCTGCGCGGCGACGGGCCGCCCGGCTTCGAGGTGGTCATGCGCGACCGGCTGCGCAAGTGGGCCGAGCGCAACGCCGCCCTGTTCGACGACGACGAGGGAGCCCTGGTCGTGGTGATCACCGGCGCGCTCGCGGCGGCGGTGTCGGAGGTGGTGCGCACCGGCGACCGGAAGCTCGCCGAGGACGTGCTCGCCATCATCGGGCAGATCCGACCGGCCGCTTCGGCGACCGGCACCACCAGCGGGTAACCTCGCGAAGTGTGCGACGGTTCACCGATGGGTTCTACGGCTACGCGGTAGCGCTGTTCGTCTGCCTGGGGGCGGCGGGCCTGTTCCTGCTGGTCGCCCCACAGAGCCGGCAGGAGCACATCCCGAGGCGCGAGTACACGATCACCGTCGCCAACTTCGGCCATGCCGTGCCGTACCAGGTGTGGGCCCCCAAGCAGGACCCGGCCGGCTGGGTGCCCAACAGCAACCGCATCGCCAAGGGCGAGAACGGCGCGCAGGTCCTCTACCTCGGCTACGCCACGGCCAAGCGGGAGCACGCCATGCTGGCCCAGAGCGACGAGAAGCCGGCCGCCGGGTTCGCCAGCCGCATGGCCAACACCGACAAGGCGATCGGCACCCAGCAGGTGGCCGGGCAGCCGTGGGAGCGTCGCTTCCGCGAGGACAAGAAGCAGCGGTCGCTGGTACGCGTGCTGCCGGACGTGACGCTGGTCGTCACGGGCACGGCCGACTGGCCCGAGCTGGGCGAGCTGGCCGCCACGCTCCAGCAGCGCCCGAAGGGCTGAGCGGGCACGCCCACGCCCCCGTGACTCTAGGGTGGTGACGTGGCAGACGAGAAGGCACCCTCATACGAGCAGGCCCGCGAGGAGCTGACCGAGGTGGTGCGCCGCCTGGAGACCGGCGGCCTCACCCTGGAGCAGTCGATCGAGCTCTGGGAGCGGGGCGAGAAGCTGGCCGCCATCTGCGAGGAGTGGTTGCAGGGGGCGAGGGTCAAGCTCGCCGCCGCGATGGCCCGCCGCACCGACGCAGGGGCGGCCCGCGACGACGACGCCCCCTTCTAGGAGTTCTCTGGCTTGCTGGTCCTCGCGCCGGCTCAGGCGGGCTGGAGCTCCAGAGCGACGACGGGGATGCGGCGCTCGGTCTTGGCCTGGTACTCGGCGAAGCCCGGGGCGACCTCCACCATGCGCGCGTAGAGCCGGTCACGCTCGTCGCCCTCCATGACCTCCGCCCTGGCCTGGTACTTCTCCGTGCCGACCTCGACCGTGAGCGACGGGTTGGCCACCAGGTTGAGGTACCAGGCGGGGTGGTGGTCGGCGCCCGCGTAGGACGCGATGACGACGATCCGCTCCCCGTCCTTCAGGTACATCACCGGCGAGGTGACCTGCTTGCCGCTCTTCCTGCCCGTGGTGGTCAGCAGGACCAGGTTGGCGCCCTCGAACATGCCGCCGACCTTCCCGCCGTTGGCGCGGAACTCGTCGATCACCTTCTGGTTGAAATCGTTGGCCATGACTGCGCTCCTTGTACCGGAAAAGTCTCCGCTTGAGTGGAGCACAGCCTAAGCGGAGAAAATTCCGGTTAACAACCCGCGGGTATGCTCGCGGCGTGTGCGGACGCGAGCTCCTCCCCGTCGTCGGGCAGCCCCAGCCCGAACGCGCCGACGCCGCCCGCAACCGCCGGCGGATCATCGACGTGGCCGCCCGGCTCATCGCCGAGCGCGGCGCCCGGCAGCTCTCCCTCGACGAGGTCGCCCGCGAGGCCGGCGTCGGCGTGGGCACCGTCTACCGCCGCTTCGGCGACAGGACCGGGCTGCTGTGGGCGCTCATCGACGAGCAGGAGCGGCGCTTCCAGGCCGCGTTCATGACCGGGCCGCCGCCGATCGGGCCAGGCGCGCCGCCCGCCGCGCGCGTCCGCGCCTTCCTGCGGGCGCTGGTGGACCGGATCGTGGCGCAGCAGGACATGTTCCTGCAGTTGGAGATCGGGTCGGCCAGGGGGCGCTTCAGCGGGCCGTACCGGATCCACCACACGCATCTGGCCACGCTGCTCGCCCAGGCGCGTCCGGACCTCGACGCCGGCTTCCTCGCCGACGCGCTGCTCGCCCCGGCCAACGCCCACCTGATCCGCTTCCAGCTGGACGAGCGGGGCATGTCGGTCGAGGCCGTCAAGGCGGGACTCGACGCGCTGGCCGAAACCGTCCTCCGTGCCTGCCCGTGCCCGCACTCGACGGACGGATAGCGGCGCGTGTCAGCTCTCGTCCGCGGGTGGCTTGGCGGCCCGGGGCTTGCGCGCCCTGGCCGGCTTGGGCGCGTCCGTGACGTCGCCGGGGGAGTCGTCCCCCTCCGGTGACAGGGCGCGGACCGTGAGGCGGTCGTCGGTGAGGCGGACCGTCAGCAGCGCCCCCGGTGAGACGTCCTTGGCCAGCCGCACCACGTCGCCCGAGGGATGCTGGACGATGGCGTAGCCGCGTTCGAGCGTGGCGGCCGGCGACAGCGCCACGAGGCGGGCCCGCAGGTGCGACAGCGAGTCCTCGGCCCGGTCCAGCGAGCTCGCGAGCGAGCGCCGGGCCCGGTCGCGCAGCGCCTCGGCCTGCTCCGCGCGCCGTTCGAGCTCCCGTACCGGGTCGGCCAGCGACGGCCGCGAGCGGACCGACGTGAGCCACGACATCTCCCGGTCGAGCCAGCCGCCCACCACCCGCCGCCCGCGGTCGCGGAGCTGGCGCACCAGCGTGAGCTGCTCGCCGACGTCCGGCACCACCTTCTTCGCGGCGTCGGTGGGCGTGGAGGCCCGCACGTCGGCCACCAGGTCCAGCAGCGGGCTGTCCTGCTCGTGCCCGATCGCGCTCACCACAGGGGTACGGCAGGCGGCCACGGCCCGTACCAGCGTCTCGTCCGAGAACGGCAGCAGGTCCTCCAGCGAGCCGCCCCCGCGGGCGATGACGATCACTTCCACCGACGAGTCGGCGTCCAGCTTGCGCAGCGCCTCGGTGACCTCGCCCACCGCGTACGGCCCCTGGACGGCCACCTCCTCGACCTTGAACCGCACGGCCGGCCAGCGGCGCCGGGAGTTCTCCAGCACGTCGCGCTCGGCCGCCGAGTCACGCCCGCAGATCAGCCCCACCGTGCCCGGCAGGAACGGCAGCCGTCGCTTCCGGTCGGCGTTGAACAGCCCCTCGGCGGCCAGCAACTGGCGCAGCCGCTCCAGCCGGGCCAGCAGCTCGCCCACGCCGACCGGCCTGATCTCCAGCGCGGTGAAGGCGAAGGAGCCTCTGTTGACCCAGAAGTCGGGCTTGACGTGGACCACCACGCGGGCGCCGTCGGCCGGTCGTGGCACGGCCGCCTCGTACACGCCACGCGGAGCGGTGACCCGCGCGGACACGTTGGCCACCGGGTCGCGCAGCGTCAGGAACACCGTGCCGCCGCGCGCGCTCAGGTCGGTGATCTGACCCTCGACCCACACCGTGCCCAGCTTGCCGATCCAGCCGCCCACCATCTGCAGGACGGTGCGGATCGGCAGCGGGGACTCGGGCGAGGTCTTCGTGCTCATGCCGGAAGACTACGGGGCCGTGGCGGCTATTCCCCGTCCTGGAGCTTGGCCAGCCGGTTCTCGAACATCCTGATCACCTCGGGCCGGGCGGCCGTGGCCTGCTCGTACGTCAGCAGACCGGTGATCTGTTCGGCCGACTTGCCGCGCATCCTGGCGCGCAGCGAGGCCACGGTCAGGTCCGCGTAACCCGGGAGCGGCTCGGACAGGGACGCGGCGCCGGGCTCGACGCCGGCCACGGCCTCAGGGGTCGCGGCGGCGGCCTCCGCGAGCGCACCGGCAGGCGCACCGGCGGGCTCGGCTGCCGGGGCGCTCTTGGCGGCCTTCGGCTTGGCCTGCGCCCGGGGCTTGGCGGTGCGCTTGGCGGCAGGCTTCGCCGCGGGCTGGTCGGCGGGCTCGGCGGCGGCCTCGGCAGCGGGCGCGGTCACGGGCTCGGCGGCGGCCTCGGCCTCGGCCTTCGGCTTGGCAGTGCGCCTGGTCGTGCTCTTGGCCGTGCTCTTCGGCTTCGCCTCGGCCTTGGGCTCGGCCTTGGGCTCGGTCTTTGCCTCGGGGGACGGCTCGGGCTCGACGCTGACCGGCTTGGCGGCCTCGACGGGCTCCGCGCCCGCGGCGGGCTCGGCCGTAGCGGTCGGCTCAGGTGCGGCGGCGGGCTCGGGGGCGGCGGCGGGCTCGGCGGTCGCGCTCTCCGGCTCGGTCGGGCTCTTCGGCTCGGTCACGGTCTCCGGGGCGGTCACGGCCTCGGGTGCGGCGGCCGAGGGCTCGGCAGTGCCGGACTCAGGCGTGACGGACTCAGGCGTGACGGGCTCGGCGGTGACGGACTCGGACGTGACGGGCTCGGCCGCGGCGGGCGAGGTGGTGGTCTCGGCGGCCGGCTTGGCCGGGGCGAAGATGACCGGCTCGGGCTTGGCCTTGGCGGTGCCGTCGGCCTTCGCGCCGCCCTTTTCGGCGTCGGCCTTCTCCGTGGCGCCCTTCTCGGTGCCGTTCTTCTCAGTGCCGTTCTTCTCGGGGGCGCTCGACGGGCGCGGCGCGAAGATGACGGGCTCCTTGCGGGCGGGCCGCTCCTCCTCGGCCGGCGCGGAAACCTCGCCGGCGACCGAGGGGCGCATCTCGGCGTCCTCCTCCTTCTCCTTGGAGCCCAGCCCCTTGATGGAGTTCTTCATCCGGTCCACCAGCAGCAACGCCTGCCCGGCGGCGCTCAACGTGGACTGGACGACGATGAGAGGAAGCTCCTTGGCCTTCTCCTTGTCGGTGACGGACTTGGCGATGTTGCGTATCACGTCGCTGAGGGACATGACGTCTCCCTGGGAGGTCTGTATCGGAGGGCCAGTGTGGCAAACGGCGAGCGGGCGTGCACGCGCCGTCCTGCCCGTCCTCCACGTAGCATTACCAAGTATGGAGCCCAGTACTTCCCGCAGAGTCCTCGTAGCCAAGCCCCGTGGCTACTGCGCCGGCGTCGATCGGGCCGTGGTTGCGGTCGAGAAGGCTCTGGAGCAGTACGGCGCGCCCGTCTACGTCCGTAAGCAGATCGTCCACAACACCCACGTCGTCAAGACGCTGGAGGCCAAGGGCGCCATCTTCGTCGAGGAGACCGAGCAGGTGCCCGAGGGCGAGATCGTGGTGTTCTCCGCCCACGGCGTCTCCCCGGCCGTCCACGGCGAGGCGAAGCAGCGCGGCCTGCGAACCATCGACGCCACCTGCCCGCTGGTCACCAAGGTGCACAACGAGGCCAAGCGGTTCGCCGCCCAGGACTACGACATCCTGCTGATCGGCCACGAGGGCCACGAGGAGGTGGAGGGCACCTCAGGCGAGGCGCCCGACCACATCCAGCTCGTCGACGGCCTCGACTCGGTGGACAAGGTCCAGGTGAAGGACCCGTCCAAGCTGGTCTGGCTGTCGCAGACCACGCTGTCGGTCGACGAGACCACCGAGACCGTCTCCCGGCTCAAGGAGCGCTTCCCGACGCTGATCGACCCCCCGAGCGACGACATCTGCTACGCCACCCAGAACCGCCAGGTGGCGGTGAAGGAGATCGCCGCCGCCTCCGAGCTGGTCATCGTCGTCGGCTCCGACAACTCCTCCAACTCCAAGCGCCTGGTCGAGGTGGCCAAGGACCACGGCGCCGACGCCGCCTACCTCGTCGACAACGCCTCGCTCATCCGCGACGAGTGGCTGGAGGGCGTCACCACGGTCGGCGTGACCAGCGGCGCCTCGGTGCCCGAGGAGCTGGTGGACGAGGTGCTCGCGCACCTGGCCCGCCACGGCTTCGGCGACGTGGAGCAGGTCGAGTCGGTTCAGGAGAGCATGCGCTTCGCGCTGCCCCACGAGCTGCGCAAGGACCTGCGCGCCTCCTGAGCCCGGCTCGAAGCCGCTCCGCGAGCCGGTTCAGCGGGCGCCGATCCCGTAGATCGGTCCCGCAGATGTCGATCCCGCGGGTCGGGGTCCCGCGGGTCGGTCCCGCGGGACCGACCCGTAAGTCGATCCGGCGGGTCAGTCCTCGGTCTGCGTGCGCGGCGAGCCGTAGACCCGGGGCTCGAAGTAGCCCTCCGGCTCGGGCGCGTACGCCTGCCGGCGGGACGGGCGGGCCGTCTCGGCGCCCGCCCGCAGCTCCTCGCGCAGCTCGCGCACGTTGTCGCGCAGCCCGCGCCGCAGAGCGACCCCGAGGACCACGGCCGAGCCCGCGAACAGCCAGGGCGCGCCCGCCGACAGCGACGTGTACAGCCCGAGGGCCAGCGACTGCGCCAGCGAGGCGGACCCGAGCGCGTGGACCAGCTCGACGACCAGCGTCGCCGCGAAGAACACCAGCGGCGGCGTCACCACCAGCGACAGCAGCTCGCGCCGGTTGACGAGCAGCACGCCGAGCAGGCTGGCGGCCACGAACACCACACCGACCACGACCGGCAGATCGAGCTGCCCGGCCACCGCGTAGGCGGCCACGGTGGCGGCCAGGGCGAGCACGATGGCGCCGCGGGCGGTCAGTCTGACGCCCGAACGCCTGCCCTTCTCACTCACTGGCCCCCGCCCCCTTACTGCGATCCGTTGGCCAACTTACCGTTGACCGGGGAAATCAGAGACGGGGTTTCCAGCAGTTCGGGTGAGGCGAGGGGTCTCGGCAGCCCTTCCAGCATCGTGGGAGAGTCGAGGTCGCCGTCCACGACGCCCAGATCGTGTAGTTTGCGCGCGCTGACGAGCACCCGGCTCTCAAGGGATCCCACGGTCTTGTTGTACGCCTCGACGGCCCGGGTCAGGGACTTGCCCAAGGTATCGACATTCCTGCCCAGCGAGGACAGCCGCTCGTACAGCTCCTTGCCCAGCTCGAACACGGCGCGGGCGTTGTCGCTGAGCGCGGCCTGCTGCCAGGCGTAGTGCGCGGTGCGCAGCATCGTGATGAGCGTGGTCGGGGTGGCGATGTGCACCCGGCGGGTCATCGCGTACTCCAGCAGCGCGGGGTCGCGCTCCAGCGCCGGCGCGAGGAACGCCTCACCGGGGATGAACAGGACGACGAACTCCGGCGACGGGTTGAACGCCTGCCAGTAGGACTTGGCCGCCAGCCGGTCGACGTGCTCGCGGACGTGCCGGGCGTGGGCGTCGAGGCGTACGGAGGCCAGCGACTCGTCGGACGCCTCGGCGGCCTCCAGGTAGGCGGCCAGCGACACCTTGGAGTCGACGACGATGTTCTTGCCCCCGGCCAGCCGCACCACCATGTCGGGCCGCATGGCGCCCTCGGTGACCTGCTCGTCGAAGTCGCAGTGGCGCTGCATGCCGGCGATCTCGGCGACCCGGCGCAGCTGCAGCTCGCCCCACCGGCCGCGCGCCTCCGGACGTTGCAGGGCGCGCACGAGGGCCGTGGTCTGCGAGCGCAGCTCCTGGCTGCTCTGCCGGACGAACTCCATCTGCTTGGCCAGCTCGGCGCGGGCGGCCCGCTGCCCGGCCTCGGTGTCGCGCAGCTGCGCCTCGACGCGGGAGAGGGCGTCCTTCAGCGGCTCGACCAGGTGCTCGACCGCCTGCCTGCGCTGGTCGAGGTCGCCGGCGGCCTCGGCCCGCGTGGCGGAGAGCCGCGTCTCGGCCAGCTCCAGGAACCGCAGGTTGTTGACATCGAGGGCTCGCGAGGACAGGGCCTGGAAGCGCTCGGTGAGCTGCTCCTCGACGTAGGCGAGCTTGTCGCCGGCCGTCCTGGCCCGCGCCTCCGCCTCGGCGATCCGCACCGCCGTTCTCGTACGGGCGACCAGGAAGCCGACGACGAGCCCGAGGGCGAGTCCGATGAGCAGCGAGACGACGTCCACCCACGGATGATGGCAGGCTCGTCCGCGCCGATCCGTCAGACACGCTTGCGCGCGCCTTGACTGTCACGCAGAGTACCCACATGACTACAGGAATGCGCACGGCGGTGTCGCTCGCCGTGGCTGCCGTCGCGGTGGCGGGCGTGGTCGTCCTGGCGGGAACGGCGGTCCGCACGGGCACGCCCGGGCCAGAGGCGGCCAGGCCGCCCCTCCGGTGGGTGCCGGGCGCCTGTGTGAGCGGCTCGGGCCACGGTTACGTCCTGACGCCGTGCAACGGGGGGCAGTACGAGGTGCTGGCGGTCGCCGCCGATCCGCCCGGTCACGGCGGCTGTCCCGACGACACCGACGACGTCGTGCGGATCGGCGACGGCCGCGCGGCCTGCGTCCGCTCCTTCCTCGACCCGCACCTGGGCGCGCCGGGCGCCGGCGGCGGCGTGCTCAGGGCCGGTGACTGCGTCACGCTAGACGGCCGCGAGCGCTCCTGCGAGCGACGCGGCTGGTACGGCAGGGCGCTGGCGATCGAGCCGGCGGCCGCGAGCTGCCCCTCGGGCACGCTGGACACGGTCGGCACCGGGCCCGTGGCCTGCCTGGGCGCCGGTGGCCAGGTGCTCGACCGCGGCATGTGCGTGGCCCGGCCGGGCGACGACACGGTGAACCGCTCCGCGATCACCCGGGTGGGATGCCGCTCAGGCGACGCGTGGGCGCGGGTGACCGCGTTCGAGACCAGGCCGGGAAGCTGCCCGAAGGGCTCGCAGCGCTACCTGCGGGCGCCGGGGGCCTACCGTCCGGTGACCTGCCTGCGTCTCGTCAGCGAGTAAACTCGCTGGACGTGAGCGAGCGTAGCGAGGCAACCACCACCAGCAGCGGCCGGGGGCTCGTGCGGCCGGTTAAGGAGCACGCATGAGCCTGTCCATCGGCATCGTCGGCCTGCCCAACGTGGGCAAGTCCACGCTGTTCAACGCGCTGACCAAGACCGGCAACGCGCTGGCCGCCAACTACCCGTTCGCCACCATCGAGCCCAACGTGGGCATCGTCGGCGTGCCCGACGACCGGCTGCCCAAGCTGGCCGAGATCTTCGGCTCGGCCCGCGTCCTGCCCGCCAAGGTGGAGTTCGTCGACATCGCGGGCCTGGTCAAGGGGGCCTCCGAGGGGCAGGGCCGGGGCAACCAGTTCCTCGCCAACATCCGCGACACCGACGCCATCTGCCAGGTGATCCGGGTCTTCAACGACCCCGACGTGACGCACGTCGACGGCGAGATCTCGCCGAAGCGCGACATCGAGACGATCAACACCGAGCTGATCATGGCCGACCTGCAGACGGTCGAGAAGGCCATCCCGCGCCTGCAGAAGGAGGCGCGTAACAACAAGGACAAGAAGGCCGCTCTGGAGGCCGCCGAGGGCGCCCTGAAGGTCCTGGAGACCGGCAAGACCATCTTCGAGAGCGGGCTCGGCGGCGAGGAGCTGCGCGAGCTCCACCTGCTGACGGCCAAGCCGTTCCTGTACGTCTTCAACCTCGACGCCGACGAGCTGATCGACGCCGACCTGCGGGCGCAGCTCTCGGAGCTGGTCGCCCCGGCCGAGGCGGTGTTCCTCGACGCCAAGATCGAGTCGGAGCTGGTGGAGCTCGACGACGAGGAGGCGCTGGAGCTGCTCCAGTCGGTCGGTCAGGAGGAGTCGGGCCTGTCCCAGCTCGCCCGGGTCGGCTTCGAGACGCTCGGCCTGCAGACCTACCTCACGGCCGGGCCCAAGGAGACCAGGGCCTGGACGATCCGCAAGGGCGCCACCGCGCCGGAGGCGGCCGGGGTCATCCACACCGACTTCCAGCGCGGCTTCATCAAGGCCGAGGTCGTCTCGTTCGACGACCTGGTGGAGACCGGCTCGATCGCCAAGGCCCGCTCGCTCGGCAAGGCGCGCATCGAGGGCAAGGACTACGTCATGCGCGACGGCGACGTGGTGGAGTTCCGCTTCAACGTCTGATGGACGCTTGGGGTCTTTGCGGTCGTACGTGATGCGAGGTCCGATTTCCACCGGCGTCCCGCGCCCGGATCGGGGAGAGTCGTCCAGACTCGACCTCTGTCCGGGAAAGCTGAGGACCAGCAAGAATGCACACGATCTCCGACCTGAAGGTGCTCTACTTCGGGACCCCGGTGGTGCTGATCGGCTCACGCAACGAGGACGGCTCGCCCAACCTGATGCCGATGTCGTCGGCCTGGTGGCTGGGCGACCGCGCCATGCTGGGAGTGGGCCACAGCTCCCAGACCTCGGCCAACCTCGCCCGTGAGCGGGAGTGCGTGCTCAATCTCGTGCCGTCCACCCTCGTGGACGCCGTCGACCGGCTGGCGCTGCTGACCGCGAACCCGGAGATCTCCCCCCTCCGGGTGGAGCAGGGCTATCGGCACGAGCGCGGCAAGTTCGCGGTGGCGGGGCTGACCGAGCAGGCGGCCGACCTGGTGAAGGCGCCACGGGTGCTGGAGTGCCCGGTGCAGCTCGAATGCGTCGTGGAGGAGGCCCACGCGTTCGGCGCCCCCGAGGTGAAGGCGACCGCCTTCCAGGTCAAGGTGGTGCGCGCGCACGTGGAGGAGGAGCTGATCATCCCCGGGACGCACTACGTGGACCCGGTCGGATGGGACCCGCTGATCATGAAGTTCTGCGAGTTCTTCGGCGGCGGTTCCAACCTGCGGCCGTCGCGGCTGGCGGAGGGCTGGCAGATGCCGCACCAGTTGGAGCGGGCGGGGAGCGGCACGCTCGGCTGACGGTTCGGTTCGTGAGGAACGGCGGCTCTGGGAAGGACTCGTGGTCGTGGAGGGCTGAGACGTCAACCACATGAGGCACCTGCGCGTCGAATCGGCACGGCGTTCACGCTGACTCGGGAGGGCCCTCATGATCCGTCGCATCATCCGGAAACGACGTCCCGCACCCTCGCTCACGGGCATCACCCTTGAGGAGGAGCTCGCCCTGCTCAGGGTGGAGCTCATGTACGGCCTGCGCGTCAACCGCGAGGCGTACCTGCGCAGGAAGGCGGACGAGCGGGAGGAGCTGGCCGCGCGGATGCGCGATCGCGACGCCACCACCATGCTCGCCGAGCTGCGGGGCGCCCTGGAGCGCACGGTGCCCCGCCGCGACCTGCCCGCCCCGGCTGGAGAACACCTGCGCGCCCTGCGCGGCATCTCCTCCGCGGGCGACCACGAGCGGGCCTGAGGCGGCCCGCGTCCATGCGGAGTCCCGCGAGCCGGTCTGAGACGGCCCGGCGTGTGCGCGGAGTCCCATGAGCCGGCCTGGAGGCGGCCCGGTGTGAGGCGCCCAGGTGTGTGCAGGGGAGCGCCGGGAGCCGCCCCGAGCATCCTGGCGGGTACGCGGAGCGCGTAACGCCATCCTGGTGACCACCTGTCGCTCGGCAGCCGGCGGTGACGGTGCCGCGCGCCCGTCGGGGCGGGCGGCTGGGCGTCTTATACCAAATGCGCAGGTCGCGACAGTCCCTACGCCCTTTGGACAGGAACCTCTGGCCACCCGGTAATGCGACAGAAGGTGTCTGGCCTGGTCAAAAGCCTATTCCGGACGTTTGCCGCAAGAACCAACGCTCCGGCATGTCATGCGCACTCGGTTTGCCCCCGGACGGCGATGCCTGCAGCATGGGCGTGGCTTTCCTGGAACAATGGCGGAGACCGGATAGGGTGACTGCTTCACCACGGATGATGGGGATCGGCAACGGACGACACCGCGCCAGCCGGGGGGATTGGCGCGAGCGGAGGCGTGATGGCTCGTAGGTCAACCGTCCAGCACGGTCCTCGGATCGCTGGCGACCCCGAGCTTTCGGCACGCCCGGATCTCGCCGACTACGACCTGCCGCCCTCGCGGCGGCCCCGTCGCGGGCGCTGGTCGGGTGGTGGCGGACGCTGGCTGGTCTGGATGGGCCGCGCCATTCTCTGGGCGCTTATCGTGGTAATCGTGGTCAATGGGGTCCGTGCACCATTTGAGCGATTCACCCAGGAAAACGCCCCTGCTCCGAATGCGGTGGCCGAGACCGGCAACGGATTCCCGACCCAGCGTGGCATGGCGTTCGCCGCCCAGTTCGCGGGCGTCTATCTGAATTTCAGTCCGGCCGACGCCACGAGCAGGCAGGGCAAACTCGCCGCGTTCCTGGCCGAGGGCATGGCGCCCCAGCTCGGCTGGGACGGCAACGGCAAGTTCGCCGCCGTCGCCATCCAGCCGTACGACATCAAGGCCAGCGACGCCAGCAACGCCGTCGTCGCGGTCGCCTTCCAGTCGGGCACGCGCAGGATGCTGCTGTCCGTGCCGATCTACTACTCCGGCGACGACGCCGGCGGCAGGTTCGTCGTCTCGGGCAGGCCGGCGATCCTGCCCGCGCCCGCGCCCGCCGACCTTCCGCAGGTCGCCGCGGCCGAGACCGACGACGTCGCGGAGGCCGAGCTCAAGCCCCAGCTGGAGGGCTTCTTCAAGAGCTACGCCTCAGGGGACACCGAGGGGTTGCAGCGTTATCTCGCCGTCGGCACGACCCTGCCGAGTTTCGGTGGCGCGTTCACCTTCGGCGGGTTGCAAGAGCTCGTGGTGCCTGTGGGGGGTGCCACCCGAGAGGTCGACGCGGTGGTGGTGTGGGTCGTGCCCGGCGCCACACCGACGGCCGAACCCACGGCCGACGCGAGCGCGGCGGCCGGCCGCATCGAGCAGGGCTACCGCCTCACCGTCGAGAAGCAGGGCGACAAGTGGTACGTCAAGGACATCCGCGGTGCCGGTCGGGCCGTTGGATAGACGCACGACCGCGCTGCTGATCGGCACCCCCCGGGAGGACAAGAAGTGATCTTGAAAACCATAGTGCTCAACCTGATCGAGATGACGCCGTCGCCCGCCCCGACCGGCGTCAACACCGAAGGGCTCGCCGACTTCCTGCGTGCCTTCTTCGCCCCGCTCTTCCTCGTCGTCGTGTCGGTGGTCGCGCTGTTCTTCCTCTTCACCCGCGAGATCACCCGGTTCGTGCAGTTCCTGATCCTGGCCGTGGCCATCGGCGTGATCTTCTACGTGCCCAACATCATCGAGGTGACGGCCAAGGCGATCGCGGGTGCCCTAGGCATCAAGTAAAGGATTGAGACCGCTCCATGGCGGTCATGAACGAGCGGGTGGAGAGGAGGACCACGTGGACCTGCCCACGTACACGAATATCTGGCGCATCGAGAAGCGGCTCTACAAGCTGTACGACCTACGGCTGCCGATGCCGCTTCCCATTGTCTGGATAGGCGTGTTCGTCGGGGTGTTCGTGCCGTGGTCGCTCCTGCTGGTGCTCGTCGGCGTCCCCGTGGCGATGCCGTGGCACGTGCTGTTCCTGGTGCCGCCGGGCATCGTCACCTGGCTGTCCACCCGTCCCGTCATCGAGGGCAAGCGCCTGACCGAGCTGCTGGAGTCGCAGCTGCGCTACCTCGGGCAGCCGCGCGCCTGGTACCGGCTGGCGCCGATGTCCGAGCCCGAGGCGATCACCTTCTCCGGCCGCGTCTGGCACACCGCGCCCGTCCCGGTACGCGTGAAGAAGGCGCGCAAGGCCCGCGCCGCGCAGCGCAGGTCCCGGGTCGTCGAGGCGCCCGCCGGGCCGCGCGCGGTGCGTCCCGCCGTCGCGGCCGCGGCAGCCGCCGCC
>NZ_JBFAHO010000018.1:0-148303 GCF_040654215.1 Nonomuraea sp. NPDC050733 | reverse complement strand
GCTCGCCGCCACCGCCCTGCCGGCCCGGCTGGCGCTCGGGCGGCGCCCCGCGGTCCGCTGAAGGACGCCGCCCGTGCCCGGCGGGCGTTGCGCAGGGGATCAGGAGCCGGCTCGCCGCCTCCTGATCGTGGCCTCGTACAGCTCCAGGTAGCGGTCCGCCATGACGCCCGGCGAGAAGCGGCGGACGGCCTCCGCCCGGCAGTCCTCGGGGTCGATCTCGTCCACCCGCAGGACGTACTCGGCCAGCTCCTCCTCGGTGTCGGCGAGCCATCCGGTGCGGCCGTGGTCGATCAGCTCCGGCAGGCAGCCCCGGCGCAGCCCCACGGCCGGCACGCCGAGGGCGAGCGCCTCGACCACGGCGGTGCCTCCCGGCTCGTCCCACTGGACGGGGAACAGGGCGGCCCGCGCCGAGCCGTACAGCTCGTCGCGCCGCCGCCCCGTGACGGCCCCCTCCCAGCGGACCAGGTCGCCGTCGAGGTAGGGGCCGACCGCCTCCAGGTGGTAGCGGACGTCCGGGTGGCCGTGCAAGGGGTGGTACGGGTCCTGGACGACGGCGTCCAGCTCGGCCGGCGTGTCGAGGCCGCTGACCGGTCCGGCGAGCGCCAGCGGCAGCCCCAGCTTCTGGCAGATGCGGGCCGCGACGTGCTGGCCCTTGAGCCGGCAGATCCGTCCCATGACCACCAGGTGCTCGCCGCGTTCCACCCTGGGCGCGGCGCCGGCGAGCGGGGTGGCCAGGTGGACCGCGCCGAGCGCGGCCTCGCGCAGGGCGGGCGGCGCGGTGCGGAGCTGCGACTCCGACACGCCGTTGGCGGCGACCGATTCGGGGAAGGCGCCGTAGAACGCGGCGTGCTTGCGCAGGTCCCAGTGCAGGGTGTGCAGCACGGGCGGCCCGTCGAGGACGGAGAGCACGGCCGGGCCGACGACCTCCAGATGGTCGTGGACGAGGTCCACGTCGTCGCGGCGGCGCAGCTCGCGCGCCACCATCGCCTGGTGGGCGTGCGCCAGCCCCATGACCTGGTTGTACGGTTTCTGCAGCTCCGCGAACTGGCCGGAGTCGTAGACGCTGAGCAGCTCGTCCACCTCCAGCGTGCTCGACCCCACGGAGGCGAGGACGACCCGCACCCCGCGCTCCCGCAGCGGGGGCACGAGCGTGGCCACGACGTTCTCGATGCCGCCGTAGCCGGAGGGCGGGACCTGGAGCCAGGGTCCCGTGTTGATCAGCACGTTCATGCGACGTCCTCCTCGGCGAGCAGTGCGGCGAGCGGAGGACGCTCGGCCACGACGACGTTCATGAGCGAGGCCTGCCCGTCGAGCCCGAACTGCAGGAGCGTGCGGGCGGGCGGCTGGGCGGCCATGACCCGTCCCTGGCGTTCGAGACGGGTCCAGGCGGTGTGCAGGATCTGCCCGGCCATCCGGCCGAGTGCCGCGGTGGACTGGTGGGAGTGGACACGGACGCCCAGGTCGACCTGGGCCATGGCGTCGAGGCCGACCAGCTCCAGCAGGTCGACCAGGAGCCCGAGCTCGACGCCGTACTCGGTGACGAACGGCACCTGCTCCAGGGTCTCGCGCCGGCCGGCGTACTCGCCGCCGAGCGGCTGCTGGAACCCGGCCAGCTCGGGCCAGAACATGTTGATGAGCGGGCGTGCCACCAGCTCGGTGACCCGCCCGCCGCCTCCTCGCCGCCGCACCCCGTCGGCGCCGGTGAACGGCCGCTCGCAGGCGCCCTTGACGAACTGGATGCCGGGGTCGGTCAGCAACGGCCCGAGGAGGCCGATGACGAAGTGCGCGCCGAAGTCGCGCAGGTCGGCGTCGACGAAGACGACGATGTCCCCGCTGGAGGCCGCCAAGCCCTTCCACAGG
This sequence comes from Nonomuraea sp. NPDC050733, assembly GCF_040654215.1. NCBI lineage: Bacteria > Bacillati > Actinomycetota > Actinomycetes > Streptosporangiales > Streptosporangiaceae > Nonomuraea > Nonomuraea sp. NPDC050733. The sequence goes on along the minus strand of NZ_JBFAHO010000018.1, from coordinate 146,443 downwards.
GCCTCACCCTTGCCGGTGAGGGGCGGCAGGTGGGAGAGCACCGCGTTCTGTGCCACGACGCGTGCTCCCGCGGCGGCGGCCCTCTCGGCCGTCGCGTCGGTCGAGTTGGAGTCGACGACGAGGATCTCGTCCACGAGCGGAACCCGCTCGACGAGCTCGCGGCGGATCACGGTGACGATGTCGCCGACCGTCGACTCCTCGTTGCGAGCCGGCAGGACGACGCTCACCGTGGTCGTTCCCTTGGCGAGGAGCAGGGCCTCGGGGGCCCACTCGGTCGCGGTGCTCGAGTGGGGACCGTACCATTCCCGAGCCCTGGCCAAGGCCCGCAGTTCTGTCTCCATGCACTCAGCCCCGTTCTGTTTTAGGGGTTCACGGTCGCGCATATGTTCCCTATGGCCGCACGTTTGAACGTGTTGTTTGATTTTGCGCAAAAGTGGGATATGCGAGATGTGTCCTCAACCACCCGTGTAGGCATCATCGGTGCCGGAAATGTCGCCGCGCGTCACGCGGACGTGCTGTCAGGTTTTCCCGATGTGGTGATCGCCGGAATCGCCGACGTCGATCCCCTCAAGGCCGAGGCGCTCGCCGCGCGTCACGGAGTTCCGGCTTATGACGGCCATGCCGGGCTCCTGGAGGCGGGCAGACTCGACGCAGTATACGTCTGTGTGCCCCCATTCGCGCACGGTAAGCCAGAGCAAGATGTTCTGTCATGTAATCTCCCGATTTTTGTGGAAAAGCCGCTCGCACTCGACCTGACGACCGCGGAAAACATCGCGTCCGAAATCCAGCGGCGTGGACTGCCCTCGGCGGTCGGGCATCACTGGCGCTACCTGGACGTTCTCGACCGGGCCCGCGACCTGCTGGCCGACCGGCCGGTACGGCTGGCGCTCGGCCACTGGCTCGACAAGGTTCCCCCGGTCGGCTGGTGGCTGGACCCGGCCCGGTCCGGCGGCCAGGTCGTCGAGCAGGCGGTCCACGTCCTCGACCTGGCCCGGGTCCTGGTCGGCGAGGTGACCATGGTCCACGCTGTGCCCGCCGCGCCCGCCGCGCCCGCCGCGCCCGGCGGCGACGGTGCCGCCGGTGCCGCCGGTGAGGTGGACCGGGCCGTGGCCGCCGTGCTGAGCTTCGCGGGCGGCGCCACCGGCACCCTGGCCACCACGAGCCTGCTGCGGCACAAGCACCGGGCGGGACTGGAGGTCTACGCCGACGGCGTCGCCCTGGAGCTGACCGAGACCTCGCTGACCGTCAACGGCGGCGAGGTCGTCGAGGACGCCGGACGGGCGAAGACGCTGGTGGACCGGGCGTTCGTCGACGCCGTGCGGGGCGCGGACGGCGACGTGCGGGTGCCGTACGCGGAGGCGCTGCGCACCCACCGCGTGGCGCTCGCGCTGGCCAGGTCGGCGGCCGAGGGAAGGCCGGTGACCCTGGATGACTGACCACGGCGCCGGAGTGACCGGCGGCGCGAGGGTGCGGAGCCGCGTGCTGTGCGTCGAGGCCCCCGGCAAGGTGACGCTGGCCGAGGAGGAGCTGCCCGAGGTGCCCGAGGGCGGGTTCCGGGTGGCGACCGCCTACAGCGGGATCTCCGCGGGCACCGAGCTGACCTACGTCAAGGGCACCAACCCCTACCTCGCCGCCTCCTGGGACCGGGCGCTCGGCCTGTTCCGGCCGGGCGCGCCGGCGGTCTCCTATCCCGTGCGCGGCATCGGGTACATGCAGGTCGGCCGGGTGGTGGAGGCCCGTACCTCGGCCGTGCGCGAGGGCGCGCTGGTCGCGATGGCGTACGGCCACCGCACCGGGTACGTGGCCGACCCGCTCACGGACCGGTTCGTGGAGCTGCCGGCCGGCCTCGACCCCGTGCTCGGCGTCTACGTCGCGCACATGGGGCCGATCTGCGCCAACGGGCTGCTGCACGCCGCCGCCGACCTGCACGGACCCGCGGTGCGGGACCTGGGCGACGGCGTGCGCGGGCGACGCGTGGCCGTCGTCGGGGCGGGCGTGGTGGGGCTGCTCACGGCCTCGTTCGCGCTGGCGCACGGGGCGGCGGAGGTCGTGGTGGCGGACGAGACGCCCGCCCGGCTGCGGATCGCCGGGGCCCTGGGAGCCGGGGCCCTGGGAGCCGGGAGCCTCGCCACGGAGGAGGACCCGGCGGTGGAGCTCAAGCGCCGCTGGAGGCACGGCCCGGACGACCGGGGCGCCGACGTGGTGTTCCAGTGCCGTGGGCAGGCCAGGGCGCTCGCGCTGGCCCTGCGGATGCTCCGGCCCCAGGGCACGGTCGTGGACCTGGCCTTCTACACCGGCGGCGCGGACGAGGTGCGGCTCGGCGAGGAGTTCCACCACAACGGGCTGTCGCTGCGGTGCGCGCAGATCGGCCGGGTGCCGCGCGGGCTCGCGCACGCCTGGGACAGGGAGCGGCTCTCGTACGAGACCATCGCCCTGCTCGGGCAGCGCGGCGCGGTGCTACGCGAGCACCTCGTCACCGAGGTCGCCGATTTCGCCGAGGCGCCGGGCCTCCTCGCGGATCTGGCCGCCCACCGGCGTCACGCCGTCCAGGCCGTCCTCCGCTGCGACGTCGAGGACGAGGGCGGCTGACCAGCTGAAGTCGTGGCAGCCGTGCCCCTCCAGCGTGAACGGGTCGAAGTACTCGCGGAACCCGGACTCGGCGACGGCGCGGACCATGCCCTCGGCGAGCGGCGCCGCCAGGTCGGGCCGGCGCCGCCGCAGGCCCCGCCAGATCAGCCAGGTGAGGTTGATCCAGGCGGGGCCGCGCCAGTAGCGGACCGGGTCGAACTCGGGCGCGGCCGGCGCGAAGCTCGGCAGGATCCCGTCCTTGAGCCCGAACCGGTCGAGCCCGGTGCCGATCAGCTCGTTGACCAGCTCGCGCGGCAGGCCGGGCAGCATGAGCGGGGTCAGCCCGGCGGCGCTGTTGGAGCGCACCAGGCAGCCGGTGAGCATGTCGCGGGCGTGGAACAGGCCGTCGTCGTAGAGGTGCTCGGCCATCGCGGAGGTGTGCGCGGCGGCCTCACGCAGGTGCGGCTCGGGGTCGTGCCCGACAGCCCGCGCGATCCGGGCCAGCGCCACCTCGGCCACGCCGTACGCGGTGTTGAACAACGGGTCCTCGACCCGGAAGGCGTCGGAGCGGCGGTAGCCGGTGTCGCGGTAGGCGCGGGCGAGCGTCGTGTAACGCGCGTAGTCGCGGTCGGTGGGCCGCTCGTCGACGCTGACGTGGGTGGTGTCGCGGCGCACGAACGCGGACGGCTCGGGCTCGACGGCGGCCAGCGGCGCGTCCCAGGCCGGGCTGTTGTCCATGCCCGACTCCCACGGGTGGACGATCGAGATGAGCCCCTCGGGCGAGCGTCTGGCGGTGCGCAGGTACTCCTGCTGGGCGACCAGGCGGGGGTAGATCCGCCGCAGGAACGCGGTGTCGGGGTCGGCCAGGTGGACGCGCCAGGCGGCCAGCGCGTGGACGGGAGGCTGCACGATGCCGGAGGTCCGCGCCCCGGAAGGCGCGCTGACCTGCCAGAAGTCCGGCCCGGGGAAGTAGGCGCCCTCCGGCACCGCCGGGTTGAACACGATGTGCGGCACCCGGCCGTCGTGCCACTGCGCCCCGAACAGCGTCAGCAGCTCCGACCTGGCCCGGCGCGGCGACCACTGGGCGTTGCCGATGGCGATGAAGGCGGAGTCCCAGCTCCACTGGTGGGGGTAGAGGGTGCGGGAGGGAACCGTGTAGCTGCCGTCCCAGTTGGCGACGAGCACGCGGACGGCATCGCGGAGGATCATAGGAATTTCCTGATGAAGGAGGCGGTCTGGGGAAGGACGATCTCCGGCTCGCCACGCAGGCGGCACTCCAGCGCCAGGTAGCCGTCGTAGCCGGCGGCGTCGAGGGCGGCGAGCTGGGCGCCCCAGTCGAGGTGGCCGGTGCCGGGCTGGTTGCGGTTGGACTCGCTGACCTGCATATGAGCAAGGTAGGGGGCGGCCTGCAGGATCGAGCGGCAGGGGTCGTCCTCCTCGATGTTCATGTGGTAGGTGTCGCCGGCCACCCGGATCGCCTCCATCGAGCAGTACGACACGGCCTCGGCCAGCGTGTTCACCATGTGGTTCTCGTACCTGTTGAGCGGCTCCAGCATGATCAGCACGCCGTTGCGCTGGGCGTGCTCGCCGAGCGTGGCCAGCGCCCCGGCCAGCACCTCGCGGTCCTCGTCCGGTCCGCGGGGCGGCTCGAACGGGGGCAGCCGGCGCGAGAACTGGCCCCAGGAGGCCGGCGTCATCACCCCGATGCCGCCCAGCTCGGCGATCACGGTGAGCTGCGACCTGAGCTGCTGGATGGCGTCCTTGCGCCGGGCCGGGTCGAAGTCGCCGATGAAGTGCGGCATGTCCACGCACACGGTCGGCATGACGACGCCGTCGGCGAGGGCGCGCTTGAGCTCGGTCAGGCGGCTGGCGAAGTGGAAGTCGCCCTTGCCGCGCAGCTCGATGGCGTCGAAGCCGGTGTCGACCGCGAAGGCGAACTTCTCCTGCAGCGTGCGGCCGGGCAGAAGCTGCTCCTGGACGGAAAGCTTCACTTGTCTCACTCCTCGAATCGGAAGACGAGCTGGAGGACGTCCGACGGCCGGTGGTCGAGCAGCTCGTAGGCCGTGGCCGCCTCCCCTGCGGGGACCACGTGGCTGACCAGGCCGAGAACGCTCACCTCGGCCCGGTGGACGAGCTCCATGAAGGTGCGCTGGAGCCGCTCGACGTCCCAGCGGTGGGACAGCCACGAGGCGACGCCGCCGATCTGGGAGGAGACGAGCTGCACCTGGTTGTGGTGGAACTCCTCGCCCAGCCGCAGGCCGGTCGCGTCGCCCTGGTAGAAGCCGGCGGCCACGACGCGGCCGCCCCGGCGCACGGTCCTGATGGCCTCGTGCAGGCCCTGGTGGCTGCCGCTCAGCTCGATGGCGCTGTCGGCGCCCTCGACGCGCTTGCGCACGATCTCGGCGACCGAGCCGGAGCGCACGTCGAACGTCTCGGCGGCGCCGAAGGCCCGGGCCAGCTCCAGCCGGGCCGGGATGGCGTCGGCCGCGAGGACCCGGGCGCCGCTGAGCACGGCCATCCGGGTGGCGAGCAGGCCGATGACGCCCTGGCCGAAGACGGCGACCTGGTCGCCGAGCCGCAGGTCGGCCGCGTGGACGGCGTTGAGCGCGATGGCCCCGACGCGGGCGAACACACCGGTCAGCGGGTCGGCGCCGGGCGGCAGCAGGTGGCCGGCCAGCCGCTCGGCGGGCACCACGGCCTCCGCCCGGTGGCCCCAGATGCCCCACACGAGGCTGCCGACGGGCGGGTCGGCGACGTCGGGCGCGGCCTCGACGACCTCGCCGACCTCCTGGTAGCCCCAGCCGGTGAGCGGATAGGCGTGGGTGCTGCCGTCGACGAAGAGCCGGCGCTCGGTGTCCCACCTGCGGGTGAGGTACGGGTTGGTGCCGCGGTAGGCGGTGAGTTCGGTGCCCGCCGAAACCCCGGAATACAGGGTGCGGACCCGGACGGAGCCCGGACCCAGGGCGGCGGGCGGCTCGACGCCGACACGGACGCGGCCTGGTCCTTCAAAGGTGATGACGCGCATTCCCCCACGCTTACGATTATTGATCAAACGAAAGTCAAGGAATTAGTACGTGCCCGCAGACCTTAGTTGAGCAGATAACACTCTTAAGTCTAGGACTTCGACGGAGGTAACAATGAAATTGGGTTTCCTGACCGCCTGTCTCCCCGAGCTCGATCTCGTGGATGTCGCCCGCTGGGCCGCCGCGCATGGTTTCGAGGCGCTCGAAGTCGCCGGATGGCCGTCGACGGATACCCGAAATCACATCAGAGTGGACCGTTTCGACGAAGCCGAAAGAGAGCGGGTCGGGAGAATCTTCGCAGAGACCGGACTCACCCTTTCCTCGATCGCCTATTACGAGAACAATCTTCACCCTCGCGCTGGGGCGGAGGTGAACGCGCACGTGCGCCGGTGCGTGGACGCCGCGGCGGCGCTCGGCTGCCCCACCGTCGGCACGTTCGTCGGCCGTGACCCCGGCCTGTCGGTCCGCGACAACCTCGAACGCGCCGAGGGCGTCTTCCGCCCCCTCGTCGCCTACGCCCGCGACCACGGCGTCGACCTCGTCATCGAGAACTGCCTGATGAAGAGCTGGCACCCCGACGGCTACCCGGGCAACCTGGCCTACTCCCCCGAGCTGTGGGAGTGGATGTTCACGCTCGGGCTGCGGCTCAACTACGACCCCTCGCACCTCGTCGCGCTCGGCATCGACCCGGTCGCGGCCGCCATGCCGTACGTGTCGCAGATCTCGCACGTGCAGGCCAAGGACACCGAGCTGCTGCCGGGCACCATCAACCGCTTCGGCTTCTACGGCCCGATCAGCGGCGAGAAGGGGTGGTACCGGTTCCGGGTGCCCGGGCTGGGCCAGGTGGACTGGAGCCAGGTGATCGGCGCGCTGCGCCGGGGGGGCTACGACGGGGTCGTCTCCGTCGAGCACGAGGACCCCGAGTGGACCGGCAGCACGGACAGGGTACAGACCGGTCTCGGTATCGCGTACCGGACGTTGCGCCATCTCGTGCGGGGGTAAGTGCGGCATATCCCCGCAACGGAGGAGCGCGCCATGCCGAAAAGGACAACCGCCCTGCTCTGTGTCGCCCTGATGGCCACGGCCACGCTGGCCGCCTGCGGCGACGAGGAGAAGGCGAGCAACCAGATCACCGTCTGGACCGAGGAGAACCTGCCCGACCGGATGGCCGTGCAGCAGCGGATCGCCGCCGACTTCACCAAGAAGACCGGGATCAAGGTGAACCTGGTCGGAGTGGCCGAGGACCAGTTCAGCCAGATCGTCACCTCGGCGGCCGCCGCCGGCAAGCTGCCCGACGTCATCGGGGCCCTCCCCCTGTCGTCGGTGCGCGAGCTGGAGGCCAGCGACCTGCTCGACACCGAGACGCCGGCCAAGGTCGTCGACCAGCTGGGCCGTGGCACGTTCTCCCAGCGCGCCCTCGACCTCGACAGCTCCGGCGGCAAGCTGCTGGCGGTGCCCAGCGACGCCTGGGCCCAGCTCGTCCTGTACCGCAAGGACCTGTTCGACAAGGCCGGGCTGGCGCCGCCCGACACGTATGAGGCGCTGGAGGCGGCGGCGCGCAAGCTCAACACCGGCGGCGTCGCCGGCATCACGCTGGCCATCGCGCCCAAGGACTCCTTCACCGCGCAGAGCTTCGAGCACGTGGCCCTGGCCAACGGCTGCCGGCTCGTGGACGGCTCCGGCAACGTCACGCTCGACTCGCCGCAGTGCGTGAAGGCGTTCGGCTTCTACGCCGGCCTCGTCAGGAACTACTCGGTCAAGGGCAAGCAGGACGTCGACTCCACCCGCGCCACCTACTTCTCCGGCAAGGCCGCCATGGTCATCTGGTCGTCGTTCATCCTCGACGAGCTGGCGGGGCTGCGCAAGGACGCGTTGCCGAGCTGTGAGCAGTGCAAGAAGGACCCGGGCTGGCTGGCCGGGAACACCGGCGTGGTCACCGCGCTCAAGGGGCCCGACGGGAGCGCGCCCGCCCAGTACGGTGAGGTCGTCTCGTGGGTCGTCACCCGCGACGCGGCCAAGGACCCCGCCGCCAAGTTCGTCGCGTACGCGATGAACGAGGGCTACGAGCGGTGGATCGGGATGGCGCCGGAGGGCAAGTTCCCCACCCGCAAGACCTACGCCGCCGCCTGGAACAAGCTGCCCGCCGGCGTCGACACCAAGAAGCCGCTCGCCGACGTCTACCCGGCCTCCGTGCTCGACGCGCTGCGCGCCGGCCCCGACCACTTCGACCGCTGGGGCATCGCGCAGGGCCAGGGCAAGCTGGTGGGCGCCACGATGGGCGAGCTGCCGGTGCCGAAGGCGCTCAGCCAGGTCGCGGACGGCTCGCTGACGCCGCAGGCCGCCGCCGCCCAGGCCAAGAAGGACGTCGAGACCATCAAGCGCGGGATCCGCCAGTGAGCCCCACACTTCGGCAGCAGGAGGGCAGGGCGGGGCTGGCGCTGATCTCGCCCACCCTGGTCGTCACGGTCGTCGTGGTCGTGCTGCCGCTCCTGTGGGCGATCATGCTGGCCTTCCAGGACGTGCGGCTCATCAACATCCGGAGCAAGGGCCTGTTCGGCGGCTACACGCTGGAGAACTTCCGGTACGTGATCTCCGAGCCGGGCTTCTGGTCCGCGCTGGTCAACACGCTCGTCTACACCGTGGCCGGCACGGCCCTGTCCATCGCCGTCGGGCTGGTCGCCGCGCTGGCGCTGCGTGACCGGTTCAAGGGCCGCACGCTGGTGCGGGCCTCCATCCTCGTGCCGTACGTGGCTCCGGTCGTTGCCGTCGCGTTCCTGTGGGAGACGATGCTCAACCCCCAGTACGGCATCGTGAACACCTGGCTCAGCCAGCCGATCGCCTTCCTCAGCCAGGCCAAGGGCACCTTGCTGGGGGTGGAGGTGCCGGTGGCGCTGCTGACGGTCATCGCGTTCGAGGCGTGGCGGTACTTCCCGTTCGCGTTCCTGTTCATCCTGGCCCGGCTCCAGGCGCTGCCCGCCGACCTGGAGGAGGCGGCCGTGGTGGACGGGGCGACGCCTGCGCAGAGCTTCCGGCACGTGGTCCTGCCGCAGCTCGCGCGGGTCATCGCGCTGCTGGCCGTGCTGCGTTTCGTGTTCACCTTCACCAAGTTCGACGACGTGTACCTGCTCACCGGCGGCGGAGCCGGGACCGAGGTGGTCAGCGTGCGCGTCTACAACTTCCTGACCGCGCGCGACGACATCGGCGCCTCGGCCGCCCAGGCCATCGTGCTCGCCGTCGTGCTGGTCGTCTTCCTGGTCCTCTACCTCAAGTTCTTCGCGGGAGGCGAACGTGAGCGCGACGGCTGAGCGAACGAGCACGGGGCGGACGAGCGCCAGGCCGATCAGCAGGGACCGGGTGGAGCGGGCGGCGCTCCGCGTGCTCAAGCCGCTGGTGATCGCCGCGCTGGTCGCCGTCACCGCGTTCCCGTTCCTCTACATGGTCACGCTGTCGGTCCGCGACATCCAGGAGCTCATCCTCGACCCGGGCTCCCTCTGGCCCCGGAACCTCACGCTGGACACCTACGCGGACGTGCTGGGCCGGCAGGGGTTCCTGACCTTCATGCGCAACAGCGCGATCGTCGCCGTGGCCTCCGTGGTGGTCACGCTGCTGATCTCCATCCCCGGCGCGTACGCGGTGGCCCGGCTGCGCTTCTTCGGGCACCGGCAGGTCCATTTCCTGTTCCTGTCGGTCTACCTCTTCCCGGCGATCGTGCTGGCCATCCCGCTCTTCGTGCTGTTCACGATGATGGGGCTGCGCGGGTCGCTGCTCGGCCTCATCCTCGTCTACATCGCGCAGACCGTGCCGGTCACGGTATACATGCTCCGCAACTACTTCGAGACCGTGCCGCGTAGCGTGGAGGAGGCCGCGGCGATCGACGGCTGCTCGCGCCTGTCGACCATCTGGCGGGTGGTGCTGCCGCTGTCCAAGCCCGCGCTCATGGCGACCGGTCTGTACGTGTTCATGATCGCCTGGAACGAGTTCCTGTTCGCCCTGCTCTTCCTCGTCGAGAGGCGGGAGAGCTGGACGGTTTCCCTGGGACTGTCCCAGCTCGCGGGTAGCATCGAGATCCCGACCACGGTGCTCATGGCCGGATCCGTGATCCTCACGCTGCCCATCGTGATCGTGTTCTTCGCCGGCGAGCGCCTGCTGACCGAGGGCCTCACGGCAGGAGCGGAGAAGGGGTAGACCATGCTGACGGCGGGGCACATCCTCCAGCTCATCCGCGATGGCTCCTGCCGTACCCGCAAGGAACTCATCGAGTACACCGGTCTGTCCCGCTCCACGATCACCGACCGGGTGGACCGGCTGATCGAGGCCGGCTACATCCACGAGTCCGGCGTCGCGAGCTCCGGGGGCGGCCGGCCGCCCTCGGTGCTCGACCTGGACGCCGGCAAGCGCCTGGTGCTCGTGGCCGACCTCGGCGCCGGCCACGCCCATGTCGCGCTCACCGACCTCGCCGCCCGGCCGCTGGCCGAGGAGCACACCGAGATGCGCATCGACCGGGGGCCCGACGCCGTGCTGACGTGGGTGCGGCAGGCGTTCCAGGGGCTGCTCGACCGGACCGGCATGCCGCGCGAGCGGGTGTGCGGCATCGGCGTCGACCTGCCCGGCTCGGTGGACCACGGCACCGGCAGGCTGATCAGGTCGTTCCTCATGCCCGGCTGGGACGACCACCCCATCGGGGAGAGCCTCAGCGCGGCGTTCGGCGTGCCGGTGCTCGTGGAGAACGACGCCAACGCGATGGCGCTCGGCGAGTGGTGGTGCTCCTGGCGGAGCACCCGGGCGCTGCTCCTCGTCAAGGTCTCCACCGGCATCGGCACCGGCGTGGTGCTCGACGGCACCGTCTATCGGGGCGTCGAGGACGCCGCCGGCAACCTCGGTCACGTACGGCTGCGCGAGAGCGACGACCGGGTCTGCACGTGCGGCTCGCGCGGCTGCGTCGCCTCGCTGGCCAGCGGCCACGCCCTGGCCACCGATCTCGGCGTGGAGACCAGCCGCGACGTGGTGCGGCTGGTCCAGGCCGGCGACCCGGCCGCCATCGCCCGCGCCCAGGAGGCGGGCAGGACGCTCGGGATCCTGCTGGCGACCGCGGTCAGCCTGCTCAACCCGGGCGTCCTGGTGCTGGCCGGCGACATGGCCGAGACCGGGGAGCACTACCTGACCGGCATCCGGGAGAGCGTCTACCGGCGCAGCCTGCCGTACACCACGCGCAACCTGAAGATCGTGACCGGCTCGCTGGGGCGGCGGGCCGGGATCCTCGGCACGGCGGTGATCGTCATGGAGCACGTGCTGAGCCCGGAGGCCGTGGACGCCGCCCTCGCCGCCCCGTCCGGGCGCTCCAGGACCGGCGCCTGACGCCCTCCTCGGGGTGTCACGCCAGCGCGCCGGCGAGGCGGTCGCGGGCCGTCACGAGGGAGGGGCCGTACCAGGTGAGGTCGCGCCCGCTGACCAGCGCGCACCGCAGGCCGGGGAAGCAGTCGGGGCCGTCGCCGGCGCTGAAGGCGTACGGCTCGTCGGGCAGCACCACGAGGTCGGGCACCTGCGCGGCCAGCTCGGGCAGCGGCACCTTGGGATAGCGCTCGGGGTGATCCGCGTACAGGTTGTCCACGCCGAGCCGGCGCAGCACGTCGCCGGTGAACGTGTCGCGCCCCACCACCATCCACGGCCGTCGCCAGATCGGGATGACCGCCGTGCGCCGCGGCCCCCGCGCCGGCTCGCGCCACACCTCGCGGGCCTCCTCCAGCCAGGCGGGCGGCTCGGCGCGGCAGGCGTGCCGGAACATCCGCTCCAGCGAGACGAACGCCTGGTCCAGGGTCTCGATCCGGGTCACCCAGACGGCCACTCCCGTCTCGCGCAGGGCGTCGAGGTCCGGCTCCCGGTTCTCCTCGGCGTTGGCCAGGACGACGTCGGGGCGCAGGTCCCTGATCGCGTCGAGGTCGGGGTTCTTGGTGCCGCGCACGCGCGTGACGTCCAGGTCCGCGGGGTGCGAGCACCAGTCGGTGGCTCCGACGAGCGCGCCGGGAACGGTCGCCGCCACCGACTCGGTCAGGGACGGCACGAGCGACACGATCCTCGTCACGACCTCGGGCACCCGCACGGTCGTCCCGGTGTCGTCGTCCGCGTCCCGTTCCATGGTAAATGTCCCCTTACCTGGTCTCATACGATCTCTTCCCGGAGAGCCTGACCGAAAAAGAGTGAAATCAAGTGAATTTTGAGCCGAATGTGCGCAGCTTCTCCACAAGGGACATAACGAATCCGTAGAATCCCCCATAAAGATCGTTACGTCTTGATCGGGGGATCTCCGGTTGGAGCGAGAATCGCTGGGCTTCGATCCGAACACGCCCAACGTCGCCCGGCTCTACGACTACTACCTCGGGGGCAAGGACCACTTCCCGGCCGACCGTGAGGCCGCCGAGAAGATCCTGGCCGTCGCGCCCGAGGTACGCCTCGCCGCGCGGGCCAACCGGGCGTTCCTGGGGCGGGCCGTGCGGCATCTGGCCGCGACCGGGGTCACCCAGTTCCTCGACATCGGCACCGGGCTGCCGACGCAGGGGAACGTGCACGAGGTCGCCAGGGAGGTCGCGCCGGGGGCGCGCGTCGTCTACGTGGACCGTGATCCCGTCGTGCTCGTCCACGCCCGCGCGTTGCTGGCCGACGACGAGAACACCACCGTCGTCGAGGGCGACGCCCGCGATCCGGGCAGCATCCTGAAAAATCCGGATGTGTTGAAGTTGATTGACTTCAGCCGGCCGGTCGCGGTGCTGCTCGTCGCGGTCATGCATTTCGTGAGCGAGGATGACGGCCCCGAGCAGATCATCGGGACGCTGCGCGAGGCGATGGCCCCCGGCAGCTACCTGGTCATGTCGCACGGCACCAGCGACGCCCGGGCCGATGCCGTGGACAAGGGAGTCGAGGTCTACCGGAGCGCGACCTCTCCCCTGGTCCTGCGCAGCCGTGACCGCGTCAGGGAGCTGTTCGCCGGGTTCGACCTGGTCGAGCCGGGCATGGTGTGGCTCCCGCAGTGGCGGCCCGACGAGACCGACATGATCGACTTCGCCGACGACCCCCAGTCGTCCCTCATCGTGTGCGGGGTCGGCCGCAAGAGCTGAGGCCCGTACGGCCGGGGCGGCGACCGTCGCGCGACGCCCCGGCACGGACAGGCGCTTACTTCAGGGCGGCGAGAGCGGCGTCGTAGTCCGGCTCCTGGGTGATCTCCGGCACCAGCTCGGAGTGGACCACCCGGTTGTCGCCGTCGAGCACGACCACCGCGCGGGCGGCGAGCCCCGCCAGCGGACCGGACTCCTGCGCGACACCGTACTCGCCCAGGAACTCCCGCCCCCGCATGAGCGACAGCATGGTCACGCCGTCGAGCCCCTCGGCGCCGCAGAAGCGCTGCTGCGCGAACGGCAGGTCGGCCGACACGCACAGCACCACGGCCTCCGGGTGCTCGGCGGCGACCTGGTTGAAGCGGCGCACCGAGGCCGCGCAGACGCCGGTGTCGACGCTCGGGAAGATGTTGAGCACCTTCACCGAGGAGCCGAACGACGCGAGCGTGACGTCGCTGAGGTCCTTGCCCACCAGCGTGAACTCCGGCGCCGTGTCACCCGGCTTCGGGAACGTGCCCCCGACCGTGACCGGGTTGCCCTTGAACGTGATCTCGGACATGAGAAAACCTCCTGTTAGCTGTGGTCCCCGGTGGCGATCCTATCCGCGCGCGGATCGATCACCGTGCCGACGCCCGGGCGGACATTCAGGAGCGTGATCTCACACGTTGCGCCGGTACTGGCCGCCCGCCTCGAACAGGGCGTCGGTGATCTGGCCGAGCGAGCAGACCCGCGCGGCGTCCATCAGCACCTCGAACGCGTTGGCCTCCGACATGGCGGCCTCCCGCAGCCGGGCCAGCGCCGCGGGCGCCTCGGCCCGGTGCCGCTCGTGGAACGAGCTCAGCCGGTCGAGCTGCGACCGCTTCTCCTCCTCGGTGCCGCGGGCCAGCTCCAGCTTCCGCTCGTGCGGCTCGTCACCGCGCGGGTTGCGGAACGTGTTGACGCCGATGATCGGCAGCGAGCCGTCGTGCTTGCGCGTCTCGTACAGCATCGACTCGTCCTGGATGCGCCCGCGCTGGTAGCCCGTCTCCATCGCGCCCAGCACGCCGCCCCGGTCCGACAGCCGCTCGAACTCGCTCAGCACGGCCTCCTCCACCAGGTCCGTCAGCTCCTCGATGACGAACGAGCCCTGGAGCGGGTTCTCGTTGCGGGCCAGGCCCCACTCGCGGTTGATGATGAGCTGGATGGCCATGGCGCGGCGCACCGAGTCGGCCGACGGGGTGGTGACCGCCTCGTCGAAGGCGTTGGTGTGCAGGCTGTTGCAGTTGTCGTAGACGGCGATCAGCGCCTGGAGGGTGGTGCGGATGTCGTTGAAGTCCATCTCCTGGGCGTGCAGGGACCGGCCCGAGGTCTGGATGTGGTACTTCAGCTTCTGCGAGCGCTCCCCGGCGCCGTACCTCTCGCGCATCGCGACGGCCCAGACGCGCCGGGCCACCCGTCCGAGCACGCTGTACTCGGGGTCCATGCCGTTGGAGAAGAAGAACGACAGGTTCGGCGCGAAGTCGTCGACGTTCATGCCGCGCGCCAGGTACGCCTCGACGTAGGTGAAGCCGTTGGCCAGCGTGAACGCGAGCTGGCTGATCGGGTTGGCCCCGGCCTCCGCGATGTGGTAGCCGGAGATCGACACCGAGTAGAAGTTGCGCACGCCGTTGGCGATGAACCACTCCTGGATGTCGGCCATCATCCGCAGCGAGAACTCCGTGGAGAAGATGCAGGTGTTCTGCCCCTGGTCCTCCTTGAGGATGTCGGCCTGGACCGTGCCCCTGACGGTGGCGAGGGTGCGGGCGCGCAGGTCGCGCGCCTCCTCCTCCGACGGCTCCCGCCCCTGCTCGGCCCGGAACCGGTCGAGGGCCTGGTCGACGGCGGCGTTGAGGTAGAAGGCCAGGATGGTGGGCGCGGGGCCGTTGATGGTCATCGACACGGACGTGTTGGGCGCCGACAGGTCGAAGCCGTCGTAGAGCGCCTTCATGTCGTCGAGTGTCGCGATCGACACCCCCGAAGTACCGACTTTTCCGTAGATGTCGGGCCGAGGGGCGGGGTCGTTGCCGTACAGCGTCACCGAGTCGAACGCGGTAGACAGCCGCGTCGCGGGCTGGCCCTCCGAGAGCAGCTTGAAGCGCCGGTTGGTGCGGAACGGGTCGCCCTCGCCCGCGAACATCCGGGTGGGGTCCTCGTCGTCGCGCTTGAACGGGAACACCCCGGCGGTGAACGGGAAACGGCCCGGCAGGTTCTCCGAGCGCAGGAACCGGAGCAGGTCGCCGTGGTCGGTGTAGCGGGGCAGGGCCACCCGGGGGATGCGGCTGCCGGAGAGCGTCTCGCGCCACAGCGGGGTGTGGATCTCCCGGTCGCGGACGCGGACGACCAGCTCGTCGGCGGTGTACTGCTCGCGGGTGGCGGGCCAGGAGTCGAGCAGCGCCCGGCTCTCGTCGGTCAGCTCCCGCCCGGCCCGCGCCTCCAGCTCGGCCAGCCGCTCGTCCTCGCCCTCCAGCAGGGACCGCACGGCGGTGAGCTGCTGGCGTCGCCGGGCCACCTCCGCCTGGGCGAGCGTCTCGGCGTGGTACGCGCGGACGGTCTCGGCGATCTCGGCCAGGTAGCGGACGCGGGCGGGCGGGACGATCGCGGCGGAGGTCTCGGAGGTACGGCCGCGCACGGGCGCGAGCAGCCCCGGCCCGGCCGGCAGGCCCCGCTCCACGAGCAGGCCCTTGAGGTGGTGGTAGAGGGCCGTCACCCCGGCGTCGTTGTACCGGGCGGCGATCGTGCCGAACACCGGCATGTCGTCGGGCGAGACGCCGAACGCCTCCCGGTTGCGCACGAGCTGGCGGCGCACGTCGCGCAGGGCGTCCTCGGCCCCGCGCCGCTCGTACTTGTTGATCACCACGGCCTCGGCGAAGTCGAGCATGTCGATCTTCTCCAGCTGGGAGGCCGCGCCGAACTCGGGGGTCATGACGTAGATCGGCACGTCCACGTGCGGCACGATGCCGGCGTCGCCCTGGCCGATCCCGGGCGTCTCCACGATCACCAGGTCGTACCCGGCGGCGCGGCAGGCGGCGACCACGTCGTCCAGACAGGCGGGCACCTCGTTGGCGGCGCCCCGGGTGGCCAGCGAGCGGAAGTAGGTCTGCGGGCCGAGACTGTTCATGCGGATGCGGTCGCCGAGCAGCGCGCCGCCGCCGCGCCTGCGGGTGGGGTCGATGGCGACGATCGCGATGCGCAGCTTGTCGTCGTTGTCCACCCGCAGCCGCCGTACCAGCTCGTCGGTGAGCGAGGACTTGCCCGAGCCGCCGGTGCCGGTGATGCCGAGCACGGGCGCGCGCCGCCCCGCCGGCCCGTCGGCGCTCCCGGCCGTGCGCAGCCCGTCGAGCAGCTCGGCCGGCGCGCGGCCGGACTCGACCAGGGTGATCGCGCGGGCCAGCGCGGCCTGGTCGCCCGAGACCACGGCCTCCACCGAGGGCGGGTCGCCCAGCTCGACGTCGCACTCCTCGACCAGCTTGTTGATCATCCCGGGCAGGCCGTAACGCTGGCCGTCCTCGGGCGAGAAGATCCGGCTGACGCCCCGGGAGTGCAGCAGCTCGATCTCCTCCGGCACGATGACGCCGCCGCCTCCGCCGTACACCCTGACGTGTCCCGCGCCGCGCTCGCGCAGCAGCTCGACGAGGTAGGTGAAGAACTCGACGTGGCCGCCCTGGTAGGAGCTGATCGCGACGCCCTGGACGTCCTCCTGGATCGCGGCGGTGACGATGTCGTCCACCGACCGGTTGTGACCGAGGTGGACGACCTCGGCGCCCTGCGACTGGAGGATGCGCCGCATGATATTGATCGCGGCATCGTGGCCGTCGAACAGGGCGGCTGCCGTCACGAAGCGGACGGGATGGACCGGAACGTGCACGCCTGATCACTCCTCTTTGAGCGGCCTACTCCCAAGATACTAGGACGTCCTACTATTTCCTGTCGCCTACCGGGTACAGAAAGGACATGCGTGCGATCACCTTCCAGCCGGGGGCCCCGGGGACGCTCCGCGTCGAGGAGGTGCCCGACCCGGAGCCCGGTCCGGGCGAGCTGCTCGTCCAGGGGCTGGCACTGGGCATCTGCGGCACGGACCGGGAGCTGGCCTCCGGTGAGTACGGCTTCGAGCAGGACGACAAGAAGTCCATGATCCTCGGGCACGAGTCGCTCGGCCGGGTGATCGAGGCTCCCGAGGGGTCGGCCTTCTCCCCCGGCGACCTCGTCGTGGGCGTCGTGCGCCGGCCCGACCCGGTGCCGTGCCAGGCCTGCGCCAGGGGCGAGTTCGACATGTGCCGCAACGGCCGCTACACCGAGCGCGGCATCAAGGCGCTCGACGGCTACGGCAGCGAGCTCTGGACCGTGGAGGAGCACTACGCGGTCCGGCTGCGCCCTGGGCTGGAGAGCGTCGGGGTGCTCATGGAGCCCGCCTCGGTCCTGGCCAAGGCGTGGGAGCAGATCGAGGCCGTGGGCTCGCGGGCGTGGTTCGGGCCGCGTACGGCGCTCGTGGTCGGGGCGGGGCCGATCGGCCTGCTGGCCGCGCTGCTCGGCACCCAGCGGGGGCTGGAGGTCCACGTCATCGACCGCGTCACCGAGGGGATCAAGCCGGACCTGGTGCGCTCGCTCGGCGCCGTCTTCCACTCCGGGAGCACGCTGGAGCCGGTGCGCGAGCTGCGCCCGGACATCATCATCGAGGCCACGGGGGCGGGTCCGATGGTGCTCGACGCGATGGTGGCCAGCGGAGCCGCCGGTGTCGTCTGCCTGACCGGCGTGTCGGCGGCGGGCAAGGTGCTGGACGCGGACGTGGGGCGCATCAACCGGGAGATCGTGCTGGAGAACGACGTGGTGTTCGGCTCCGTCAACGCCAATCTGCGCCACTTCCGGGCCGCGGCGGACGCGCTGGCGGCGGCGGATCACGCCTGGCTGGAGCGGATGATCACCAGGCGGCTGCCGCTGGAGGAGGCGCCGGCGGCCGTCGAGAGCCACGGCGACGACGTGAAGCTGGTCATCGACCTCGCCGCCTGACCCCGGCCCCGCGGCCTCGCGTGGGCGTCAGGGTTTCGGCTCGTACGGGCGGCGACGCGACGGGGCGGCGCTTGCGCGCGCGGGACCTTCGGAGCCGTGGCCCGCGGCGACGGGGACCCGCTCACCGTCGTGGTCGTCCACGTCCAGCCAGGACGGGTCCGCCTCGGTCCAGTGCACGGTGGGGCGGGAGCCGGACGGCGCCTTCCAGGGCCAGGTGAAGCGGCGATGGGTGCCGCGGCGGCGTCCGGCGAAGCGTAAGGAGAGCACGATCGTGGTCAGCACCATGACGGCGAGCAGCGCGTGCGGCGTGCCCAGCACGTCGAACACCGACCCCTGCGGCTCCCGCGCCCCGGGCACCGGCGCGAGCGGATGCTCGGTGGCCCGGATCTCGCTCAGCGTGGCGTTGGCCTTGACCATGCGCGGCAGGCCGTAGCCGACGACCTTGTCGGTCTCGCGGACCTTGCGCTTGAGCCAGACGCGGTCGACGTTCGCCTCGATGGTGTGGATCTTGCCGCCGGAGACGCTCTCGACGATGCCGACGTGGTCGATGCCCTGGTAGCTCTTGCCGCCCTTCCAGTCGAAGAAGACCAGCGCTCCCGGCTCGGGCCGGGACGACCAGGCGCCCTGCTTGATGAACCAGGCCGCGTGGGACGGCGTCCAGGCGAACCGGCCGACGTAGTCCGCGATGCCGGCCCGGTCCGCCGCCCAGGCGATGAACATGTCACACCAGGGCGCGTCCCGGTACTGGGGGTCCTGGACGCGCTCGGCGTACCAGTGGCCGAACTTGGTGCTCTGGCCGATCTTCTCCCGGTAGCCGACTTCCGGACGGACTTGCCGCAGCAGAGCTTCCGCGATGGGGTCCAGTGCGACTCCTCCCAGAAAATCCGGCAGATCACGATGTACGGTAATCGCCGCGCGGCGAGCGCGGGCCGCCCACCGCGAAAGTGGCTAGCTCTGAGGAGAAAAAGCACTTCTGTGACTCAAGGGACGGATGTGGCCGGCCTAGGCGCCCGCGCCGACGCGGTAGACCTGCTCGTCGCCCGTGCCCGGCGCCACCACGTCGGCCACGATCACGGTCACGTTGTCGGGCGAGCCGCCCTCGTTGGCCAGGTCGATGAGGCGCTGCACGGCCATCGCCGGGTCGGGGTGCGTGGTCAGCACCTCGTGCAGCGTCTCCGGGCCCAGCACGGCCGTGAGCCCGTCGGAGCACAGCAGGTAGCGGTCGTCGGGCTCGGCCTCGCGCAGCGCCATGTCGGGCTCGGCCCGGCCCTCGCTGCCGAGGACCCGCAGCACCATGGAGCGACGGGGATGAACGGCGGCCTGATCCTCCGTTATCCGCCCTTCGTCCACCATCGACTGCACAAGTGTGTGATCCTTGGTCATCTGGTAAAGAGCACCATCGCGAAGCAGGTATCCGCGGGAGTCACCGAGATGAGCCAGGGCGAACCGGTAACCGTCCCAGAGCATGGCGGTCACCGTGGTTCCCATTCCCCTGCGCGCGGGGTCGATCTCCGCCAGCTCGACCAGCCGGCGCGCCGCCTCGTGCACGGCGCCCTCCAGGGCCGCCTCCAGGTCGGCGCCCGTCTCCGGAAGCGTGGCATCCAGCTCGCGCATGACGGCGATCGCCGCCGAGCTCGCGAGCTCACCGGCCGCGTGGCCGCCCATCCCGTCAGCCACCACGAGCAACCGGCCGCTCGCGTAGCCGGAATCCTCGTTCTGCTCCCTGCGGCGCCCCACATCTGATCCGGCGGCATAGCGGATGTTGTGCTTCATACCTAGCAGTAAATCATTGGTTGAAAGACTTCACAAGCAGATGCGCTGAAGACTCTTGTGAACTACTGTGGTCGCATGAGCCACGACCCGACCGTGAACGCCGGGGACATCGCCCGGCTCGCGGGGGTCGGGCGAGCCGCGGTGAGCAACTGGCGACGCCGCCACGACGACTTCCCCCGTCCCGTCGGAGGAACCGCGAATCAGCCATTGTTCTCGCTGCGGCAGGTGGAGGCGTGGCTGCGCCGCTATGGGAAGTCCTACCAGGTATCCCTCGGAGATCGTGTGTGGCAGCGCCTGAAAGCCGCCGGAGATCTACGCCTGGGTGAACTTGTCGCCGCCGCGGGCACGTTTCTTTCCACCGGCCTTTCCACGGGCCTGTCCGCCGACGGCGGCGGTGGCGAGCTGGAGCCCGAGCTGGCGGGCCTGCTGACCGAGCTGGCCGAGCGCGACGGCCCCCTCCGGGCGTACGAGTTCCTGTGCGAGCGCTACCTGGAGGCCCACTCACGGCAGCTCTCGGTGACCCGGGAGGACGTCGCCGCGCTGATGGTCCGCCTGGTGAGCACCGTCCCGGCGGACGCCCCCTCCGCGGCGGACGGCCGGCCCACGGCCTCCGTGACCTCCCCGATGGACGGCCGCCCGGCGACCTCCCTGATGGACGGCCGCCCTGCGACCTCCGTGACCTCTCTGATGGACGGCCGCTCCGTGACGGACGGCCGCTCCGTGACGGACGGCCGCTCCGTGACGGACGGCCGGCCCATGACGGACCCTACGCCGGGCACGATCCTGGACCCCGCGTGCGGCGTCGGCACGCTGCTGCTCGCGCCCGAGGCGGCCCGCGTGCTCGGGCAGGACCTCAGCGACACCTCCGCCCGCATCGCCGCCGCCCGGCTGCGGCTGCGCGGCGCCGAGGCCCGGGTCGTCGCGGGCGACGCCATCCGCCACGACGCCTTCGCCGGGGAGAAGGCCGACGCCGTCCTGTGCGACCCGCCGTTCAACGAGCGCGCCTGGGGCTACGAGGAGCTGACCGGCGACCCGCGCTGGGAGTACGGCCTGCCGCCGCGTGGGGAGCCGGAGCTGGCCTGGGTGCAGCACTGCCTGACCCACGTCAAGCCCGGCGGCCTGGTCGCGATCCTCATGCCGCCCGCCGCCGCGAGCCGCAAGGCGGGCCGCCGCATCCGGGCCAACCTGCTGCGGGCCGGCGCCCTGCGCGCCGTCGTCGCGCTGCCCGGCTCCGACCTGTGGCTGCTGCGCCGGCCGCGCGCGGGCGAGCGCCCGCCGTCCGACGTGCTCATTCTCGACGCGACGGCCGACCTGTCCGCCGTCGAGCCGGCCTGGCGCGACTACCTCGACGACCGCTCCGACCGTACGGTGCGCATCATCGACCTGCTGGCCGACGAGGTGGACATGACGCCGGCCCGTCACCAGCGCCGCGACGACGTCGGGCGGGCCTTCACCGAGGCGCGCGACCGCTTCCTGGCCGCCTCCACGACCCCGCCCGACCTGAAGGTGCTGGACCAGCCGCTCGACCAGCCCACCACCACCGTCGGCGACCTCATCAAGGAGGGCCTCGTGACGGTGCTCCAGGCGCCGCCCAAGATGGCCGCCGACGGCGGCGACCTGGCGGTGCTCACGGCCGACGACGTGGCCGGCGGCACGCCGCCCTCCGGCCGCGCGGCCGCGCAGCAGGGCCTGGTGCAGGTGCGCCCCGGCGACGTGGTGGCGTCCTACTCCAGCGTCCGGGTCATGACCGAGGGCGGGTGCGTGCTCGGGCCGCACCTCACGCTCTACCGGGTGGACCAGCGCCGCCTCGACCCCGACTTCCTGGCCGGCTTCCTGCGGGCCGCCGGGGGCCGCGCGACGACCGGCTCCAGCCGCTTCGACGTGCGCCGCACCCGGCTGCCGCGCCTGTCGCTGGAGGAGCAGAGCGCGTACGGCGCGGCGTTCCGGCAGCTCGCGGTGCTGGAGGACGCGCTGCGCGAGACCTCGGCGCTGGGCCAGACGCTCATCCGGCTGGGCCTCGACGGGCTGGCCGACGGTCACCTGCACCCGCCTGCTCACGGCCTCACTCCGTGAAACCCTCCTCACGGCCGCACTCCGTGCGGGGGCTCGGTCGCTCATCCTCGCGGGTCCAGGCAACGGCGCTCCCTCGCGGGTCCGGGCGACGGCGCGCCGTCGCTTGACGGTGTAGTTTCTTGCGGAAAGGCGGTATGGGGGGGCGAATGGTCATCGGCGACCGCTATGTGCTCGGTGATTTCCCCCTCGGGCAGGGCGGCATGGGGGCCGTCTACGCGGGCCACGACCGCCATCTCGACCGCCGGGTCGCGGTGAAGCTGCTGCGGCTGCCGAGCGGGCCGGACGGCGAGCTGGAGCGCCGTTTCATCCGGGAGGCCCGCATCCTGGCCCGGCTGGAGCACCCGGGCGCGCCGGTGCTCTACGACTTCGGCACCCACGAGCAGCGGCTGTTCCAGGTGATGCAGTTCATCGAGGGCGTCACGGTGGCCGACGTGGTCAGCGAGCACGGGCCGCTGCCGGTGCCGTGGGCCGCCGCGATCGCCGCGCAGGCGTGTGCGGTGCTGTCGGCCGCGCACGCCCTGTCGATCTGCCATCGCGACCTCAAGCCGACCAACCTCATGCTGTGCCCCGACGGCAGCGTGAAGGTGCTCGACTTCGGCCTGGCCATGCTGCGCGACGCCGACGTCACGACGTTCACCCGGATCGGGCAGATCCTCGGCACACCCGCCTACATGGCGCCCGAGCAGATCCAGCGGGGCGTGGCCGAGCCGCGCAGCGACCTGTACGCGCTGGGCTGCGTCATGCACGAGATGCTGACCGGCCGGCAGCTCTTCACGGGGCCGACGGACTACGTGGTGTTCGAGAAGCAGGTCAAGGAGCGGCCCCCGGCCATCCCGGGCCTGCCCGCGGGGCTCGGCGGGCTGCTGGCCGAGCTGCTGGAGAAGCGGCCCGACGACCGGCCGGCGGGGGCGGACGAGCTGTACGAGCGGCTGGAGCCGTACGCGGTGGGGCTGCCCATGCTGCCCGGCTTCCTGGCCAAGTCGCCGAGCCCGGGCCGCATGTACGCGCGGATGGTCGGCCGCGTGCTCACCGCCTGAGGCTCCTCACCCAGCAGTTTCAGGAGGCGGGGGCGGCCGGGAGGACGGTCTCGATGGCGGCCACGGCGTGGGCGCGGTGCTCGGCCAGGGCTCGCACCGCCCCTTCGGCGTCGCGCCGGCGCAGCAGGGCGAGCGCGGCCCGGTGCTCCTCCACGACCCTCTCCCTGTTGGCCGGATCGCCGTAGTAGACCGAGCGGTAGGCGTCGGTGGAGTCCCACAGCGTCCTGATCAGCCGGACCATGCGCGGCAGCCCGGCCGCCTCGAAGATCGTCATGTGGAAGCGGCGGTTGGCCTCGGCCATCGCCAGCACGTCGCCCGCCGCGGCGGCCTCCTCAACCTCGGCCTGCGCCCGCTCGGCGGACCCGAGGGCGTCGTCGGTGAGCCGCCCGACCGCGCGGCGCACCGCCTCGGCCTCCAGGATCTCCCGGATCAGGTAGACCTCGCGCAGGTCGTCCAGCGACAGCCGCTCCACGAAGTAGCCCCGGTGGGCCTGGTAGCTGACCAGGCCCTCGCCCTGGAGCGTCTTGAGCGCCTCACGCAGCGGGACGCGGCTCACGTCGAGCTCCTCGGCCAGCGCCTCCTGGCGGATCGGGTCGCCCGGGCGCAGGCGGCCGGTGGTGATGGCGCGCCGCAGCTCGGCGAGGACGAACTGCTGCGCCGTCGGCGGCCTGCGCCGCCCCCCGACCTCGGCCGCGACGCCCCTTGCCGGCCCTTCTGGCGTGGTCATCACTTCTCCTTGAGCGTGCACGCTCCCCGCTTCCGAGCTTGGGGGGAAGCGCACACATCGGGATCGAACGAACGAGCGAACACCGACCTTGGTTACGCTAAGGTGTGCAGCGTGGCACACAGCGTGAAGCGGGCCTACAAGTACCGCCTCTACCCCACACCCCAGCAGGCCGAGAAGCTCACCCGCACCTTCGGATGCGTGCGCCTGGTGTACAACAAGGCCTTGGAGGAGCGTACCCGCGCCTACCGGTCCGAGGGCCGCCGTGTCTCCTGCGCCGAGTCCTCGGCGATGTTGACCGCGTGGAAGCGCACCGACGACCTCGGCTTCTTGAACAAGGTGTCCTGTGTGCCGTTACAGCAGGCATTGAGGCACCTTCAGGCGGCATTCGCGAATTTCTTCGCCAAGCGCGCACGATATCCCACCTTCAAGTCGCGTAAACGATCGCGGGCGGCAGCCGAGTACACCAGAAGCGCTTTCCGCTGGAAGGAGGGCACGCTCACGCTGGCCAAGATGACCGAACCGCTTCCGATCGTCTGGTCGCGTCCCCTGCCCGAAGGGGCGCAGCCGTCCACGGTGACGGTATCGCGAGACGCGGCCGGCCGTTGGTTCGTGTCGCTTCTGGTCGAGGAGCGAATCCCTCCGCTCGAACCCTTGCGGACCCGGGTCGGGGTCGACCTGGGGATCATCACTTTGGCGACGTTGTCCACCGGGGAGAAGATCGCGAATCCCCGACACGAACAGGCCGACCGGCGCAGGCTTACGCGGGCAGGGCGGGCGCTGGCGCGCAAGGTCCCCGGGAGCGCCAACCGGGCCAAGGCCAGGCTGAACGTGGCGCGAGCATACGCCCGCATCGCAGATCGACGTCGCGATTTCCTGCACAAGCTGTCCACCCGGCTGGTTCGCGAGAATCAAGTGATCGCCGTGGAGGACCTGGCCTTGCGCAACATGGTGAGGAACCACCCACTGGCTCGGGCGATCTCCGATGCCGCTTGGCGACAGCTGCGGGAGATGCTGGAGTACAAGTCGCGTTGGTACGGCCGGCGGCTGGTGACAGCAGCGCGGTGGTTCGCCTCCTCCCGGCTGTGCGGCCGTTGCGGTGTCCGGAACGGGGCGCTGACACTGTCGACGCGGGAGTGGACCTGTGTCTGCGGCGCGGTGCATGACCGTGACGTGAACGCCGCCCGTAACATCCTGGCCGCCGGGCTGGCGGACAGGTGAAACGCCTGTGGAGCCGGCGTAAGACCTCAAAGGGGAAATCCTTCTCCGGGGGCGGTCGGCCGTGAAGCAGGAAACCCGACTCGTGAGGGTCGGACTCCTCCCAGCACAGGGACGGAGGAAGTCAATCGCCCAATATCTCACGAACCCACTGATCGTCCTGTCCGAGCGACGGGGGTGCGAGGCGGTACTCCGGGGGTGTGCGGCCGAGCCCGATGGGGTTGGCCACCTGGGCGGCCGGGCCCTCGCCGACGATCGGGCGCAGGCCCAGGCCGGTGGCGAGCTCGAAGGCGCCGGCCACGGTGTTGATCGGCCCGCACGGCACACCGGCGGCGGTCAGGTCGGCGAACCACGCGCCGGCCGTGCGCGCGGCGAGAGCCCGGGTGAGCTCCGCGCACAGCTCCTCCCGGTGGGCGACCCGGCCGGAGTTCGCCGCGAACCGCGCGTCCGCCGCGAGGTCGGCGCGCCCCAGGACCTCGCACAGCGCGCGGAACTGGCGGTCGTTTCCGGCCGCGATGACGATCGGCCGGTCGGCGGCCTGGAACACCTCGTACGGGACGATGCTGGGATGCCGGTTGCCCATGGCGGTGGGCACCACGCCGGCGGCGGCGTAGCCGGAGGCCAGGTTGGTCATGGCCGACAGCAGCGACGACAGCAGCGAGACCGTGACCCGCTGCCCCTCGCCGGTGGCGTCGCGGTGGCGCAGGGCGGCCAGCACGCCGACCGTCGCGTGCAGCCCGGTGATCACGTCCACGAGGGCCACTCCGGCCTTGGTGCCCGGCCCGCCGGGCTCGCCGGTGACGCTCATCAGCCCGCCGACGGCCTGCGCGATCAGGTCGTAGCCGGGCAGCTTCGCGCCCTCGCCCTCCCCGAACCCGGTGATGGAGCAGTAGACCAGCCCGGGGTTGAGCTCGCGCAGCGCGTCGTGGCCGAGGCCGAGACGGTCCATGGTGCCCGGTCGGAAGTTCTCCACGAGCACGTCGGCGCGGGCGGCCAGGGCGCGGGCCACCTCGGCGTCGGCCGGGTCGCGCAGGTCGAGGGCGATGGAGCGCTTGTTGCGGTTGACGGCCAGGAAGTACGTGGCCTCCCCTCCGGTGGCCTCCCCTCCGGTGGCCTCTCCCCCGGTGGCCTCTCCCCCGGTGGGCTCTTCCCCGGCGTAGGGCGGCCCCCACGAGCGGGTGTCGTCGCCGACGCCGGGCCGTTCCACCTTGACGACGTCGGCCCCGAGGTCGGCCAGCAGCATGGTCGCGTACGGACCGGCGAGCACCCGGCTGAAGTCGGCCACCAGCAGGCCGGACAGCGCGCCGCTCACGCCGGCGCCCCGAGGTAGACGGTCACGGTCTGGGTGAAGAACTCGCGGGCGGCCCGCCCCTGCTCCCTCGGCCCGAACCCGCTGAGCTTGCTCCCCCCGAACGGCACCCACGGGAAGGTGCCCGCGGACTCGGAGTTGACGTGCAGGACGCCGACGTCGAGGTCGTCCACGGCCCGCAGCGCGGCGCCGAGGTCCCGGGTGAAGATCGCCGCCGACAGGCCGTGCTCGCTCCGGTTGGCCAGCCGCAGCGCCTCCTCGGGGCCGGACGCGCGCACCGCGCCGACGACGGGCCCGAACAACTCGGTGCTCCACACGTCCAGGTGGGTGCCGGGCAGGGCCAGCACGGTGGGCGGGGTGAACCAGCCCTCCGCAAGCTCGCCCTCCGTGTACGGCCGCCCGCCCGCCAGTGGCTCGGCCCCCTCCTTGACGGCCCGGAGCACGCCCGCCGCCACCCGCTCCCGCGCCGGGGCGCTGACCAGCGGCCCCATGTCCACGCCCGTCGCGAGGGGGTCGCCGACGACCAGCTCCCCCGCCCGGGCGGCCACCTTGCGCAGCAGCTCGCCGGCGACCGCCTCCTCGACCACGAGCCGGGAGGTGGCGGTGCACTTCTGCCCGGTGGACCGGAACGCCCCGAGGCACACCTGCTCGGCGGCGTGGTCGAGGTCGGCGTCGGCGAGCACGACCGCGGCGTTCTTGCCGCCCATCTCGGTCTGCACGGGCTTGGCCAGCTCGCCGCAGCGGGCGATGACGGCGCGGCCGACCTCGGTGCTGCCGGTGAAGGAGACCACGGTGACGCCGGGGTGGTCGATGATCGCCGCGCCGGCGTCGGCCTCGCCGTACACGAGGTTGAGGACGCCGTCGGGCAGGCCGGCCTCCACGAGCGCGCCGGCCAGGCGCATGGCGAGCAGCGGCACCAGCGAGGACGGTTTCCACACGACCGTGTTGCCGTAGGTGAGGGCGGGCCCGAGCTTCCACGCGGGGATGGCGATCGGGAAGTTGAAGGGGGTGATCAGGCCGGCGACGCCCACGGGCCTGCGCATGACGAGGAGGTTCTCGCCGGGGCGCGGGGAGGCGTAGATCTCGCCGCTCTCGCGGTCGGCCTCGGCGGCGTAGTAGCGCAGGATGCGCGCCGCGCCGCGTACCTCGGCGACGCCCTCGGGGAGGGTCTTGCCCTCCTCGCGGCTCAGCTCGCGGCCCCACTCCTCGGCGGACGCGTCGACGAGGGCGGCGGCTCGGGTGAGGACGGCCGCGCGCTCGTGGTGGGGGGTGGCCCGCCAGGCGGGCGCGGCGGCGCGGGCGGCGTGGACGGCCCGCTCGACCTCCTCGGAGGAGGCGGCGCGCCCGCGGGCGACGATCTCGCCGGGGCGGGCGGGGTTGGCGTCGGCGAACTCGGCGCCGGATCCCTCGATCCAGCGGCCGTTCACGAGGTTCAGCAGCTCCATGGTCAAATCACCCTATCCGTGCCATATTGGATATTCAATATTGGATCCAAAATACGGGAGCGCTCATGCACCCCTCGGCTCTCTTCGCCCTGGACGGCCTCCTCACCGACGAGGAGCGCGACATCCGCCGGACGGTCCGGCAGGTCTGCGACAAGGAGATCCGGCCGCACGTCGCCGGCTGGTTCGAGTCGGGCGAGCTGCCCGCGCGCGAGCTGGCCCGCACGCTCGGCTCGGTCGGCGTCCTCGGAATGCACCTCGACGGGTACGGCTGCGCCGGCCTCGGCGCCGTCGCCTACGGCCTGGCCTGCCTGGAGCTGGAGGCCGCCGACTCCGGCCTGCGCAGCCTGGTCTCGGTGCAGGGCTCGCTGGCCATGTACGCGATCTGGAAGTACGGCAGCGAGGAGCAGAAGCAGGAGTGGCTGCCCGCCATGGCGGCCGGGGAGCGCATCGGCTGCTTCGGCCTGACCGAGCCCGACTTCGGCTCCGACCCGGGGGGCATGCGGACGACCGCCCGGCGCGACGGCTCCGACTGGGTGCTGAACGGCACGAAGATGTGGATCACCAACGGCTCGGTCGCCGACGTCGCGGTCGTCTGGGCACGCACGGACGACGGCATCCGCGGCTTCCTCGTCCCCGCGGGCACGCCGGGCTTCGCCGCGCACGACCTCAAGCACAAGATCTCGCTGCGGGCCAGCGTGACGAGCGAGCTGGTGCTCGACGGCGTGCGGCTGCCCGCCGGGGCGATGCTGCCCGGCGCCCGCGGCCTGTCCGGGCCGCTGGGCTGCCTGAACGAGGCCCGGTTCGGCATCGTCTTCGGCGCGATGGGCGCCGCGCTCGACTGTCTGGAGACGGCTCTCGCCTACGCCGCCGAGCGCGAGATCTTCGCCAGGCCCCTCGCCTCCTTCCAGCTCACCCAGGCCAAGCTCGCCGACATGGCGCTGGAGCTGGGCAAGGGCCTGCTGCTGGCGACGCACCTGGGGCGGCTGAAGGAGCGGGGCGAGCTCACCCCCGAGCAGGTGAGCGCCGGCAAGCTCAACAACGTGCGCGAGGCCATCGACATCGCCAGGACGTGCCGCACGCTGCTCGGCGCGAGCGGCGTCACGCTGGAGTACCCGGTGATCAGGCACGCGGTGAACCTGGAGTCCGTGCTGACCTACGAGGGCACCTCGGAGATCCACACGCTGGTCGTCGGCCGGGCGCTCACCGGCCTGCCCGCCTTCCACTAGCTTCCCGGGTCAGAACGTCTGCCAGGTCGTCCCGGCGACCTGGCAGAGCCGCCCGCGGTGCACGCGCATCGCGCCCGCGGGCAGGTCGAGGCTGATCACCGCGAGCGTCTCCCAGCGCTGGTCGAAGGGCAGGTCCGGGTCCGGGTGGGCGCACACGGGAGCCACCGGCGCGTGGCAGGTCATCGCCGCCGCCCGCGCGGTGGGGTCGGGGTCGCCCAGCTCGCCGGCCCGCGCCTCCAGGTGGCGCAGCCGGGCGTACGTGCCGGGCCGCTCGGTGCCGAGGCCCTCGCCGCGCGCCAGCTCCGGGTCCAGGAAGTGATTGGTGTGCAGCAGGACGCCGCCGGCGCCGGGCCCGACCACCCCCACGCCGTCCGGGCAGATCTCCAGCGCCCGGACCCCGTCCAGGGTGACGACGGTGATGACGGTGGACGCCGACGTCCGCGCCGACCGGGCGATCCGCGTCGCGTCGTCGAGCGAGGCGGCCTCGTCCAGGATCCGACGGGCGACCAGGTGGACGGGCACGCCCACGTCCGCGTGCTCGGAGGTGTGGCGCAGGATGTTGAAGTGGACGCCGAGTCCCGCGCTGTTGACACCGATCTTGCCCAGGACCCCGGCCTCGGTGAACGTGCGCACCCGGTGCCCGGGGCGCGGCTCGAAGGCCCACAGCAGCGGCGCGTCGCGCAGGTGGTCGTGCCAGTCCCAGGTCTGCACGGTGCGCGGCGGCCGGCCGCCGCCCAGCACGACGGCGGTCGAGCACTCCCCCTCGCCGCCGGCGCGCAGGGCCGCCAGGATCTCGGTGCGGGCATTGACGGCCGCCACCTGCCACGGCTCCAGGCCGGAGCCCGCCGCGATGCCGCCGATCTCCTCGGCCAGGGCCGGCGCCCAGGCGGCCGTGCTCGCCAGCGCCCGCTCGCCGAGCTCCCGGACCCGCCCGGGACCGGCGCCGCTCGCCTCGAACAGGCTCAGGTAGCCGTCGTGGTTGGCGCGCACGGCGGCGCCCCACCGGGCGCCGAACTCCCGGCCGCGCCCGGCCGGGTCGAGGATCGAGGACGTGAACGCGGGGAACCTCATCGCGGGTCCACCCGGTCCATGAGCGCGGCGAGGGCCGGGTCCGCGTCGCGGTGGACCCTCCCGCGCCGCTCGTCGTCGATGTCCTGGCCCAGCTTGAACATGCTCCGCTCCTCCCTCACCCGTACCCGGAAGGCGACCACGCCCGACACGATCCGGGCGAACACCTCGCGGGAGGCCGGGCTGGGCCGCCACGACGGCGTCCGCGCCGACTCCAGCACCTCCACGGTCCGCTCCACGACCTCCAGCGGGTCGGGATGGACCTCGATCCGGCCGGTGAGGTGGACGGCCGCGTAGTTCCACGTCGGCACCGACGGGTCCACCGCGTAGCTGGTCGGCGACACGTACCCGTGCGGCCCCGAGAAGACCACCAGCACCTCCGGGGAGGAGTCCCACGCGCGCCACTGCGGGTTGGCCCGCGCCAGGTGGCCGATCAGCGTGGCGCCCTCGAACGCCGGGTCACCGCCGCTCTCCACGAGGACGGGCGCGTGCGTGGCGACGGGCGCGCCGCCGGCGCCGGCGCTGATCACGAGCGCGAACGGGTTCGCACGGACGAGCCGGGCGGCGTGCGCGGGATCGTCCGGCGCGTAACGGGGGAAGACGTGCATCCGGTCTACTCCACCCCGCTCAGGATGGCGTCCCAGGCGACCTCGGAGGCCAGCGCGCCGAGCCCCGTCGGCTTGAGCCCCTCCAGCTCCACCTCGTCGGTGGTGAGGGCGAACAGCACGTCGCCGTCCGTCGAGGTGTGGAAGGGCTGGATGCCGCGGTGCATCGAGCTGTGCACCTGGCGGGCGAGCTGCGCGAGGTCGCGGTCGTGCAGGTTGACGTTGGTGACCAGCACGGTGAGGGTGGTGTTGCCCATCACGGCGGGCCCGCCGGTCAGGGCCGCGTAGTCCACGCTCGGGTGCCGCCTGACCCCCTCCTCGGCGTGGTAGTTGCCGCGCAGGATCTCGCCGTCGCGGCCCACGACCACGCCGACAGAGTTGATCACGGTCGCGACCAGCACCTTGGCGCTGCCGAAGACGCCGAAGGCGGCGCCCTGGCCGGCGAACTCCGCCCGGCGGAAGTCGATCTTCCCGGCGGTGGCGCCGATGCCCGCCCCGCACCTGCCCACGGGGAACTCGCCCTCGCGGGCGGCGCACAGCGCGGCGCGGCCCAGCGCGGCGTCGGGGTGGACGGCGTTGTCCCGTGCGGAGAAGTCGTAGATCACGGCGCCGGAGACGAGCTGGAGCTCGTCCCACTTGACCTGGTTGCCGCGCCGGGCGAGGAGCTCGTCGCTCACGCCCGCCGCGGCGGCCAGGCCGTACACCGATCCGCCTGCCAGGCAGATCGCGTGGTTGAAGTCGTAGCCGCCGCTCATGCCGACGGCTCCGCCGCGGGCGTCCACCGCGGTGCGCGCGCCCGCCGGGACGTGCACGACCGTGCAGCCGGTGGGGCCCTCGCCGTACTCGGCGGTGCCGACGAGCACGCCGGGCAGGTCGAACGGCACGCTGCCGCGCCCCGGGCTGGGCTGCGGGGTGAGCGGGAGGTCGGGGTTGCCGGGGACCCCGGTGTTGAACGACGAGACGGGGGCGAGGGTCACAGGGACTCCAGGAGCTGGCGCGAGTACGGGTGTTCGGGGGCTGAGTAGAAGGCGGCGGCGTCGGCGGTCTCGACGATCTCGCCGCCGCGCATGACGGCGATCCGGTCGGCCACGTACCGGACCGCGCCGAGGTCGTGCGAGATGAACAGGGCGCTGAAGCCGAACTCCGCCTGCAGGTCCTTCAGCAGGTTGAGGATCTGGGCCTGCACGGAGATGTCGAGGGCGCTGACCGCCTCGTCGAACACGACGAAGCTCGGCCGGATGATCAGCGCGCGGGCGATCGACACCCGCTGCCGCTGACCGCCGGACAGCTCGTGAGGGTAGCGCTCGGCGAAGTTCGCCCCCAGGCCGACCTGCTCCAGCGCGTCGCCCACCAGCGAGCCGACCGGCCGGCCGAGCACGGCCAGCGGCTCGGCGACGCTCTGCCCGACGCGCATCCTGGGGTTCAGCGACCAGTGGGGGTGCTGGAGCACCGCCTGGATGCGCCCCGCCAGGTCGCGGCGGTTGCGCGGGAACGGACGCCCGTCGAACAGCACCGTGCCGGAGGTGGGGCGTTGCAGCCCGAGCGCCACCCGGCTGGTGGTGGTCTTGCCCGAGCCGGACTCCCCCACCACGCCGAGCGTCTCGCCCTCGGCCACGGCGAGCGAGACCCCGCGCACGGCGTCGACGCGGCGGCGCCGCAGCGGCGGGCCGGTGGTGAAGGAGACCGTGACATCGGCCAGTTCGAGGATCACGCGATCACCTCCAGCTGTCCGGCCAGGTCAGCGGCCCGATGGCAGAGCGCCTCCTGCTCCCCCACCGTGACCGGCTCGGGGCGTTCGACGGCGCAGCGCTCCTGGGCGAACGGGCAGCGCGGCTCGAACGCGCACCCCGGCGACGGCCCGGTCAGCACCGGCGGCCGGCCCGGCACCGGCCGCAGCCGGACTCCCGGGGCCGCCGCCGCGGGCGCCGACCCGGCCAGGGCCGCGGTGTAGGGGTGGGCCGGGGCGCCGAGTACCGCCGCGGCGGGTCCCGACTCCACGACCCGGCCGCCGTACATGACGGCCACCCGGTCGCAGCGGCGGGCCACGGCCGGAAGGTCGTGGCTGAGCCAGACGATGCTCGTCCCGGCCCCGGCCGCCAGCGCGAACACCACGTCCAGCACCTTCTCCCGCACCTGGGCGTCCAGCGAGGCCGTCGGCTCGTCGGCGACCAGCAGTTCCGGCGAGGCGGCCATGGCCAGGGCGATCGCCACCCGCTGCGCCATGCCGCCGGAGAGCTGGTGCGGGTACGCCGCGGCGACCCACGGGTCCTCCAGGCCGACCCGCCCCAGGTGGGCGGCCACGTCCCCGCGGTCCTGCCGGCCCAGCACGAGGCGGAGCTGCCGGCCGACCCGCATGGTCGGGTCGAGCGAGGCGATGGGGTCCTGGAAGACGAAGCCGAGCCGGCGCCGCCGCAACCGCCGCAGCTCGGCGGGCCGCAGCTCCAGCACCGGCTCCCCGGCCACGCGGACGCCGCCCGCCTCGATCCGCGCCTGGCGGGGCAGCAGCCGGCCGATCGCCGCGCCCAGCGTGGACTTGCCCGACCCGCTCTCGCCCACCACGCCGACCGTCTGCCCGGCCGCCACCCGCAGGTCGGCCCCGTCGAGGGCGCGGGCCCGGCCGTAGTCCACGACCAGGCCGTCCACGTCAAGCAGGACGTTCATACGAGTGACCTCGTCTCCCTCGGTTCGAAGCGGTCACGCAGGCCGTCGCCGAACACGTTGATGGACAGGATGGCCAGCACCAGCACGGCCCCCGGCGCGATGATCAGCCAGGGGGCGGCCAGCATGTACGTCCCGCCCTGCCGGATGAGGACGCCGAGCGAGGCCTGCGGCGGCTGCACGCCGAAGCCGAGGAAGCTCAGCCCGCCCTCCACGGAGATGCCGACCGACAGCGCGTACGTGCCCTGCACCGCGATCGTCCCCGCCACGTTCGGCAGGATGTGCCGGCCGAGCACGCGCGGCAGCCGGGCGCCGCTGATGACGGCGGCCGTCACGTAGTCGCGCCCGGCCACGGCCACGGCGGCGGCCCGCACGAGCCGCGTCATCAGCGGGATGGTCACCAGCACGATGGCGGCCAGCGCGGCGAGCTGCCCCGGCCCCGCGACGGCGGCCACGAGCACGGCCAGCACGATCGCCGGGAACGAGTAGAGCACCTCCACCACCCGCATGACCAGCTCGTTCAGGTAGCCGCCCCGGTAGCCCGCGAGCACGCCGAAGCCGGCGCTCAGCGCGGCCGTCAGCAGCACGGCCACCGACGACAGCAGCAGCGTGGTGCCCACGCCCTCCATGACGCGCGGCAGCAGGGAGCGGCCCAGGTTGTCGGTGCCGAGCCACCAGCCGGGCCCGGGCGGTCGCAGCCTCGGCCCCACGATGGCGTCGGGGTCGCCGGCCGCGTCCACCAGCGAGCCCAGGGCCAGCAGCACGAGCAGCAGCAGGCAGGCCAGGCCGGTCAGCGACAGCGGGTCGAGCCGCCGCGCCCGCCGCGCCTCCCCTCTCCGGAGCGTCTTCCTCACGCGCGCCTCCCGAGCCTCGGGTCCAGCAGGCCGACGAGCAGGTCGACCAGGACGTTCATGACGATGAACACGGTGGCCGCCAGCAGCACCCCGCCCTGCACGACCGCGTAGTCCCTGCGGCCCACCGCCTGCACGAGGTACGAGCCGATGCCGGGCAGGTTGAACAGGTACTCCACGATGAGCGCGCCGCCCAGCAGGTACGCGGTGATCGTGGCGGTGAGGGTGAGCACCGGGCCGGCGGCGTTGCGCAGGATGTGGTGCCTGACGATGAACCACGGCGTCTCGCCCCGGGCCACGGCGGCGGTGATGTGCGGCTCCACCAGCACGCCCAGCACGGCGTCGCGGGTCGTCCTGGCCGTGGCGGAGATGGCGAAGACCGACAGGATCGCGGCGGGCAGCACGTACCCGGTGGTCTGCAGGCCGTACCGGGAGACCACGAAGACCACGAGGCTGCCCAGCGCGAACTCCGGGACGCTCACGCCCAGGCCGCTCAGCAGCCGCCCGGCGCCGCCGCCCCCGCCGGGCCGGGCGCGCACGGCGGTGACCACGCCCAGCGGGACCCCGGCGAGGACGGCGGCGGCCACGGCCAGCAGCGTGAGCCGCGCGGTCACGGGCAGCCGCGCCGCCAGCTCCGCCGCGACCGGCTGCCGGCTGATCATCGAGGTGCCGAAGTCACCGGTGCCGACCGCCGCCAGCCAGTGCCCGTACTGGGCGAGCACCGACTGGTCGAGCCCGTAGCGGGCGGCCAGCTCGGCCTTCTGCTCCGGCGTGGCGAACGGGCCGAGGATGGTCTCGGCGAAACCGCCGGGCATGAGGCGCAGGGCCGCGAAGATGAGGACGGAGATGCCGAGGAGGGTGACGGCCGAGCTGAGCGCCCGGCCGGCCCACCACAGCAGGAGCCGCATCGCGCTCAGCCCCGCTTGACGCGGGCGTCGGCGACCAGCCGCAGCAGGTTGCCGTAGCCCTCGGTGGCGTACAGGCTGGGGCTTACCTCGTCGGCCCGGTAGGCGATCGTGGCCGGGCGGGTCACCAGCGGCACCATCTGGGAGTCGGTGTCGACCTTGGCGCACACGGCGGCCAGCGCCTTGTCGCGCTCCGCGCCCGCCGGGGTCTCGCCGGCCTTGGCGATGAGCGTGTTGAGGTCCTTGTCGGCCTGCATGAAGCCCTGGTTGAAGCCCGCCACGTCGGGGTTCCACCAGGTGGTGACCATGCCGGCGTCGGCGTACCCGGCGAACCACGACAGGGCGGCCTCGAACGGGGCCGGCGCCTTGCCGTACACCTTGCCCGCCCAGCTCGCCTCGTCCATCTGCTCGATCTTGACGGTGACGCCGGCCTGCTGGAGGTTCTGCTGGATCACCTGCGCGACGGCCGGGGCCGGCTCGGTGGCGTAGATGCTGAGCGTGAAGGACAGGCCGGAGGCGCCGGCCTGGGCCAGCAGCTCCTTGGCCTTGGCGGCGCCGCCCGCGGTGGCCGACGGGAGCGTGGCGGGGTCGCAGGCGCCGGGCAGGCCCGCGGGCGTGACGCCCGTCGGCTTGCCCTGGCCGCCGAGCGCCACGTCGGCGATCTGCTTGCGGTCGAGCGCCATGTTGACCGCCTGCCGGACCCGGGGGTCGGCGAAGGCCGGGTTCTTCGAGTTGAGCATCAGGTAGTAGAAGTCGGTGGTGGCCTGGGTGGCGACCTTGACGTCGGCGGCGCCGGCCAGCATCGCGGCGGAGTCGACGTTGCCGAGCGAGGCCAGGGCGGCGCTGCCGTTCTGCACCGCGGCCACGCGGGCCGCCTCCTCGGGGGCGATGGTGACGGACAGGCTGTCGGCGGCCGGCCTGCCCTTGTCCCAGTAGTGCTCGTTGCGGACGAAGGTCCACGAGACGTCCTGCCGGTGGTCCTTGACCTTGAACGGGCCCGTACCGAGCAGCTCCTTGGCCGGGTCGAAAGCGCCCGCCTCGATCTCCTTCATCGGCAGGACGGCGGCGGGGACGTTGGCCAGCGCGGCGAGGAACGGCGTGTACGGCCTGGCCAGGGTGACCTTGACGGTGCCGTCGTCCACCTTGGCGACCTTCTCGACGGGCCCGAGCTGGCCGCGCCACACCGACTTGGCGGCGAGCAGCCGCTTCAGGCTGCCTACCACGTCGTCGGCGGTCATGGCCCGGCCGTTGGAGAAGGTCACGCCCTTGCGCAGGTGGAAGACGTAGGTGGTGGGGTCGGGGGTCTCCCAGCTCTCGGCGAGCGCGGGCTTCGGGGCGAAGTCGGGGCCGACGGTGACGAGCGTCTCGTAGACCAGCGACATGAGCTGCCAGGAGGTGGCGACGTCGGCGAGCTGCGGGTCGAGGCCGGTGGCCGCCCCGCTGTCGATGTGCACGGCGAAGGTGAGCGCGCCGCCGGTGGGCAGCTTGCCGTCGGCGAGCGCGAGGTACCCGGGCGGGGCACTCGCGTCGGGCGCGCTCCCGGGCGCGCCGGGCGCGGCGGCGGTCCCGCCGCCGCAGGCGGAGGTGGCGGTCAGCACGGCGGCGACCCCGCAGGCGAGTCTGTAACGCATGACGCCTCGTTTCTAGTGGCAGCAGTCCTCAGCGGGGACGCCCGGGGTGGGGGTGTGGCAGGAGCTCGGGGACGTGGTGCTCGGCGGGACGTCGAGCGTGGGGTTGCGGTCGAAGAACCCGACCGGTCTCAGGGTGAAGCCGCACGTGTCGACCGGCATGATCGGCCAGTCCTCGGTGCGGGGGAAGTGGGTCAGCCCGAACGTGTGCCACAGCACGATGTCCTGGCCGTCGATGTCGCGGTCGGCCGCCGTGTACGCGGGCAGGCCGGCTCCGCCGGGATGCTGGTTCACCAGGTCACCCGCCGGATACCGCTCCGCCGGATGGTAGCGCGTCACCCACAGGTGGCTGGTGGCGAACTCCGCGCGGGCGCGGATCGAGGAGTCCTCGTGGGCGAGGAGGGTGGGCAGGCCCTCGGCGTGCAGGGCGTAGCCGACGGGGTCGCCCAGGCGGTTGGTGACCTCCGGGTTGACCACGTGCCAGGTGCGGCCGGTGGCGAGGTCGGCGTCGCGCCGGCCCTGCGACTCGGTGCGCAGCCGGGTGACACGCCGGCCGAAGGCGTTGCCGTACGGGTTGCCGTCGCCCATGGGCAGGCGGGCCACCTCGACCTCGTCGACGGCGTTGGCCGTGCCGTCCACCATCATGTCCAGCCGGGCCGAGAACAGGTGCTGGTGGTAGGGCGCGGCCAGGCCCGGCGCCACCTGCGAGCAGTACGGCGCGGCGCGCTCGTCGTAGGCGCCGGTGAACACGATGCCGGTGGCCTTGACCTCCAGCTCGATGGTGCCGTCGAGGTAGAGGTACCAGTAGAAGCCGTAGTCGTAGTTGCCGACCGTGACGAAGAAGGAGATCACCAGCCTGCGCTGCCGTCTGGTCTCGCGGGAGCCGTTGGCCGGGTCGGTGTGCTTCCACAGCACGCCGAAGTCCTCCTCGTGCATGCAGATCGCGTTCGGCAGCGCCTTGGGCGAGCCGTCGCCGCCGGTGACGGTGACGTCGAAGTAGGTGATCTCGCCCAGGCAGTCGCAGCCGAGCTCCAGGGAGTTGGCCAGCTTGCCGAGCTGGTACTCGCCGGTGTCGAAGTAGTTCTGCCAGAACCGCACCCGGCTCGGGTCGCCGTACGGCACCAGCATCTCGGCCACCGACGCCCGGTAGACGATCGGCCGGCCGTCGAAGGCGAGCTGGTGCAGCACCAGCCCCTCCCGCATGTCGTAGCCGAGGCGGACGCTCCACTTCTCCCAGGTGACGAGGTTGCCGTCGACCTCGAAGCTCGGGCCGTCGGGCTGGGTGATGTGGATGGGTCGCTGGGTGGTGCGCGGCTCGCCGAAGGCGCCGGGCAGGTGGTAGTCGCCGTGCTCGGCCGGGATCGGGAGGGCGCCCGTGTCGACGATCTCGATCACCGTGCCCTTGAGCAGGTCGACGTAGGCGACGAGGCCGTCGATCGGGTGCGCCCACGGCAGGCTGTCGGGGGTGGGCCGCAGGTGGGCGAGGACGCGGGCGACCCGCCTGCCCTCCTCGCCGGGCAGCCCGTAGTGACCGGCCGAGAGGGCGGCGAGCCAGATCTCGGCGGTGCCGTCCAGGCCGCGACGGGCGAGGGCGGCGGCCCAGCCCTCGTCGGCCCGCAGCACGCGCCTGACCAGCTCGTGCTCCTCGTCCAGCATCGGCACCTGCCCGGCGGTCACCGGGTCGATCGGCCGCCGGGACTCCACCCGCCCGTCGGTGAGCGAG
The DNA here is from genome assembly GCF_040654215.1 of Nonomuraea sp. NPDC050733. Taxonomy (NCBI): domain Bacteria; kingdom Bacillati; phylum Actinomycetota; class Actinomycetes; order Streptosporangiales; family Streptosporangiaceae; genus Nonomuraea; species Nonomuraea sp. NPDC050733. Next base: position 108,481 of record NZ_JBFAHO010000018.1, on the reverse strand, counting down.
ACCACGACGTCGTGGGCGTGCTCGGTGGCCAGGTCGATGAGCAGGGCCCGGGCCCGCCGGGGCGCCGGACCGGAGCCGAGCACCGCCTCCTTGGGCGGCTCCTCGATCCCGAGGTAGGACACCCGGCCGGAGCCGGCGGCGAGCACGCCGTCCTCGGCCATGATCCGCGTGGCCCGCTCGATCTCCCGCGCGCTGAGCGGGTCGAGCGGGTGCGGCCGCTCGCCGACGCCGAGAACCCGCCGTCCAGATGCCATCCGGCTGTCGCCCTTCTCTGCCGTTTCCGGTGATGCCGTTCCTGTGGTGCCGTTCCTGTGGTGCCGTTCCGGTGATGCCGTTTCCCGTGATGCCGGAACGTTCCGGCATGCCGGTCAACATACTTCCGCGGCCAGAGGAGGACAAGGCCCAAAGGGGATCGGAAACCAGGCCGAAACACGTTCGGGGAGCGCTAGCATCGCCGTGTGGGCCCAGACGAGCCGGCCACCCTGCTCACCGTCGCCAAGACGGCCGGGGTGTCCAAGACGACCGCATCCGACGCGCTCAGAGGCTCGGGGAGGGTGTCCGCGCAGACCAAGGCCCGGGTGCTGGAGGTGGCCGCCGCCCTCGGCTACGTGCCCAACGGCTCGGCCCGGCACCTGCGCCGCGCCAGCACCGGCACCATCGGCCTGCACGTGCCGGAGGTGCTCACCCGGTCGGTCTACTACATGGCGTTCGTGTTCGGCGTCGTGCAGGGGGCGGCCGACAACGACTACGACGTCACCCTGATCACCTCGGGCCGCCGCACGCCCCGCGTCGACGGCCTGGTGCTCGGCGACCCGCTGGCCGACGACCCGATCGTGACCAGGCTCATGGCCGCCGGGCTGCCCACGGTCACCTGTGAGCGCTTCACCGGAGCGGGGCGGGCCGACGGCGTCGTGCTGTCGCAGCACGCCGAGACGGTGGGCGCGCTCATGGACCACCTCAGCGCGTCGGGCGCGGCCCGGCCGGCGCTCATCGTGGCCGGCGACGCGAGCGACTGGGCCGCCGCCGTCCACGGGGGGTTCCGCGCGTGGTGCGAGCACCACGGCCGGGAGCCGCTGGTCCGCACGGTGCCCTTCGACGCGCCGCCGGAGGACGTCCGCCGCGCGGCCCTGGAGCTGCTGGCGCTGCGGCCGGAGATCGACGCGCTGGTCTGCGGCCCCGCCGGAGCGGCCGCCCACCTCGTGCCGCTGCTGCGCGAGCAGGGCCGCGTCCCCGGCCGTGACCTGCTGCTCGCCTCGTGCGTGGACAGCCAGGCGATGCAGCTCGCCGACCCGCCCATCACCGCCATCGACCTGCGGCCCAGGGAGGCGGGGGTGCGGTGCGCGGAGCTGCTGTTCGAGCTGCTCGCGGGGCACACCCGGCCGGGCGCGGAGCGCGTCCAGCCCATAGAGCTCGTGGTCCGCGCGTCCACCCGGCGCGCCTGAGTCCCGCACGCAAGCGCTTTCCCAGATCAGCGGCCCGAAGCCGCTCGTGAACGCGCTCTCTCGACCCCTCCGATCGTTATCTCACAGCGATTGACAGCCTTGGGTGAGCGCCGCGACTCTGTCGAGAGAGCGCTCTCTCGACCGACACCCCCCGCTCCGACTCAGGAGGGTCCCATGCCCCCGCGTCTCCAGCGCCTCGCCGTCCCCCTGCTCACCGCGTCCCTCCTGGCCCTGGCCACGGCGTGCGGCGGCGGAGGTGACACCGGCGGGACCGCCGCCAGGCCCGGCGAGAAGATCAAGCTCAGCATCGGCCTGTTCGGCGACTTCGGCTTCAAGCCGCTCTACGAGGAGTACCGGAAGACCCACCCGGACATCGAGATCACCGAGAACGTCACCCAGTTCAACGACCACCACAACAACCTGGTCAAGCGCCTGGCCACCAACGCCGGCGCCGACGACATCGAGGCCGTCGAGGTCGGCTACATCAGCACGTTCACCGCCCAGCCCGCCAAGTTCCAGGACCTGAGGCAGTACGGCCTGGACAAGCGGCAGGGCGAGTACCTCGACTGGAAGTGGCAGCAGGGGCTGAGCAAGCAGGGCGGCCAGCTCCTCGGTCTCGGCACCGACGTGGGCGGCCTGGCCATGTGCTACCGCAAGGACCTGTTCGCCAAGGCCGGCCTGCCCACGGACCGGGCGGAGGTGGCGGCGCTCTGGCCGACCTGGGAGAAGTACATCGAGACCGGCCGGAAGTTCGCCGCCGCGAACGTGGCCGGCGCCAAGTTCGTCGACAGCCCCGGCGAGATCTTCCGCGCGATGGTCAACCAGGCGCCGACCGGCCTGTACGACGACCAGGACACGATCATCGTGGGCTCCAACCCGGCCGTGAAGCAGGCGTGGGACCTGTCCAACCAGCTCACCTCCGACAAGCTGACCGCCAAGCTGGCCGCCTTCTCGCCGCCGTGGAACACCGGCTTCGCCAAGGGCTCGTTCGCCACGATCATCTGCCCCGCCTGGATGACCGGCTTCATCCAGGAGCAGGCCAAGGACGCGACGGGCAAGTGGGACATCGCGACCGTGCCGGGCGGCTCCGGCAACAGCGGCGGCTCCCACCTGATGATCCCCAAGCAGAGCAAGCACCCGAAGGAGGCCGCCGAGCTGATCGACTTCCTCACCTCCAAGGAGAACCAGGCCAAGGTCTTCAAGGAGGAGGGCACCTTCCCGTCGATCCCGGCCCTGTACGACGACCCGTCGATCCAGAGCTTCACCAAGCCGTTCTTCGGCGACGCCCCCATCGGCAAGATCTACTCCGAGGCCGCCAAGGCGCTCAAGCCGCAGCACCTCGGGCCGAAGGAGGCCGAGGTCCGCGTCGTCATCGGTGACGGGCTCGGCCGGGTCGAGCAGGGCAAGCAGACCCCCGACCAGGCGTGGGCGCAGGTCCTCGAGGACGTCAAGAAGATCAAGTGAGCTCACTCCCCCTCCCCGTGGCCCGGCGGCACCGGCGCGGCGTGCGGCACACCCTCGACGTGAGGGTGTCGCCGTACGCCTACGTCGCGCCGTTCCTGCTGCTCTTCTGCGCCTTCGGACTGTTCCCGCTGGCCTACACCGCCTGGGTGAGCCTGCACGACTGGACGCTGCTGTCGGACGAGCACGCGTTCGTGGGCGCCGCCAACTACGGCACGCTGCTCGCCGACGGCTACTTCTGGAACGCCGTGGCCAACACGCTGTCCATCGGCGTCCTGTCGACCGTGCCGCAGCTCGTCCTGGCGATCTGGCTCGCGCACCTGCTCAACCGGCCGCTGCGCTTCCAGACGCTGTTCCGGGTGTCGCTGCTGCTGCCGAACGTCACCAGCGTGGTGGCCGTCGTGGTCATCTTCAGCCAGCTCTTCGGCCGGGACTTCGGGCTGATCAACTGGGTGCTGTCCTGGTTCGGCGCCGGCGCGGTCGACTGGGCGGCGGGCACGGCCACCTCGCACGTCGCCCTGTCCACGATGATCATGTGGCGCTGGACGGGCTACAACGCGCTGATCTTCCTGGCCGCCATGCAGGCCGTCCCCCGCGAGCTGTACGAGGCGGCGACCCTCGACGGCGCGAGCGGGTTCACCCAGCTGCGCAGGATCACGATCCCGATGATCCGGCCGACGATCGTCTTCGTGGTCGTGGTGTCCACGATCGGCGCCATGCAGATCATCGCCGAGCCGCTGCTGTTCAGCGCCAGCAGCGGCGCCGGGGGCGTCGGCGCGAGCGGCGGCCCCGACCGGCAGTACCAGACGCTGGCGCTGTTCGTCTACGAGCAGGGCTTCACCAAGTTCGACTTCGGCTACGCGGCGGCGGCGTCGTGGCTCATGTTCCTCGCCGTGGTGCTGGTCGCCGGGGTCAACTACCTGCTCACGCGCCGGCTGAAGGGCGGTGTGGCATGAGGCTGCGCTACCTCACCCTGATCGCGGTCGTCTTCTTCTCCGCCTTCCCGCTCTACTACAGCGTGGTGGTGGCCTCCCGGCACAACTCGGCGCTGGCCCAGGTGCCGCCGCCACTCTGGCCGGGCGGCAACTTCTTCGCCAACGTCGCCCGCGTCTTCGACACCGTGCCGTTCGGCCTGGCCCTGGTCAACTCGGTGCTGGTCGCGGGCTCGATCTCGGTCGCGGTCATGTTCCTGTCCACGCTGGCCGGGTTCGCGTTCGCCAAGCTCCGCTTCCGGGGCCGCAACGCCCTGCTGCTCGTCACGGTCGCCACCATGACCGTCCCGGCGCAGCTCGGCATCATCCCGCTCTACCTGCTCATGGTGAAGCTGGAGTGGACCGGCACCATGTACGCGCTGGTGGTGCCCGCGCTGGTCAACGCCTTCGGGGTGTTCTTCATGACCCAGTTCCTGTCGCGCGCCCTGCCGGGCGAGCTGCTGGAGGCAGGGCGGGTGGACGGGTGCACGACGTGGGGACTGTTCTGGCACGTCGTGCTGCCGGTCGCGCGGCCCGCCGCGGCGGTGCTCGGCATGCTGACGTTCATGTCGGCCTGGAACGACTACTTCTGGCCGCTGGTCGTGCTCACCCCGGACAACCCGACCGTCCAGGTGGCGCTGTCCACGCTGGCCAGCGGCTACGTCAACGACTACGTGCTCGGCCTGGCCGGAACCGCGGTCGGCACCCTCCCCCTCGTCCTGGTCTTCGCCCTGTTCGGCAGGCAGATCATCGGCGGAATCATGCAAGGAGCCGTAAAAGGATGATTTTTCCGGAAAACTTCGTCTGGGGTGCCGCCACGGCCTCGTACCAGATCGAGGGGGCGGTCAAGGAGGACGGGCGCGGCCAGTCGATCTGGGACGCCTTCTCCCACGCCCCCGGGAACGTGGCCGGCGGCGACACCGGCGACGTCGCCTGTGACCACTACCACCGCTACGCCGACGACGTCGCGCTCATGCGGGAGCTGCGGCTGGCCGCCTACCGGTTCTCCGTGGCCTGGCCCCGCGTCCAGCCGGACGGCACGGGCCCCGCCAACCCCCGAGGCCTCGCCTTCTACGACCGGCTGGTGGACGAGCTGCTGGCCGCCGGCGTCACGCCGTACGCCACGCTCTACCACTGGGACCTGCCCCAGGCGCTGGAGGACCGCGGCGGCTGGACGGCCCGGGACACCGCGTACCGCTTCGCCGAGCACGCCGAGGCCGTGCACGCCCGGCTGGGCGACCGGGTCCGCCACTGGACCACGCTCAACGAGCCGTGGGTCGCGGCGTACCTCGGCTACGGCAACGGCGTGCACGCGCCCGGCCGCCGCGACCCGGCGGCGGCGATGCGCGCCGCGCACCATCTGATGCTCGGCCACGGCCTGGCCGCGGCCCGGCTGCGGGCGCTGGGCGCGGAGAGCCTGATGCTCGTCGTCAACTCGGCGCCCGTGCTCACTCCCGCCCAGGTCGGCGACCCGTCCGCGGTGCCCGGGGAGGCGGACGCGGCGGCGGTGGAGCGCGTCCACGCCCTGCTGACCGGGCAGTTCCTCGACCCCGCCGTCCACGGCCGCTACCCGGAGGCGGTGCTGGAGGCGGCGCGGCGCAACGGCGGCACCGGCCACATCCTGGACGGCGACCTGGAGCTGATCCGCGCGCCGATCGACCGGATCGGAGTGAACTACTACAACCCCTGCGTGGTGGAGGCCCGCCCCGGCGAGCCGGCCGACGCCGCCTGGCCCGGCTCGGAGGACGTCGCCTTCCGCGCCGCCGACGCCCCGGTCACGGCCATGGGCTGGCCGATCGTGCCGGACGGCCTGTCGCGGCTGCTCCTGCGGCTGTCGCGCGACTACCCGGGCACGCCGCTCATGGTGACCGAGAACGGCGCGGCCTTCGAGGACGTCGTCGTGGACGGCCGGGTCCACGACGCCGACCGGGTCTCCTACCTGGAAGGGCACCTGCGCGAGGCGCACCGCGCCATCGAGGCGGGCGCCGACCTGCGCGGCTACCTCGTGTGGTCGCTGCTGGACAACTTCGAGTGGGCCGAGGGCTACCGCCGCCGGTTCGGCATCGTCCACGTCGACTACGCCACCCAGGCCCGTACACCGAAGGACAGCGCGCTGTGGTTCAGGGACGTGATCGTCAGGAACGGGCTGTAGATTTTTTCCGTGCTCACCCTCTCGACGGCGCAGACATGAGGCGTCCGACCCTGGAAGCGGTCGCCGCCCGCGCCGGGGTCTCCCGCGCCACCGCCTCCCGCGTCGTCAACGGGCAGACGACCGTGGCGGCGCACATCCGCGACGCCGTGCTGCGCGCGATCGACGAGCTGGGCTACGTGCCCAACCCGGCCGCGCGCAGCCTCGTCACCCAGCGCACCGACTCGGTGGCGCTCGTCGTGTCGGAGCCGCCGACCCGGGTGTTCTCCGAGGACCCGCTGTTCGCGACGGTGATCCGCTCGGCGAGCGTCGAGCTGGAGACGGTCAACAAGCAGGTCGTGCTCATGCTGGCCTCCTCGGCCAGCAGCCACGCGCGGGTCGAGCGGTACATCTCGGGCGGCCACGTGGACGGGGTCATGCTCATCTCCATGCACGGCGCCGACCCGCTCCCGGCCGCGCTGTCCCGGCTGCGCGTCCCGGTCGTCTCGTACGGCCGGCCCGCGGTGCCCGTCGACATCCCGTACGTGGACAACGACAACGTGGGCGGGGCCGAGCTGGCGGTCCGCCACCTGGTCGGTCTCGGGCGGCGGCGGATCGCCACGATCGCCGGCCCGCAGGACATGATCGGCGGCCAGGACCGGCTGAGCGGGTACCGCACCGTGCTGCGCGACTCCGACCGCCGCTCGATCGTCGCGGTGGGCGACTTCACGCGCGAGTCGGGCGCGGTGGCGATGCGCCAGCTCCTCCGCGACGACCCGGGTCTCGACGCGGTGTTCGTGGCCAACGACCTGATGGCGGTGGGCGCGCTCCAGTCGCTGCGGCAGGCGGGCCGCAGGGTGCCGGACGACGTGGCGGTGGTGGGCTTCGACGACATCGAGGCCGCCCAGTACACCGAGCCGCCGCTGACGACGGTCCGCCACCCGGTGGTGGAGCAGGCGACGGCGATGGTGCGGCTGCTGCTCGGGCTGTTCGAGGGGGGCCCGGCCGACCCGGTCATCCTGCCCACGGAGCTGGTGGTGCGCGAGTCCGCCTGAGCTCAGCGGGACGGCTCGCACGGCGGCGCGGCCCGCTGCCAGGGCAGCCGGCCCTCCAGCTCCACCTGGAGCGAGAAGCTGAGGAACGTCCGCACCGCCACGATGACGGCCAGCACGCCCACGCTCTGGAACGTGGGCGAGACGGCCACGGTCCTGATGATGTCGGCCGCCACCAGCAGCTCCAGGCCGAGCAGGATCGCCCGGCCCACCCCCTGCCGGAACACCGGGTAGAGGCCGGTCGCCTCACGCGTCCGGACGTACCTCAGGCCGAAGGCCACGCTCGCGACGAGCGTGCCCACGGCGATGACGAGCACGCCGGCGAAGTCCATGAGCTCGCCGATGAACTCGATGACGTGCCTCACGCGACCGCCTCCTCGGTCTGTTCATGCCCATCCGTCCCCCTCGCGCATCTCAATCTGCCCGTGATCAACGAGTGGAATGCTGGGGTCCCAGTCGAACCGCGGCCGTTGGGAGCGTCATGCCGGTGCTTGGGTCCATGGCTCGGATCCGTCTCGCCGCATCGGCGGTGGCGCTGGCGGCCGCCTTCCTGCCGCTCGGCTCGCCGCCGGCGGCGGGAGCGAGCGCGGAGGTGGTCGAGTACTCCTGCTCCGGTGAGTCCGTACCGGCCCAGACGGTGCGCGTCCGGGTGACGCTGACCATGCCGGCCTCCGCCGTGGTGGGGCAGCCGTTCTCCATCGGCTGGCGCGCCGAGTACGAGGCGGGCGCGGAGCTGAAGGCGCCGAGCGCCGGGCTGTCCGCGGGGGTCAACCTCTACCCGCACGCCGGGATCTCGGGCCTGCCGCAGCTCACCTCCGCCACCGGAACGGCCCCGCTGGGCACCATCACCCCCGGTCAGGCCATCCCCCTGCCGGCCTCCGTCCAGATGACGGCCACGGCACGGAACGCGGGCACCGGCGCCGTCCGGCCCGGCGCCCTCAACATCGGGACGAGGGAGAACGATCCCCTGATCGAGTGCGAGGTGCTCACCCAGGGGGCGCTGTCGGCGTACACCCTGACGGTCGCCGCGGGCACCGGCACGGACCCGGACACCGACACCTCCCCCTCCTCCGACGTCTCCTCCTCGGAGAGCTCATCTGCGGACGCTTCCGCCTCCTCCGAGGCCGACGAGACCTCCGAAGCCTCCGAGCCGGAGAGCACACGCAAGAGATCGTCCACCGTCCCCAAGGCGGGCGCGGACACGGGCGGCGGCGGCGAAGCGGGCCCGGACGGCCGGGCCCTCGTACTGGGCGGGACGGTGCTGATCATGGCGGCCGGTCTCGGCGGCCTCCTGGCCCGCCGCCCCCGCCCGGCCGGAGCCTCGGCCCGCGACCCGCTGACCCGGTTCGCCCGGGGCCCCGTGGACCGCCCCTGACGCCGCGGCCCGGCCGGGCCGCCCACACACTTCGAGCGATCAGCTGTGCTGGTCGCCGAGGTCGAACCGGCCCAGCTCGGTTCTGGAGGCGACGCCGAGCTTGGGGAATGCCTTGTGCAGGTGGTAGCCCACAGTGCGCGGGCTCAGGAAGAGCTGCGCGCCGATGTCGCGATTCGTGGCGCCCCTGGCGGCCAGCCGTACGATCTGCAGCTCCTGCGGTGTCAGCAGGCCGGCCGGGCCCGTCGTCCGCGCGTCGTCGACCGCCTCCCCCGTGGCACGCAGTTCGGCGCGGGCGCGGGTCGCCCAGGGGTCGGCGCCTGCGCGTTCGAATGTTTCCAGCGCCTGCCTGAGATGGATCCTGGCTTCGGCCTTGCGCCGGCTTCTGCGAAGCCATTCGCCGAACAGGAGTCTCGTGCGGGCTTCCTCGAACGGCCGTCCTCCGTTCAGGTGCAGGCCGATGGCCTCCGCGTAGCGGCTTTCCGTCTCCTCGTCGCCTACGGCGATCAGCGCTCTGCAGCGCAGGGCGACCGCGCGTGCCCAGGGCTGCCTGGTGGCGGTGGCCCATTCGTCGAACCTGGCGAGCGGCGCCCTGGCCCGTTCGGCCTGCTCGCACCTGACCGCCGCCTCCACCAGGTCCGGCACGAACAGGGTGGTCGTGAGCTGGTGGCGGACGGTGCCGGTGATGCCGGCCTCCAACTGGTCCAGGGCCGCCTGCGTCCTGCCCTGTCCGAGGGCGAGCAGGCTCCGCGCCCAGACCGCCCACGCGAGGCTCGACACGTTGCCGTGGTCCGTTGCGTGCGCACGGACCTGGCTCGTGAGCCGTTCGCAGGCGAGATCGTCGCCGGAGACCGCGGCGAGCCAGGCGAGCACACCTTGCAGGTGATCGACCCGATGCTGCTGCCCGGTGTCGTCGGCGATGCGCACGGCTTCGGTGGCCGACGCCTTCGCGTCCTGGAATCGGCCGAGGTACAGCTGGCTGCTGGCGAGGTTCTGCAGGGCGTGCGGCAGCCAGCCGATCATCGCCTGGGCCCGGCAGTCGTCGACCAGGCGGGCGGCCAGATCCCTGGACGTCTCGTCGTCGCCCACCATGAAGGCCATCGACGCGATGATGAGCCGTTCCCCGGGTCCGGCAGGCGGGGATCGCCTGGCGTCGGCGAGCGCCGCGTGGATGGGCACCAGCCCGCGGGCGGCGTCGCCCGCCAGCAGGGCGGCCAGTCCGGTCATCCCGGAGATGACCGGTTGGAGGGGGTGACCGGACGGCAGGGCCAGGCTGATGACGCGATCGATGGCCTGCTCGGCCAGGTCGGGCGCGCCGGCGAACCAGGCATCGCGTACGGCTTCGAGCAGCATGGACGCGGCCATTGTCGGGTCCGCGGCCGAGATGGGCGCGGCGGCGGTCGTGAGGATGCCGTGCGCGACGCGCGGTGAGCCCTGTTCGAATTCGACGGCCGCGCGTACCCCTGCGAGCCTGGCGTGCTCGCGCGGATCGTCGGTGAGTTTGGCGGCGCGGTCGGCCAGCGCGCGGGACCGCAGGAGCTGACCGGCGTCCATCGCCGCCTCGGCCGCGCTGATCAGCCGGCGCACCTGGTGCGGTGGGTCCGGGGTGAGCTGGGCCGCGCGCTGGTAGGCCGCGGCCGTGGCGGCGTGGCCGCTTCTGCTCCTGGCCCGCTCTGCCGCGTGCTCCAGCTCGACGGCGACGGCTTCGTCGGGTTCGGTGCAGGCGGCGGCGAGATGCCAGGCTCGCGCGTCGGCGTCAGCGTCGGCGGCGGCCAGGGCCCGGTGCGCGGCCAGGCGCCTGGTGAAGGGTGCTCCTTGGTAGGCGGCCGCCCTGATCAACGGGTGCCGGAAGGCGAGCCCCTCGCCGACGCGGATGAGCCCGGCCCGCTCCCCCGGCTCGACGGCGTCGGGGCCGGCCCCCAGCCGCTGCGCGGCCCTGAGGATGACGGCGAGATCGCCGGTGCTCTCAGCGGCGGCCACGAGCAGTAAGGTCTGGGCAGGCTCCGGAAGGGCGTGGATCTGCGCCTGGAAGGCTTCCTGCATCCGGCCGGTGAGCGGGAGGGGGCCCAGGTGGTAGGCCAGCGGGGCGACATGCCCCGCCCGCTGTTCGTGCGTGAGCGCCGCGGGCAGCTCGATGAGCGCGAGCGGGTTTCCCTCGCTCTCGGCGAGGATGCGGTCCCTGACGTGCGGCGCCAGCGTATCGGCGGTGTCGCCCAGCAGGGCGGCCGCGGCCTCCGGGCCGAGGCCGCCGAGCCGCATCTCGGGCAGCCCGGACGGCCGGAATTCGTGAGCGCCGTCCCGCACCGACAGGATCAGCGCCACCCCTTCCGCCTCCAGCCGCCTGGCGGCGAAGACCAAGGCGTCGGCCGAGGACCGATCCAGCCACTGGGCATCGTCGACCAGGCACAACAGAGGCCCGTCGCCGGCGAGCTCGGACAGCAGGGTCAGGGCGCCTAGACCGACCAGGAAGCGGTCGGCCGCGCTGGAAGGGGCCAGCCCGAACGCTCCCCTGAGCGCGTCCGCCTGCGGAGCGGGGAGGCGGTCGAGGCGGTCCAGCCCGGAACGCAGCAGCAGGTGGAGTGCGGCGAACACCAGCTCCGTCTCGCTCTCGATGCCCACGCCGCGCAACGTCCGCATCCCCATGGAGGAGGCCGTCCGCGCCGCGTGACCGAGGAGCGCGGACTTACCGATCCCCGCCACGCCGCGGACCACCAGAACGCCGCTTCGGCCGTCGTGGGCCTCTGCCAGCAAACGGTCTATCCGCCCGATCTCAGCGTCACGCCCGTACAGCACGGGACGATCCTATTGATGCCCTTACCTATATCCCCTTCGGGATGACCGGTCAGATGGCAGATTCCGGCCACGTGGCGCAGTCCTAGCGTCATCGGCATGGACCTTCCCACCTACTCCACGGCGGAACGGGACCGGCGCTGGGACCTCGGCCGGGAGCTCATGGACGCCGAGGGCGTCGACGCGCTCGTCGTCCACGGCGGGCGCGAGAGCGACGGGCCGGCGGAGTGGGCGCCCGATGCGTTCTTCACCAACGACCGTCCCGGCGCCATCGTCGTCTTCCCGCGCACCGGCGAGCCCATCGCACTGGTCCGCTCGCCCGCGCACGTCGGCGACCACCTCGATGCGAGCGCGCGCGGCGACGCGCTGTGGATCGGGCCGGAGAACGTGCTCGTCGCCAAGCACGCGCAGGGTGTGGCCGACGTGCTCCGCGCTCATGGGCTCACCAGGTCGGCGATCGGCGTGCTCGGTCTGGAGTCCTTCCCGCCTTTCCACACCGATCCGCTCATGCCGTACACGTTGTGGTCCTCGGTGCTCCAGCAGCTCCCCCAGCTCACCTTCAAGCCGGTGGAGGCGGGGTTCGTGAAACGCGCGCTGGTTCAGTCGGCTGAGGAGCTCGCGGCGATCGATCACGCGGCCGCCATGGGCGAGGCGATGGCAGGGGCCATGCTGCGGGCGGTACGACCTGGTGTGACCGAGGCGTCGGTGTACGCGGCGGGCATGGCCGAATCCCTGCGGCGGGGCGCCGCGGCGCCGGGCATGTCGATCGTCTCGGGCAAGGAGTTCGTCTCCTGCGGCCGGCCCGCGTGGTCGTACCGGCCGCAGGCGCCGCGCGTGCTGGAGGAAGGCGACCTGGTGCTGGCCGAGATCTTCTGCTCGTACGGCATGCGCGAGGCCCGGCAACGGGTGGCCATCGCGGTCGGTGACCTCCACCCCGAGCTTGAGTCGGCGGCGAGGACGGCCCGCGCCTCCTATGAGGCGGGGCTGGCGGTCCTGCGTGCCGGACACACGTTCGGCCAGGTCGTGACCGCGATGAAGCAGCCGCTCCAGGAAACGGGCGGCTGGTACGCGCATCCACTCGTGCACGCCGTCAATCCCCGCGGACCGGCGTGCGGGTCCGGGGCCGGGCCCGGCCTGCTGCCGGAGACCGCGCGCTACGGGCTGCTCACCGAGCAGCCCACCATCGGCTCCGACCTGCCCCTCCTCCCCGGCATGACCTTCGTCCTGGCGCCCACCTGCACCTACGGCCGCCGCCTCGCCGGCCTCGGCGGCACCGTCGTGGTCGGCGAGGACGAGCCGATCGAGCTCAACACCATCACCACCCACCTCATGAGGAGTCCTCGATGACCCGTCACCGATCCACTGTTGCCGCCGGCGTCATGGCCGCCGCCCTGATCGTGCTGTTCGCCTACCTGTCGCCCGGACCAGCGCTGTGGCTGACCTTCATCCCGGCGATGGTGATCGCCTACGGCTGCCACCTCGCCACCACCGACCGCCGGCTCCCCGACGCCTCCCGGGTGCTGCCGATCTACCTGATCGGCCTGGCCTGGCAGTTCCTGCACTTCGGAGAGGAGTTCATGAACGGGTTCAACGAGCGCTGGCCGACCGAGGTCTTCGGCGCGCAGGCCATGTCGCTCCCCTTGTTCGTCTGGATCAACATGATCTCGTACGCGGCCTTCGCCATGGGCGCGCTCGCCATCTACCGCGGCTGGCGGGTGCCGCTGCTCATCGCCTGGTTCTTCGCGATCATGGGGGCGATGGGCAATGCGATCGGTCACCCGATCTACGACCTGGTCTCGGGTGATCTCGGCTTCCCCGGCATCGTCACCTCGCTCGGCTACTGGATCATCGGCCCGATCCTCGTGCACCGGCTCTGGACGGCCTCTCGTCCTCAGCCGGCCGCCGCTCCGGACGCCCGGCCGGTCGCCGTCTCCATGTGATCGGCCGCCGACGCGCACACCACAGTCATCTGAAACGAAGGGAATCGAGATGTCCATGTCACACATCCCGGAGCGCGAGATCGCCGAGCGGCCCCAGGGCTACGGCGGGCCGAACCTGTCGCCGGTGGGTCTGGAGCTGCTGCCGCACGAGCTCACGCAGGGAGTATGGGCGCTCATGGCCAACCTGCCGCCGAAGGACAACAACGGGGTGGTCGTGGGGCGGGACGCCGCGCTGGTGATCGACGCCGGGATCACCGCCGACGTGTCAGCCAGGATCCAGGCCGCCACCGCCGGCCTCAGTGACCGGCCGCTCCGCTACCTGGTCAACACGACGTACCACGGCGACCACACCTTCGGCAACGCCGCGTTCCCCGACGAGGTCGTGATCGTCTCCTCCAGAGCCAACAGGGCGAACATGACCGACCTGGCGTACGAGAAGCAGACCCGGTCGGCCAACATGTACGGCGACGCCGCCCTGCTGGACGAGATCACCTTCTGGCGCAGGCCGGATCTGACGTTCGACTCCTTTGCCGAGATCGACCTCGGCGGACGGGTCGTCCAACTCCATCACTTCGGCCCGGGCAACGGGCCGGGCGACACCATCGCGTACGTGCCCGACGCCCGCACCGCCTGGACCGGCAACTTCCTCTGCCATGCCGGCACGGCGCACATGCTGCTCCAGGGTGGCCCCGAGCCGTACCTGGGCTCGCTGCGCAGGATGCGGGAGGCCCTGCCCGAACTGGAGACCGTCGTCCCCGGTCATGGCCCGATGGGAGACGGGCCGGCGGCGGTGGACGCCCTCATCGGCTACCTGGAGCGGCTGCACGAGGAGGTCCTGGAGAGTGTGAAGGCGGGTCGCAGCCTGGAGGAGACCCTCGCGGCGTGCACCGATCCGTGGGCCGAAGCCCTCGACCCCGGCCTGGCGGCCGCCCTCGCCCGTTACCCGGTGCCTCCGGGGCCCGCGCAGCAGGGCATGCTCGCCCTCTGCCGTGACCTGCACCGGCTCAACATCCTGGCCACGTACCGCCTCTACGAGCGCCGGTAGAGGCACCGTAGACCGCGGCCGTCAGAGGTCAGCGCGTGTCGGGAGGCCCTGCCAGTCGCTGGCGCTGCTCACGGCCGCGGCGCTCAGCACCGTGCCGCGGTGCAGCCGCTCCTGCGGCGTCAGCCCCTCCAGCGCCGCGCTGATGTACCCGGCCACGAACGCGTCGCCCGAGCCCGCCGGGTCCACGATCGGCACCTGGAGCCCCGCCGCGTCGTAGCGCATCCGGTGGGCCCGCACGCTCGCGCCCTTCATGCCCCGGTCCACCACGACCTCGCGCTCGGGCGTGAGCGCGGGTTTGACCAGGTCCAGCTCGTCCTGCGCGAGGAACAGCAGATGCGACTCGCAGGCCAGCTCGCTCAGCACCTCCTCCGCCTCCCGTACCGAGGGCCACAGCTCCGGGACGTAGTGGACGGCGAACGAGATCACCACCTCGGCGGTGCGCGCGGCGCTCACGGCGGCGCGGACCGCTTCGAGCGCGTCCCGGCCGAGCCCCGCCGTCAGACCGGTGACGTGCAGCATCTTGGCGGCGGCGATGCGGTCGATCGGCACGTTCCCCGGGGTGAGGGCCGAGCCGGCGGAGCCCACCCGGTAGTGCGTCACCAGTGGCTCCCGGCCCACGCGCGACTCCCTGAGGAGCATCCCGGTGCGGGCGCCCTCGCTGACCCGTACGTCGGCCACGTCGACGCCCTCACCCCTGAGCACCGTGAGGACTCTCGCCCCCAGCTCGTCCGCCCCGACCTTGCCGAGGAAGCACGCCCGGTGGCCGAGCCTGGCCAGGGCGACGGCCAGCGTGAACTCGGGTCCGCAGACGTCGAGCCGGGCCTCTGTCTCGTGGCGGACCCGGCCGCTGGAGACGACTCCCAGCGCCTCGCCAAGGGTGTAGACGTCCGTCATGGCCGAGACTGTAGTCGGTCTGCCTATCCCAAAAGGATTTTCGGGTGATTGCCCTGGTAGCGGCTGTGATCAAATTTTTGCCGTAACTTTAGCCAACCTTTTCCCCATACAGTGGCTCTAAGTAGTAAAGCGAGTCGGCTTCCCGGGCCGACTCCAGCGATACGGGGAGAGGAATCAGCACCCTCATGAGAAAGATCGCTGTAGGTATCGTCTCCACCCTCGTGGGTGGGGCCATGCTCGTGTCGGGTGGCAGCGCCGCCATGGCGAAGACCAAGGCCTCCACCGTCGACATCAGGGACATCACGCCG
The DNA here is from genome assembly GCF_040654215.1 of Nonomuraea sp. NPDC050733. NCBI lineage: Bacteria > Bacillati > Actinomycetota > Actinomycetes > Streptosporangiales > Streptosporangiaceae > Nonomuraea > Nonomuraea sp. NPDC050733. The sequence goes on along the minus strand of NZ_JBFAHO010000018.1, from coordinate 93,078 downwards.
AACCCGGTCGTCGTCAAGGACGGCGGCGAGACGGAGGCGTTCTTCAAGGTCGACGCCAGCAGCGACGTGGACAACGTCAAGCTGAGCGTCTCGCCCCTCGGCGTGCGCACGCTGCGCGCCCAGGAGGCCAAGCAGGTCGAGTCCTGGCGCTTCAGCGTCCCGTTCAATTCCGACGACGCCGAGGGCAAGTGGCGCGCCACCGCCCAGGCGTTCAAGAACGGCCAGGTCGTCGCGACCGACGAGGCCGTCTTCAGCGTCGAGATCGAAGAGGGCAAGGCCGAGACGCGGGTCTCCCGCTTCAGCGCCGACCCCTACAAGGTCCGCAAGGGCAAGTCGATCTGGTTCTCCGGCCGTCTCCAGGTGGACGACGACGGCTGGGAGGGCGTCCGCGGCGAGAAGGTGAACGTCTACTACCGCGCCAACGGCTCCAGCGGCTGGAAGTGGGTCGCCTCCGGCACCACCAAGTGGGGCGGCAAGTTCGTCGCCAAGACGCGCGCCTGGAAGAGCGGAACGTTCAAGGCCGTCTACGACGGCAACGACGAGCTCGACGGCAGCACCAGCCGCACGGACTACGTCCGCGTGTACACCTGGCGCCGCTAGCACGACCGGTCTTCACGACCGCTGAGCACGTCTGAGCGAGAGCCCGGCCCCTTTCACGGGGGCCGGGCTCCCGCGTTTCGGGGGTCCGACGAGGGGCGACCGTGAGAGGCGGCGTCCTGCGGGTAGCGTCGGAATATGGCTGAGGACCTGCTGAAAGAGTTCGATCCGTTCGCCATCTTCAACGCCGAGGCGGCCAGGCTCGACCGGTTCTTCTCGGGGCTGGACGACGAGGCGTGGGAGCGGCCGTCACAGTGCGAGGGGTGGTCGGTCAGGGACGTCCTGGGGCATCTGGCGGGCGAGGAGCTGTACAACCACGCCTGCCTCGACGGCAACGTCCAGAACCTGCTGGCCCGCCTCGCCCGCGAGGGGGTGAACGGTTTCCACGACTTCAACGAGTGGTCCGTACGGCAGCGCCGGTCGACGCCCGTACGGGACGTCCTGGCGGAGTGGCGCGAGCAGAACGGCGACACCCGGCGGCGCATGCGCGAGCTGGGAGCCGAGCACCTGATCGACACCATGGCCGGGCCGTACCCGGTGGGGCTGCAGACGTTCCACTACGACTCGGAGTACGCCACGCACGCCGACGACGTCGGCGCACCCGTCTCCGAGGAGGAGGCCGACGGCCGGACGCTGTGGCGGGTGGCGGTGGGCCGGTTCGCGCTGGCGGAGCAGGACGCCGACGTCCAGGTGGAGCAGACGGCGGAGCAGATCTGGGCGCACGCCGACGGGGTGAGCGCGACACTGTCGTACCCCGAGTTCGTGCAGGCGACGGTGGGACGCCTGCCGGCCGGGCACGGGCTCGACCCGCGGCTCGCCGCGAAGCTGCGCTGCCTGGCCTGACCAGGCGATCTCCCGGGGGAGGAACGATGTGGTTGCGTGACCGCTCGGGGTACGAGCCGGCGAACGCGCGCAGCCCGCTGGGCGCGCGGCGGGGACTGTCGATGGTGGCGCTGGTGATCGGCATCGCGGCGGCCGTGTTCTTCGCCGTCCGCGCGATGAACACGGGCGACGAGGTGTGGGTCTGGGAGGCGGCGATCGCAGCCGCGGTGGCGGTCATCGCGGCGATCGACCTCGTGGTCCTGAAGCGGCGCCGCTGACTTTCGCGTCGCCTGCCTACTGGGCCGTTGCCTACTGGGCCGTTCGGAGAGCCGTTTCGTGGGGCCCTTTCGAGGGCCGTTGCCGCCTCCTGGGCCGCACGAGGCCCAGGAGTGCCGGACGGGCGGTCAGGCGAGGAGTACGGCCAGGGTGAGCAGCGCCACCACGAGCACCACGGCCGACACGATGAGCCATACATGCCGTGTCACCCAGACCCGCGCCCGATCCCCGTACGGCCGCATGTACCCTTCGTCGCCTGATTCGATGCTGTTGATCGCCGCGACGCGCCTGGCCAGGTCCGGGTCCTCCAAGGCCAGGGCGTACTCGATTTCCGCGAGGATGCGGCGTTCCTTTCCTGAGAGACTCATCGCGATCACCCTGCTCCCACGCCGGTGAAGGCTTTGTACCCACTGGTAATGGGGGCATGCGACCAGGTCCGTTCGAAGCGGATTCGTCAGTCTGTTCGAGTCAGCGCTTGCCGTACCGCTGCTGGAAGCGCTCGACGCGTCCGGCGGTGTCGACGATCCGCCCGCGCCCGGTGTAGAACGGGTGGCTCGCGGAGGAGACGTCCACGTCGACGACCGGGTACGTGCGGCCGTCCTCCCACTCGACGGTCTTCGCGCTGGTCACGGTGGACCGGGTGAGGAAGGCGACCCCCGCGCTCGGGTCACGGAAGACGACGGGGCGGTACGACGGGTGCAGGTTCTTCTTCATGCCCCCTCCAACTTGATGACAACGGTTTTCATTCCCGCCGTTCGAGCCGGTCTCGGTCCTGCCCTTCGGGGTCGAGACCGAGCACCGACCGGCCGCCGTCCACGGGCAGCGTCACGCCGCTGACGAACCCCGAGTCGTCCCCCAGCACGTACGCCACGGCGCCGGCGACCTCGGCCGGCGACGCCACCCTGCCGATGCCACGCCCTCCACCGGTCACCACGTACGAAACGCTCATGATCTGCACGCTTGCCCGTCCCGGCCGGGTCATCACCGGTGAGCCCGAGGGATTCGCCTAGGATCGCCGTTGGCGAACACGGCGCCGGAGGTCCGGCGAACACGTAAGGTAGCCGCATGGATACCCCCATCGAGGTCCTGAACCGGGTGTTCGGCTACGACTCCTTCCGCGAAGGCCAGCAGGAGATCATCGAGCACGTCGTGAAGGGCGGCGACGCGCTCGTCCTCATGCCGACCGGCGGCGGCAAGTCGCTGTGCTACCAGATCCCGGCACTCGTGCGGCCCGGGGTCGGCGTGGTGATCTCGCCGCTGATCGCGCTCATGCAGGACCAGGTGGACGCGCTGAGAGCGCTCGGCGTGCGCGCGGGGTTCCTCAACTCGACGCAGGGCTTCGACGAACGGCAGGCGGTCGAGGCCGCGTTCCTGGCCGGCGAGCTCGATCTGCTCTATCTCGCGCCCGAGCGGCTGCGGACCGACTCGACCCTGCGGCTGCTGGGCAAGGGCGACATCTCGCTGTTCGCCATCGACGAGGCGCACTGCGTGTCCCAGTGGGGCCACGACTTCCGGCCCGACTACCTCGCGCTGTCCGGGCTGCACGAGCGCTGGCCCGAGGTGCCGCGCATCGCGCTGACCGCGACCGCCACCCCGGCCACGCACGCCGAGATCTCCTCCCGGCTGGGCCTCGACCAGGCCAGGCACTTCGTGGCCGGGTTCGACCGCCCCAACATCCAGTACCGCATCACGGGCAAGAGCGAGCCGAAGCGGCAGCTGCTGGAGTTCCTGCGCACCGAGCACCCGGGCGACGCGGGCATCGTCTACTGCATGTCGCGCTCCTCGGTGGAGAAGACCGCCGAGTTCCTGGCCGACAACGGCATTCCGGCCGTGCCGTACCACGCGGGCCTCGACGCCCCCACCCGCGCCGCCCACCAGGCCCGCTTCCTGCGGGAGGACGGGCTGATCGTGGTGGCCACGATCGCGTTCGGCATGGGCATCGACAAGCCTGACGTGCGCTTCGTCGCCCACCTCGACCTGCCCAAGTCCGTCGAGGGCTACTACCAGGAGACCGGCCGCGCCGGGCGCGACGGCCTGCCCGCCACCGCCTGGATGGCCTACGGCCTGCAGGACGTCGTCCAGCACCGGCGACTGGCGCTGGAGGGCGACGAGGCACACCGGCGGCGCCAGGTCCTCCACCTCGACGCGATGCTCGCCCTGTGCGAGACCGCCGGCTGCCGCCGCGCCATGCTCCTCGACTACTTCGGCCAGCGCCTCGACGAGCCCTGCGGCAACTGCGACACCTGCCTGGCCCCGCCGGAGTCCTGGGACGCCACGGTCCCCGCGCAGAAGGTGCTGTCCACGGTCCTCCGGCTCGCGCGCGAGCGGCGGCAGAAGTTCGGCGTGGGCCAGATCGTCGACATCCTGCTCGGCAAGAAGACGGCCAAGGTGCTGCAGCACGGCCACGACTCGCTGACGGTGTTCGGCGTCGGGGAGGAGCTCGGCAACACCGAGTGGCACGGAGTGGTGCGCCAACTCCTGGCACAAGGGCTGCTGGCCGTGGAGCCGGCCCACGGCGCGCTCGTCCTCACCGACGCCAGCGCCGACGTGCTGCGCGGCCAGCGGGAGGTCCACCTGCGCCGCGACGCCCAACGCCCCGCCCGCACCAGGACCTCCGGCGGCGGCTCCTCGCGTCCGGTGGTGGAGCTTCCGGCCGAGGCGGCCCCGGTCTTCGAACGCCTCCGCGCCTGGCGCGCCGCCACGGCCAAGGAGCAGGGCGTCCCGGCCTACGTCATCTTCCACGACGCCACGCTGCGCGAGATCGCCACCCTGGGGCCGTCCTCGCTGGCGGAGCTCGGGAAGGTCAGCGGGGTCGGCGAGAACAAACTCGCCAAGTACGGCGAACAGGTCCTGGAGACCTTGGCCTCCTGACGGGAGACCGGGCCATCTGCAAGGACCTGGGCACGGACGGTGACGGTCCGAAGCAGAACCAGTCGCACGAGGCGGTGGCGACGGCCCCACGAAGAACGGTCGTCGCCACCGCGCTGCCCCCCGAAATCGGGCGGTCAGCTTCACTGCCACATTAGCCGGACAATCGGCGTGGCGCTCTCGGCAACCCTTTCGGCCGCTACATACAGTGATCAAGCATCATCACTTCGTGGTAACAGGGGGAACCATGAGAAGCCTCATCGCCGCCGGCGGGCCTATGATCGCCGCCTTCGCGCTGGCCGGGGCGGTGGCGGGTCCGGCCGCCGCCGCCACGCACGGGGACGACGGCATCGGGATCGAGTGCAGCGCGTCCTCACGCACCACCTCCACCTGGGTGTACTCCGTCAACGACGAAGTGGTGTCCGGGTCCTACTCCTCGGAAAGGTGCAAGGACCCCGCGATCGGCTGGCGCCCGTACTGGTGGGAGAACATCCAGACCGAGACCGACAACGCCGCGGCACTGGACGAGACGGACGACGCCGCCGCGCTGTACGCGACGGACGATGCCGAGGAACTGCAGGACTAATCGCGCGGTGCCGGTCCGAGCACCCTCGGACCGGCACCGGACCGAACCCCTCAAGGGCATTCATCCCTGAAGCCGTTCGGCACCGCGACGCAATTACGGCCGACGGTCACCGGCATTGGCACCACGACGCCAAAAGCCACCGGCGTAGCCTCATGCCATGGACCCGGACCACGGTCGCCAGGAATGGGGCGACCGAGGAAGAAAACGCACCGTGGTGGCCGGATGCCTGGTCATAGGGGCAATAGGAGCAATTTTCTGGCTCGTCGCCCTGGGCGTGATCCTTTACTTCCTCTTACGATCATAAATCGTGTCGGGAACCTCCTGCCGCCTCCCGGTGTATGGGACGTGAGCGATCGAGGAGGCCTCATGAGATGGACGACGATGGGAGCGGCGCTCCTGCTGCTGGCGGCAGGATGCACGGCCGGCGGAGTCGACAGGGCGGGCGGTGCAGGGCGAGACCCGGCGACGCCGGCGACCGCCCCCACGACGACCCCCGGTTCGAGCGAGAAAGCGACCCCCCGAGGCAGCGACGGCGCCGCGGCGACCCCAAGGGCAAGTGACGAGGCGGCTACGACGCCCGGAGCGAGCGACGGAGCCAGCCCGGCCGTCGCAGGGGCGGCAAAGGGGTGTCATGGGATGCCGGTCCAGACGTCCGGCGATGGGCTTCCGGAGGTGCGGGGCGAGGGGCGGGACGCCGAGGTGTGGGGGTTGCTGTTCGCGCCGGTGCCGTTCCGGAAGGGACGTGAGGTGAAGATCGTGTGGCGCATGACCGGCGAAGGGCCGCTGACGGTTGCCGCCACGCTGCCGGACGGCACGCGGGCTCGCCGAACGTTCGGACCTGAGGAGCATGGCGGGTCCAACTGGAAACGACCGGGCGAGGAGTGGGGAACGGGGTTCGTGTTCCCGAAACCGGGGTGCTGGAGGGTGGAGCTGACCAGGACCCGCGGCTCCGGCCAGGTGTGGCTGCCCGTGCGCTAGCAGGACAGCCGCATGCCGACACGCGTCTTCCATCCGGCTTCAGGCGCGGTGCCGGTCAGGACTGGGAGGGCCACGGCCTCTTGAGGTACTGCCAATGTGGGTGACCGCATATGAGATCCAATGATGCGCGATCGGTGCGTCCGCCCACCATGTCAGCACGTCCGGCGGTTCCTCGTACGCGAGCAGCTCCGTGGATCGCCCCCTACGCCCACCTTGCCGCCAATATGGCCCGCGAATTTTTACGCGATCGGCGACTGCGAAATTAGTCGAGAATCGGAGGCGGCCACGGGTCAAGGCCCGGATCGGAGTACAAGCATATCAAGGGTCGATGCGCCCTGATGGCCAACTCCAGACCGGCCTCAAAAGTGCCGCCCAACTCCCAGATCCAACCCAACCCAGAAGCTACCATCCTGCCGCTCGATTCGATAAATACACTCGAATGACTAAGCCACTCTCCGATAGGAAAGTAGCTACCTCCAAGAATATTCTCTATCTCTTCAGCAACTTCCCGTTGGCCCGAGCCCGCTGATAGCGGATCGAAGTTGAACGGCTCATCGTTGCTGAAGTTGGGACCATAAATATTGATTTGCTCAACCGTCAGCCCCCCAAAAGAGGAGAGAACTTCCTCGGCGAGCGCAGTGACGCGGTAACCCTCGCCCACCAGAGGAACAACCCATGGAGCGGCGTCCACTTTTCTCCCGCGCTCCCATCCTGACGCCCTGATCGCCGCCAGCACATCGTGATGCATCCCATCGAATCGAATTTCAGGCATTTATTCCTCAGTAGTCGATGTGCAGGCGTTCCAGAAGGGATTGACAACGACCACACGGCTGACCTGGAGTGCCATGCAGTTCCGCTCTTTGCGACAGTTCATTTCGCGACCGCAGAGTACGCATGGTACCACCCGTGATCGCATCAGGTCCCTCTTCTTTCTGCGCCTTGATCAGGCATTGGATCTCGGCGCAGCCTCCATGATGATTCGTCTCCTTGATCGCGTCCGACAGCGGCCCATCCGCCTGCTGTCCATGGCGGTTGCTGCCATAATACTTGACTCCCGAACGAGAAGTATATTCAGATGCAAACTTCGCTCTCGGGTTGTTTCGCATCTTGTCCGCGTAGTCGCGGAGCGGGTCACCACACCCGGGCGTGGTGTTATGAACGAGAACTGCCTGGTCGCCCGCGAGGACATGGTAAGTGTGCAGGCCGTCAATAGTCAGGTTGTGAACACGCTGAGCAGCGGTCCATTTCTTGATCGCAGAAATCTGCACGTATGTGCCGGCCGAGGTTTTCAGCCACATACCAGGCCGCAACTGATCGGCACGAACCCACAGATGGAGCGCCGGCACCCAGAACGGGTGATTATCCGTAGCGGTGATCATTCCCGTCTTGTCGCCATGGTTGGAGTCAATGGCAATCGTCAGCTTAACGAGTTGCTTTGATCCTTGCCCCACGATAAGCGCCGTGACGGGCCTCGATTCGACTTGGCCTGTAGAAGGGTCGGCGGCAACGACCTGCTCACCAATTTTGACATCTTCAATTGGCTTGCTGCCGCCATCGGCCATGAGGACCTTGGTGCCGGGGGCGAAACTATTGGGCGAGCAATCGAATGTGGGAGGCGGCGGAGGCTCTGCGTCTGTTGTATCAGAGATAACAGCATCGACAACGGTACCTACAGTCGTTGCGACACTGGTTACGGCAACAGCCGACTCAACCGCTATTCCATATAGAGGAGCGATCGATTCTATGCCAATGACAATAATTGGGACAACTACGTCCTCAAGTGCAGAGTTACCGTCGATCATGCATTTTTTGCCGCAGTTGTGATTGGGTGCTTTCGGCCCCCACTTGAAGTCGGGCTGCTTGGTAGTGGGCTGCTTGGTAGTGGGCTGCTTAGTAGGCTGCTTGGCGGTGGGCTGCTTCCCCTTCGGCTGCTTGCCGGTGGGTTCCTTGCCCGTCGGCTGCTTTCCTGTCGGCTGCTTGCCGGTGGGCTCCTTGCCCGTCGGCTGCTTGGCACTGGGATGCTTGGCGGGGCACCTATTACTGAACTCAGCACAGGGATCGACTTTTTTATTGGAACACCTGTTGCTGAATTTCTGCGCACCGGTCACCCTGGGGCGGTCCGGCGCAACTCATAGGTCGCCCGGCGCCGTCTCTGCATACATCGTCTCGGGTGACCGGCTTGGCGTCGACTACGACATCACAGCCAACTGCAATAAACGCACCCAAAACGTTTTTTGCGAATTTATAACAACCGCGTACCGGTGAATGTCCTGATGGATCACTATGAGCAAGGGGGTTGGCGTTTCCATAGGTGTAGCGATTTCCCCGTACTGATGGATCCGGAATGAGGCTGACAGTGTCGCGTGACGCGAACGTACCGGTACCCGGCTGGTACCACCGGGCATGCATGTTGACCTTGCCGGTGTCCGGGTCCGTGTACTCGCCCTGGTACCCGAGAGCCGACTTGCTTCCGGTCTGGGCCACGACCTCGCCGTCCGGGTTGTACGCGGTCGAGCCGGACAGCGCCGTACCCGAGAAGGTGCCGACCAGGTCGTCGTGGATGTCCGTGAAGGCGCCCAGAGCAGGGTCGGCGCCCTCCATGATGCTGACCAGGCCGCCGAAGGGGTCTCGGCCGTACTTCGCCTGGACGGCGCCCGCCTGGTCGGTGGTGGCGACGATGTCGTTGTCCAGGCCGGCGTAGACGAAGCGTTGCTCCGCGCTCCGGGTCTGGCGGGTGGCCATGCGGTCGAAGGCGTCGTAGGTGTACGTGGCGTCGCCGTCGTTGATGAGCCGGTCGAAGGCGTCGAAGGTCAGGTGCCTCGTGTTGCCGTTCTTGGTCTCCGTGGCGAGCGTGCCGCGCGGCGTGTAGGTGTAGTCGGTGCCGTCGCCGGAGGTGAGGCGGTTGCGTTCGTCGTAGGTGTAGGTCTTGTCCCCGGCCTTGATGCGGTTTCCGGAGGCGTCCCATCCGTAGCTGGTGGTGGTGCCGTCCGGGCCCTTCCAGGACGTGAGGCGTCCGGCGTGGTCGTAGCCGTAGGTGTTGCTGCCGGCTCCCGCCGTACCTTCCGTGATCTTGGAGGTGAGGTTGTCGTCCTTGTCCCAGCCATACGTGATCTTGGCTAACTGGCCGCCGGTGCTGTTCTTCAGCGTGTGGGTGGCCACGCGGTCCACGGCGTCGTACGTGTAGACCTGGGTGTTGACCGGGTTGGTGGACGTGATGGTGCTGAGGCGGTCGGCCTTGTCGTAGTCATAGGTGTTGGTGCGGCCGCTGACCGGATCGGTGACCGTCCTGAGGCGGTTGTCGTCGTCCCAGGTGTACGTCGTGGTGCCGCTGGCGTCGATCCGCTGGGTGGGGTTGCCCAGCGGGTCGCAGGCGAACGCGCTCGTCTGGCCGGAGGGTCCGGAGAGCTTGGTCAGGAGGCTCCGGTCGTTGTACTCCAGCGTCTGGTCGTTCATCTTGGTGACGCGGTCGGCCAGGTCGTAGTCGTATGTCTTGTCCTCTGCGACGACGCCTGCGCCCGAGCCGCTGACCTTGGTGACACGGTCCAGCAGGTCGAATTCCCTGTCCAGGCGCACGCCGCCCGGCTGGACCAGGGCGGTCTCGTTGCCCGCGACGTCGTAGATGTGGGTCCAGGTGCGGTCCGCCAGGTCGGGGTGAGCCGTGGTGGAAGGCTCGGTGAGGGTCTCGATGAGCCCGAGCGAGTTGTAGGTGGTCCAGGTGGCGTTGCCCCGGCCGTCGGTCAGACGGGTCCGAGCCCCCGACGCGTCGTAGCCGAAGCTGGTCGTGATGGACTCGCTGTCCGAGACAGGCTCGACGAGCTGGGTGAGCTGGTTCGTGGCGTCGAAGGTTCGCTTGGTGATGTGACCCTCACCCGAAGTGATCTGGGTGAGGTTGTCCGCCGAGTCATAGCCGTAACCGCGAGTCTTGACCGTCGCGCCGTTCTTGTCCTGATTCTTCAGGCCGATCAGGCGGCCAGCCAAGTCGTAGTCGGCGGTCAGTGAGTTGCCCAAGGCGTTCGTGGTCTTGGCAGGACGGCCGGTCAGGTCGTAGTCGAAGGTAGAGGTGTTGGTCACCGGGTCTGTTTCGGTGACGACCTCGGACGCGGCGTTGACCGTGTAGATGGTGGACTTGTTGTTGGGCAAGGTCACCTTGGTCAGAGCGCTCGCGTCGTTGTACTCGTACTTGGTGACGTACGTCGCATTGGTCGGCTTGCGCTCGACGGCCGTACTGGTGATCCGCCGCCCGAGGTCGTCGTACGTGGCCTCGCTACGGGCTCCAGTCGGGTCGATGGAGGCCAGTTCCTCGCCCAGCAGGTCGTAGTGCGAGACCCACTGGCCAGCGGGCTGGCCGGCGGCCGGCGGCGGGTCCGTGACCCGGACGGGGTTGTCCAGCGCGTCGTACTCGATCGTGGTGACCTGGCCGCGGGGGTTCGTCGTCTTGGTAAGGCGGCCGGCCTTGTCATGTCGTAGAGGGCCTTGGGAGTGACCGCAGTGCCGCCGGGCGGCGTGTACGGCATGCCCGTCACCGAGGTGAGCTGTCCGGCACGGTCGAATGCCGAGGTGGTGAGGCGGCCTTCGGCATCGACGACGTGCGTCCCCCGGCCGAGGGTGTCGTAACCGAAGCGCGTGGTCACCGGTTGCTGCCGCGCCTCCCCGGCCTTCTCCACCTTCACCGGCGGTGACTTCGCCTCGATCAGCTGACCGGCAACGTCGTAGCGGAGCGTCGAGATGAACGCGGCCGCGTCGGCTCCGGACGCGTTGCCTCGCGGATCGACCGCCTCCACGACCAGCCCGCGGTCGTCGACCTTCCAGGTGGTGGTCAGGTCCTGGCCGTCGTTCTTGACGGTCTGGCGGACCAGACGGTCTTCCTTGTCGTAGGCGTACTCGCTGGTCTCCACACGGGCGGTACCGGCCGCCGACTGCTTGACCGCGACGACATTGCCGTTCGCGTCGTACGTGTAGCCGGTCTTGCGCCCGAGCTTGTCCGGGTCCAGCGTCTGCGACGTGAGTCGTCCAGCGGCGTCGTAGACATAGTCGACGCGGACCTTGCCGCCGCCGGCGACCTGCCGGGTGAGGTTGCCGGCGGCGTCGTAGGTGTTGGTCTCCCTCACCACGTTCCTGGCGGTGGTGGAGCCGTTGAGCTTTGCGTTGGTGGCCGTGGTCTCCGACAGCAGGTCGTCGCGGTAATAGGTGTAGGAGGTCGTGCGCCCCATGGCGTCCACCTGCGTGGCGAGCCTGCCGCCATCGTCGTAGGAGAACGATTCGAGGGTGATCTCCTTGGCGGCGATCGGGGTTACCGGGCTGCCGGTCCAGTTCTTCAGGGTCCGGGAGGCCAGTTCTCCGCGCTTGGTGTAGGTGTAGCCGAAGATGGAGCCGACCTCGTCGGTCACCGTGACCTTGGCGCCCACCTCGTCCCAGGCGGTGCGGGTGACGCCGCCCTCGGGATCGGTGGCGCTCTCCTCGCGGCCGTAGGTGTCGTAGGTGTAGGCGAAGACCTGCTCCTGGTCGCCGCCGGTCAGGTCCTTGACGGTCTCCGAGAGGGTGTTGCTGTCCGGGTCGTACGCGTACGTGGTCTGCGCCGTGTGGGTGACGCCGGTGACCTCGTTCTTGACCCCTGGGCTGGTTTGGGTGGCCACCCGTCCCAGCAGGTCGTAGGTGTAGGTGGTCTTGGCGCCGTCCGGCTGGGCCTTCGAGATCTCGGTCTCGCTCGTCACACGTCCCAGGACGTCGGACTCGGAGGCGACGACCAGGCCCTCGGGCATGGTCTGTTCGGCGAGGTCACCCGCGGACGTGTAGCGGTAGCTCGCCGTGTTGCCCCGGGCGTCGGTGCGCGACTTCACCAGGCCCGCCGGTGTCGTGCCACCACGTACGGCCGGCTCGGTGCCGTCGGTGTAGGCGATCGTGGCCGAGCGGCCGTTGGGGAAGTCGGGCGTCGCCGGGGTGGTCTGCTTGGTCTGCTCGCCGTACTGGTTGTACTCGTAGGTGGTGGCGTAGGTGTTGTCGGTGGAGCTGCTGGAGCGGGCGTCACGTACCTTCAGGACGCGGTCGTTGCGCAGGTCGAACTTGTCATCCTTGTTGAGGTAGTACTCCGTGTACGTGGTCTGGCAGATGTCGTAGCTTCGGCAGGTCTCGGTGGAGAGCGTGTTGCCGCGCTCGTCGTTCTGCCACTCGGTCCCGTTGTTGTTGGGGTCGACCTGTTCGTACAGGTAGCCGCCGGTGTCGTAGTAGTACTTGGTCGTCTTGCCCAACTGGTCGGTCTTGGACATCAGCCGGTAGCCGCGCCAGGCATCGTGGACGGCGGTGATCTTCTCGTTCTTCGGGTCGGTGACCACGACCGTGGAGGTGCCGACGGCACGATCGATGGTGCGCTCGCCGAGCTGCCAGGTGCCGCCGTGCTGGTCGGTGTGGGTCTTGATCCGCTCGGTGGCGGGGTCGTAGGTGTTAACCGCCCAGATCCGGGGGTGGTCGTCTGGTGAAACGACGCGGAAAGCTTGCCGGCGGACGTCACCTGCAACATCGGGCCTGTTGCGTTGTCGTACAGGCTGTGCGCCCGCATGATCGTGCCGGTGGCGGTGGTCTTGAACCACAACTCCGCCGACGCCCACTTGCCCACCCTGGACATGAAGCCGTCCGGCAGGCTGATGTTGGCGCTGGTCGAGGGGGCGATGTCCACAGCCGTGTCAGCGGTGCCGGCCAGCGCTCCGGGCTTGCCCAAGGTGACCTTGTCGTCGTAGTGGGCGTCCTCCGCGCCCCAGCCCAGGTCCTTGCTGTGGTAGCCCTCGCTCTCGCCGAGCCGCCAGTAGCCGAGGGGGTCGGAGTCCAGGACCGTGCTGCGGTAGAGCGAGCCCGGACTGTGCTCGTACAGGGTGCAGCCGTCAGCGGGGTCGCACACCTTCTCCAGCACGTCGCCGTTGTAGGCATAGGTCCAGGTCAGCGGCTTGCCGTCCACCGGATCTGTGGAGACCGCGGTGACGTGCGCGCCGGTCCAGGTGAAGGTGAGCGAGCGCCCGCCCGGCGCGGTCACCTTGGCCAGCTTGCCGTCCGTCCCGTACGCCAGCTCCTGGACACGGCCACGGTTGTCGGTGACCTTCAGCAGCCTGCCACCGCTGTCGAACTGGTAGGAGGTGGAGGACTTGTCCATCAACCGCCAGCTGCCGTCCGCGTTCTTGGCCAGCGTGGCGTACATGCCGGGCGGCGGCTGGTAGCCGCCGTCACTCTTCTTGGCGAACCGCACCTGCCGGCCGTCCGGGTAGGTGGCCAGGGCAGCCTCACGGCCCGCCACGTTCTCCTGGACGATCCGCATGTCCCACCGGGTGGCCCAGCCCGCGCCGAAGGCGCCGTCACGCCGCGGGTCCATGCTGTTGAAGGACCGCACCACCGACAGCGGCGGCCCCGCGACCCCCACCTGCAGATCGGTGAAGGTGGTGGTGTAATTGCCGGACTGCTGGTTGAACTCCTGACCGTTGACGCCTCGTATCGACAGTTGGGAGGTGATGGTCGGCTGCCGAACTCCCACCACCAGCGTGTAGATGTCGGAGTAGGCGCTCTGACCGCCGATCGTCGAAGCGTCGCTGACCTGGACCCGCCACCAGTACTGACGACCCCACGCCAGTGTGCCCTCGGGGACCGTCCACGTGCTGGAGGGGTTGCAGCAGTCCGAGTGCGTGGTGCAACGGGACATCGACGGCGTTTCGCAGATCTCGAAATCCTGGCCGATCGAGCCGCCGTACCAGGTGGTCGCGGTGACCGACAGCGTCGGCTCGGTCGTCATCACCTGGATGCCGTTGTCAGGCGACATCGACGTCACAGTGGGAGGCGGCGGTTTGGGGCAGTCGCCGATCAGCATCCAGCCGGTCGGCTCCTCGTGCGGGGGAAATGTGTTCAGGCTCGCCGGGATGTTCTGGATGGCCTTCCAGATCCGCAGACCCGCCGCGACATACGTGCCATACGCCACGTACACGCCCCTCTGCCAGGGCGAATACGAACCGCACGGCGGATCGCAATGGTCGTACGGGCTGCAGTACTGGGCTGCGGCTACGCCGGCCTTCGTCGTCCCACTAGGACTGGGGGTTGCCTGGGGAGACGACGCCGTGCGCCGCACCCGCACCACCCCGGAACGTTCCTCCTGCGACAACGCCTTCTTCAGCGGCTTGGCCTTGCCCTTCGGCGTCCCCGGATCCGCAAGCGTGCGCGTCGCACTGGCCGGCGCCAGCGACGGCAATCCCGCGGCGGTCCCCCAGGACTGCTTCGGTGTCTCGGCCGAGCCCCCCGCGACCTGCGGCACTTCCACGGAGGCAGCCGCCACCACCGGTTGCGGATCGAGCCCCAGCAACCCTGGAAGCATCACGGCTAAAATCGTGATCACCAGCACTCGGGCACGACGATCCCAAGGCAGCAAGCGGCGCATACGCCGTCACACTCCGAACCACGTGGGGCGCCCCAGGGACGCCGGACGAAGCTCCACCCCGTCTGGGCCAGATGACAAGGTCCCTGACTCGCGTGGCTCGGAGCATGTTGCCAAACGGACGAAGCGTAACTTCCACCCGAAACAGCAACAAGATCGAATTGGGTCATACAAAGATCACGGATGGTGACTTACCGCTCTTGATGCCCCAACGGACTCATCCCAAAGTCCGACCGATCGCAGCGTCCATGAAACGGTTCGGATGCGACTGCCGAACGGGCTTCTGGTCCCCGCCCGTCCGGGACTACCTTCTGATCCATGACCCCACTGGAGCCACCAAGAGCCCCCTACCGCCCGCGCCGGACCCGGTCCCTGGGCGTGACGATGGTGGACGGCTGGAGTGTGAAGGTCGTCGGGATCACCGCCGGAGGCGGGCTGCCGGACGACTTCGAGGTGGAGGCCGCGCTGCGGGCCGTCGAGCAGGAGCTGCCCGAGGGGGGCGGGGTGGCGTTCGTGATCGTGGACCGGGGCACCGACGCGCTGTGGGCGAACGTGTGCTGGTGGCAGTCCGACATCCTGTTCCAGCGGCTGTGGCGGGCCGAGCCGGGCACGACCGACCTGCGCAGGCTGCCGCTCGACGCGCCCGTCGGCTGCGTCTGGCACCTGGTGGCCATCGAGCATGAACGGCGGGCCTGGGTGGAGCACGTGCTGGCCCGGCCGCAGGCCCCCGACGTCACCGGATACCTGGCGGCCGATCCCATGGTGGAAGCCGGCTGAACGGGTCTTAAGAACACCGGAAGAAGACCGTAAGGCCGCTCCGGCATCGTGGAACTCGTCAAGCGGACGACCACCGGAGAAAGGCACCACGATGACCACGCAGACCGCGCAGTACGAGATCACCCGAGTCCTCGACGCCCCCCGCGAGGCGGTGTTCGCCGCCTGGACCGAGCCGGAGCGCCTGTCCCGGTGGTTCGGGCCGCGCTCCTTCACCGCGCCGGTCGAGCGGATCGCCGTCGACCTCCGGCCCGGCGGCGTGTGGCAGGTGGTCCTGGTCGGCGAGGGCGGCTTCGAGGCCCCGCTCGGTGGCACCTACCGCGAGGTGGACGGCCCCGGCAGGCTGGTGTTCACCACCGGTGACCCGGACAACCCCGGCGACGGCCCCGCCTCCGTGGCCACGCTGGAGCTGACCGAGAAGGACGGCGGGACCGAGATGCGCTTCCACCAGTTCGGCGTCAACACCGACGAGGAGCACGCCCAGCAGGCCAAGGCCGGCTGGATGGAGTTCTTCGACCGTCTGGCCGAGCACGTGGCCACCCAGGCCTGACCGTCAGAGGCCGAGCACGTGGCCACCCAGGCGTGAGGGCCAGAGGCCGAGCACGTGGCCACCCAGGCGTGAGGGTCAGCGGGCGAGACCTGGTGCGTCGTCGAGCTTCAGGCGGCTGCCCTCCTCGTAGAGGGCCGCGAACTCCTCCGCCCCCAGCGCCTCCCGAACCCGCTCGGTGACCCGGTCGATCTCCTCCGTCTGTGACGGCGTCGCCGGTGTCCGGCCGGCCTCGTGGGCGGCGGCGGCCAGACCCAACAGGCGCGCGGCCCGGTCCGGCGAGCCGGACGCGGCCAGCGCGGCGGCGAGCGCCTCGACGGCGAGCGTGACACTGCTCGGGTCGCCGATCCTCTGGGCCGCGGCCAGCGCCTCCAGGTGCAGCTTCCGGGCCTCCTCGGCGTCGCCCTGCCGCTCGCGCAGGTATCCGAGCTCGACGAGCGTGGTGGGCAGGTGCAGCGCGGGCTCGGCGCCGGGGTGGCGGGGCACCCCTTCCAGCAGGTGGAGCAGGTGCCGCTCGGCCAGGTCGAACCGCCCGGCCCGGCGCGCGGCGAAGGCGAGGCCCATCTCGGCCATCACCTTGCCCTCCCGGAACCCCTGCTCGACCGACAGCCGCAGCGCCCGGCCGCACAGCTCCATCGCCCGCTCGTAGGCTCCGGCCTGCAGCGCCCCCCAGCCCAGCCAGGCCGTACGGCGGGCGGCCTCGTTCCACAGCCCGAGCTCCTCGGCCACCCGCAGCCCGTCCTCGAACAGCAGCCTGGCACCTTCGCCGTCGCCCCGCATCTCGGCCAGGCCGCCCAGCCACTCCAGGGCCTGGAGGCGTCCCCACTGGTCGCCGAGCTTGTCGAACAGCCGGACGCTCTCCTCGCTGTCGCGTTCGAGGGCGACCACGTCGCGCTGTGTGAAGGCGTCGCGGGCCCGCTTGCTGAGCGCCGTCGCGATGCCCCATTCGTCGCCGATGGCGCGGAACGTCGTCAGAGCGCCGCCCATCAGCTCCTGCGCCGTCGGAACGTCGGCCACGGCCATGCCGAGGAACAGCTCGGCCCTGGCCCGGTCGCGGGGGTCCTCGATGGCGGCGGTGTCCCAGGTCGCCTGGTCCCCCAGGATGAGGGCGAATCCGGCCCGCCAGGCAGCCGCCCTGGCCCGGCCGGGGACGTCGCCGTGGAGGGCGAGCGCCGTCTCAAGGGAGCGCCGGGCCTCACCGGGCCTGCCGCGCAGGTACCAGTACCAGCTCAGCGCGTTGACCAGGCGCAACGCGGTGCCGGCGTCGTGGCCGCGGGCCGCCGTCTCCAGTGCCGCGCGCAGGTTGGCCGCCTCCGCGTCGAGCCGTTGCAGCCACTCCCGCTGGTCGTGGCCGTACAGGGCGGGCTCGGCCTGCTCGGCCAGCGCCAGGTAGTGGCGGGCGTGCGCCCGCCGTACGGACTCCAGCTCGCCGGCGTCGGCCAGCCGGTCCAGGCAGTACTCGGCGACGGACTCCAGCAGCCGGTACCGGACGCCGGCCGCCCCCTCCACGACCACCACCAGCGACCGGTCCACCAACCGGGCCAGCAGGTCGAGGACGTCGAACTCCGCGAGCTCGTCGGTCCGGTCCCCGCCTGTCCCGCCGCCGGCGCAGACCTCCTGGGCCGCCTCCAGCGTGCAGCCGTCGGCGTGTACGGCCAGGCGGCGCAGCGCCACCCGTTCGGGCGCGGTCAGCAGCTCCCAGCTCCAGTCGATGACCGCGGTCAGCGTCTGCTGGCGGGGCTGGGCGCCGCGGTGCCCGGAGGCGAGCAGCCGGAACCGGTCGTCCAGCCGCGCCACCACCCCCTGCAGGCCGAGCGCCCGTACGCGGGTGGCGGCCAGCTCCAGCGCCAGCGGGATGCCGTCGAGCCGGCGGCAGAGCCGTACGACGGCCTCGGCGTTGCCCGCGTCGAGCGCGAAGCCGCGCGTGGCGGCGGCGGCGCGGGCGACGAACAGGCGGACGGCGTCGGACCGCTCGGCGGCGGCGAGGGCGGCGGCGGGCGAGGCGCCGAGGACGGCGTCGAAGGCGGTGAGGTCGGGCACGTCGAGCGGCGGCACGCTCCACAGCACCTCGCCGGGCAGGGACAGCGGCTCGCGGCTGGTGGCCAGCACGCGCAGCCCGGGCACGGCCCGCAGCAGCGCCTCGGCCACGTCGGCGACCCGGTCGACGACGTGCTCGCAGTTGTCCAGCACCAGCAGCGTCTCGCGGGTGCGCAGCGCCTCGGTGAGCCGGGCGGCGGGCGTCGCGCCGTCGGTGCCCTCGCGGATGCCGAGCGCCTCCATGACGGCCTCGGCGGGCGAGCCCGTGTCGCGGTCGAGGGAGGCCAGCTCCACCAGCCAGGCGCCGTCGGCGTACGCGCCGGCCAGGCGGTGGGCCACCTCCAGCGCGAGCCGGGTCTTGCCGACTCCGCCGGTGCCGGTCAGCGTGACCAGCCTGTCGTCCGCCAGCAGCGCGGCCACCTCGGCGATCGCGTCGTCGCGGCCGACGATCCTGCTGACGGGGGCGGGCAGGTTGGTGGGCGGGCGCTCGGTCACGGCGCTGAGCGCGGGGTCCTGCCCGAGGATCGCCTGATGCAGCTCGGCCAGCTCGGGTCCGGGGTCGAGGCCGAGCTCCTCGGCCAGCCGCTGGCGCAGCTCGGCGTAACTGGCCAGCGCCTCGCTCTGCCGTCCCGCGCGGTACAGGGCGCGCATGTGGACGGCGCGCAGCCGCTCCCTCAGCGGGTGGAGGGCGACGTGCTCACCCAGCTCGCCCGCGAGCAGGCCGTGCTCGCCCAGCTCCAGCCGCGCCTCGGCGTGCCGCTCCAGTGCCGCGAGCCGCTGCTCCTCCAGCCGGACGATCGCCGACCTGGTGAACTCCTCGTCGGCGAAGTCGGCGAACGCCGGTCCGCGCCAGAGCCCGAGCGCCTCCGACAGCAGCGCGGCCGTGGCGCGCGGTCCGTCGGCCGCCTCCGCCTGCGCGACCAGGCCGGTGAAGAGGGCGGCGTCCACGGCTCCGGGCCCGGCGCTCAGGAGGTAGCCGGGAGCGCGGGAGACGACGAGGTTCTTGGCGCCGGGCTCGGCGTCCTCCAGCGCCCGCCGGAGCTGGGAGACCCGCACCTGGAGCGCCCCTGCCGGGTTGCCCGGCGGCTCGCCGCTCCACAGGTCGTCGACCAGCCGGTCGGCCGACACCACGTGCCCCTCGTTGACGAGGAGATCGGCGAGGAGCGCCCGCACCTTCAGGCCGGGGATCGTCACGCTCTCCCCGGCGTCGGTCCAGACGGCCAGCGGGCCGAGCACTCCGAATCGCATGCCCGTCACCTTATGCGTGGCCTCAAACCGGCGAGAAAAGCGTGTCAGCTTCCCGGACGTGAGCGACCGAGCTCGCGGTTCCTCACCGCCGCGCGGGCCGGAGGAAGCCGGCTCAGGAGGGCAGCGGGGGCGCCTTCCTGGCGGAGCCGCGGTAGAGGCCGGGGTCGTAGCGGCGCTCGTTCTCCTCCAGCTTGGCGCCCGCCGCCTCCACCAGGTCGACCCCGAGGACGTCGGCCAGGCGCACCAGGTAGGCGGTCACGTCGCCCAGCTCGGAGCGGACCCGGTCGAGGGTGTCCGGGTCGAGGCCCGCCGACTCCGCCGGGGTGAGCCACTGGAACTCGGCCACCAGCTCGCCCACCTCGCCGGCCAGCGCCATCGCGAGGTTCTTGGGGGTGTGGAACTGCTCCCAGTCCCGGTCCTCGGCGAACGCGCGCAGCCGTGCGGCCAGCCGCTCCAACTCGGTGCTCACGTGCGCCGACCCTACCCGCCCCCACCTGCCCCGGCCACCGGCGGCCGTCAGGCCGCGCCGGTGCCGTGATCGGCGCGGTGGTCGAGGCGGTTGAGGGTGTTGGCCAGGGCCACGCCGTACACGACGTGCCCGGCGGCCATCACCGCCTGGCGGCCCGGCCGGTCGCGGTGCAGCGGCGGCATCGTGCCCAGCTTGGGCACCCATCCGGCGTAGCTGGCCACCCAGATCGCCAGGCCGTACGCGATGCCGAGCGGCACCCGGGCGCGACGGCCGCGGGCGAGCGCGCCGAACAGCGCCCCGGACCCCACCCCGAACCCGAAGTGGGCCAGGGCGCCGAGCACGCCCTCCCCCGGCTTGCTCCTGTGCCGGTGGCCGGGCAGGATCGCGCGGACGATGCGCTTGGGCGGCTGGTCCCCCATCAGGCCGGCCCGCTCGCCCGCCACCATGACCGTGCTCATCGCCGCCGTGGCCAGGGCTCCTCCGACGGCTCCGTTCACCAGGTTTCGCAGCATGTCGTACCGGCTGCCCCGGTAGCCGACCAGAAAACTCGGACGCCTGGCCGCACGCGCTACGCTTCCGCGCGTGTCGGAATTATCCGTCCCCGGGTACGAGATCCGGGGCGTGCTGGGGCAGGGCGGCTTCGGCGTCGTCTACCAGGCCCTCCAGTCGGCCGTGGGCAGGGAGGTCGCCCTCAAGGTCGACAACCGGGTCCTGCTCTCCGACCGGGACCGGCGCCGCTTCATGCGTGAGGTCACCGCCGCCGGCGCGCTGTCCGGCCATCCGCACGTGGTGCCCGTCTACGACGCCGGTCTGCTGCCCGACGCCCGGCCGTACATGGTGCTGGAGCTGTGCCCCGGCGGGTCGCTCAAGGGGCGGCGGCTCACCCCGGCGGACGCCCGCGACACCGGCGTCCGCATCGCCGACGCGCTGGCCGCCGCGCACGCCCAGGGCGTGCTGCACCGCGACGTCAAGCCCGCCAACATCCTGCTCAACCGGTACGGCCAGGTCGCGCTGTCCGACTTCGGGCTGGCCACGATGCCGGCCTCCGGCCCCGCGTCGGGCCTTGACGCCTCGGTCACCCGCGAGTCGCTGACGCCCGCCTATGCCCCGCCTGAGGCGTTCGAGCTGGCCGGGCCCACCCCCGCCGTGACGTCTACTCGCTCGCGGCGACCGTCTACGCGCTCATGTCGGGCCGCCCGCCGCGCTTCCCGGAGAGCGGCGTGCCGCACCTGGCGGTGATCCTTGCCCTGCACCGTCTGCCGGTGCCGGACCTGCCGGGGGTGCCGCCGGAGCTCACGGCGGTCTTGAGACGGGCGCTGGCGTCGGACCCGCGCGAGCGCACCCCGGACGCGGCCACCTTCCGCGACGAGCTCGCCGCCGTCCCCCTCGCCGCCGCCCCCTTCGGCCCGGCTCCCGTCGGCTCCGCCCCTATCGGCTCCGCCCCCATCGGCTCCGTCCCCATCGGCACGGGGCCCCCGAGGTCCGCCCACGTCCCGGCCGCTCCTCACGGCCCGGCCCACAGGACGAACGAGCCCGCGTACGGGCCCCGCGATCCCGAGCCGTACGGACCCGGTCCCGGACCGGCGCACGCGGCGGACGACGGAACGGGCCCCCGGCGGCGGCGCGGCGGCCGGGAGGCCGACACCGAGGCGCGCACCCGGCTCGGCGTCTCCAGACTGCTCCTGGCCCTCGTGACCGTCCTCGCGGTCGTCTCCGCGACCGCCGTCGGCGTGGTGGTCCACGACCGCGTCACCGGCCGGCCGTCCGACCGGCAGGCCGGCGCCCCGTCCGGCCCACCAGGAACCGGCCCGTCCGGGACCGATCCGTCCGGGACCGGGCCCACCGGAACGGCTCCGGCGACCGGGCCCCCCGCCAAGGGCCCGCTCAGCGGCCTGGACACCTACACCGAGGGCTGCCCGGCGGCGGCAGCGGCGGCCGGCGCGGCGTGCGTGAAGGAGGCCGAGTGCTGGGGCGGCCTCGTCATCATCGCGGGCGACACCACGGCCCGGGCGGGTGGGCTGCGAGGAGACGCACTCCTGGGAGACGTACGCGGTGGCGCCGATCCCGGACGACTCCATGACGTACGACCAGCACGACCTGGCCAAGCACCCGACGGTGAAGCGGGTGTGCTCCTCTCGGGTGATGCTGGCCACGCGCAACGCCGCCGCCAGGCGCGCCGGGCGGAAGCTGGAGTCGGAGGTGATGCCGCCGTCGGCGGCCCAGTTCACGGCGGGGGCGCGCTTCTACCGGTGTGTGGGCGGCGTGACGGGCGCGGAGACGAGGCGAGCCCTGTTCCTCCAGCCCTGACCGGTTCCTCCAGCCCGACCGGTCCCTCCGGTCAGGGGCGAAGGGGGGCGGTGCTCTCGCGGACGACCAGCTCCGTGGCCAGCTCCACGCGCCGCGACTCCGGCACCTCGCCGCGCCCCATCCCGAGCACCGTGCGGGTGGCCAGGGCGGCCATCTCCTGCAACGGCTGCCGGACGGTGGTCAGCGGCGGCCAGGCCGAGCGGGCGAGCGGCAGGTCGTCGAAGCCGACCACGCTCAGGTCCTCCGGCACCCGCAGCCCGCGCTGCCGGGCGGCCTCGAAGACGCCGAACGCCTGCAGGTCGCTGCCCGCGAAGATGGCCGTGGGCGGGTCGTCGAGGGACAGCAGGGCGTGGCCGTTGTCGTGGCCCGAGTCGACGAGGAAGGTGCCGCGCCGGATCAGCTCAGGCGCGACCGGCACACCGGCGGTCTCCAGGGCGGCGCGGTAGCCGTCGATGCGGGCCTGGCTGCACAGCATGTCGGCGGGACCGCTGATCATGGCGATGCGGCGATGGCCCAGCTCGACCAGGTGGCGGGTGGCGGCGAGTCCTCCGTTCCAGTTGGTGGCGCCGACGGAGACGACGCCGGGCGCCGGCTCGCCCTCGGGGTCGACGACGACGAACGGCAGCGAGCGGGCGCGGAGCTGGTCCTGCACGCCGGCCGACAGGCGTGAGGCGACGATGACGACGCCGTCGGTGCGGCGCCCGGCCAGGCGCTCCATCCAGTCGCGCCCCGGTCCGGCGTGGGTGTGCAGGACGGAGATGACGACGCTGGACCCGGCCTCGTGGGCGGCGCTCTCGGCGCCACGGACGATCTCCATGGCCCAAGGTGACTCGATCTCGGCGAAGACGAGGTCCACGAGCCCGGCGTGGGTGTCGCCGGCGCTGGCGCGCCGCTGGTAGCCGTGCTGCTGGAGCAGCCGCTCGACGCGGGAGCGGGTCGCGGGAGCGACCTCGGGACGGCCGTTGATGACCTTGGAGACCGTGGGGATGGACACCCCGGCCTCCTCGGCTATCACGGCGATCGTCACCCGTCTCTTCGCTGACATGGTCGGAAGTGTACCGAAACTTTCGGCACCGCGATGCTTTCCTTGCTGCTATTGACGCGTAACAGGCCGTTTACCTATGCTCCGGGCAACGAAATTATCGGGGGGTTTCACGAAACTTTCGGCGTGAGGAGAGAACCCCTATGAGACGTGGTTTCCTGCTGATCGCGACGGCCGTTCTCGTCACCGGCTGCGGTGGCGGCGGTGGCGGCGCCGCCCAGCCGCAGAAGAGCCAGGCGGGCTCCCCCGCCAAGGTGACGCTGGAGCTGTGGCACCTGTCGACCACCGAACCGATGAAGACGATCATGGCTGAGCGGGCCAAGCAGTTCGAGGCCGCGCACCCCAACGTCACCATCAAGGCCACCGTCCTCGAGAACGAGGCGTACAAATCCAAGATCACCACGCTCACCCAGTCCGGAAAGGCGCCCGACGTGTTCGCCACGTGGGGCGGCGGGGTGCTCAAGCAGCAGATCGAGGCGGACCTGGTCAAGGACATCTCCGCCGACGTCGCCCCGATCCTCGGCGGCTTCACCAAGGCGTCGCTGGCGGCCTACCAGTTCGACGGCAAGACGTACGGCCTGCCGACCGACATCGGCATGGTCGGCTTCTGGTACAACAAGAAGCTCTTCGCCAAGGCCGGCATCCAGCAGCCGCCCGCCACCTGGGCCGAGCTCCTCGACGACGTCAGGAAGCTCAAGGCGGCCGGCACCACCCCGATCGCGCTGGCCGGCAAGGAGAAGTGGCCGGGCCACTACTACTGGGCCTATCTCGCCATGCGCATCGGCGGCGTGCCGGCCATGCAGCAGGCCGCGGTCGACAAGAACTTCAACACCCCCGACTTCGTGGCCGCCGGCCAGCAGCTCAAGGCGCTGGCCGACCTGCAGCCGTTCCAGAAGGGCTTCCTCGGGGCCGGCTACTCCACGCCCGACGGCCAGTCCGCGTCCGTCTCCAACGGCAAGGCCGCCATGGAGCTGATGGGCCAGTGGGCGCCGGCCGTGCAGAAGTCGTCCGGCAAGGGTCTCGGCGACGACCTCGGCTTCTTCCCCTTCCCGGCGGTCGACGGCGGCAAGGGCGCGGTGACCGACGCGTTCGGCGGTGGCGGCGGCCTGGCCGTGGGCGCGGACGCCCCGCCGGAGGCGCTGGAGTTCGTCAAGTTCTTCGACGAGAAGGCCAACCACAGCAATGCCGTCGAGAGGGGCGGCGTGCTGCCCGTGCTCCAGGGTGAGGAGAGCGCCGTCAAGGACCCGAACCTCAAGGTCGTCGCCGAGTCCCTGGCGAGCGCGACCGGCTTCCAGCTCTACCTCGACCAGGCGTACCCGCCCGCGGTGGGCGCGGAGGTGAACGACAGCGTGGCCCAGCTCATCGGCGGCACCAAGACGCCGCAGCAGGTCGCCGAGGCCGTCACGGAAGTGGCCAAGAGCGAATGACGACGCTGACGCGAGGAACGCAGGCGCCCGCGCTCCCGGCCCGCGCCCGGCCACCCGGGCGCCCACGCCGGCCCTGGGGGACGATGACGCTGTTCCTCCTGCCCGCCCTCGCGCTGTTCCTGCTGCTGGTGGTGGCGCCGATCGCGGTCGCGCTGTACGCCAGCGTGTTCAAGTGGAACGGCTTCGGCGGCCTGCCCACGAACTTCGTCGGCCTGGACAACTTCACCCGGCTGTTCGGCACGGAGGTCTTCCGGCAGGACGTGTGGCACCTGGTCCTGCTCGTCCTCCTGTCGTTGTGCGTACAGCTCCCGTTCTCGCTGGCCATCGCCATGCTGCTGCACCAGCGCGTCCGCGGCCGGGCCGTCTACCGGCTGGTGTTCTTCGCGCCGTACGTGCTGTCCGAGGTCATCACGGGCGTGCTGTTCTCGCTCCTGCTCTCGCCCGACGCGGGCCTGGCCAACCAGGTCCTCGGCGTGGTCGGGCTGGACTCGGAGTGGCTGGCCGACACGGGCACCGTCATACCGTCGCTGTTCCTCGTCATGGTGTGGAAGTACTTCGGCTTCCACATGATGATCTACCTGGCCGGGCGGCAGAACATCCCGGACGAGCTGATCGAGGCCGCGCAGATCGACGGCGCCACGCCGTGGAGGGTGTTCCGCCACGTCACGCTGCCGCTGCTCGGCCCGACGATCCGGATCAGCGTGTTCCTGTCGGTCATCTACACGATCCAGCTCTTCGACCTGGTGTGGATCCTCACCGAGGGCGGCCCCTCGCACGCCTCGGAGACCATGGCGGTCACGATGATGGAGTTCGGCTTCGGCCGCAACCAGGTGGGCTACGCCAGCGCGATCAGCGTGGTGATGTTCGGCCTGAGCCTCGTCTTCGCGCTGTTCTACCAGCGGTTCGTGATGCGCCGCGACCTGGAGGGCGCGACGACGTCGATGGGAGACCACCGGTGAGACGCAACACCCTTCCCCTGCACGCCGTCGCCTGGATCGTGGGCGCGTTCATCCTCGTGCCGGTCGTGTACGCGCTGCTCGGCGGCTTCAAGAGCACCGACCAGCTCTCCACGAACGCCTTCGGCCTGCCCGACCCGTGGGTGGTCGGCAACTACACCGACGTGCTCGGCTCGGGCTCGTTCTGGCGGCAGCTCTGGAACAGCACGTTCATCGCGGTGGCGACGACCGTGATCGTGGTGCTGCTGTCGGCGATGGCGGCCTACGTCTTCGCCCGCTTCGCCTTCCGGGGCCGGGAGCTGCTGTTCACGGTCTTCACGGTGGGGCTGATGTTCCCGTTCGCCGTGGCCATCCTGCCCATCTTCGTGCTGCTGCGCACGTTCGGGCTGATCGACAACCCGCTCGGGGTGATCCTGACGCAGGCCGCCTTCGGGCTGCCGCTGACGATCATCATCCTGCGCGGCTTCTTCCGCAGCATCCCCGGCGAGGTCGAGGAGGCCGCCACCATCGACGGCTGCACGCCGTTCGGGTTCTTCTGGCGCATCCTGGTGCCGATGGCGCGCCCCGCGCTCGCCACCGTCTCGGTGCTGGCCATCGTCGGGAGCTGGAACAGCTTCATGCTGCCGCTGGTGGTCTTCAGCGACGAGTCGGCGTGGACGCTGCCGCTGGGCGTGCAGCAGTTCCAGGGCCAGTACGCCTCGGACACCGCGCGGGTGCTCGCCTACCTGGTGCTGGCCATGCTGCCGGCGCTGGGCTTCTACGCCGTCGCCGAGCGGCACCTCATCGGCGGACTGACCGCGGGCGCGACGAAAGGGTGACCATGCTGCATGTGTCCGGAACACGGCTCCTGACCTCCGACGGCACGCCGGTGCGGCTGCGCGGCGTGGGCCTCGGGGGCTGGCTCAACATGGAGAACTTCATCACCGGCTACCCCGCCAACGAGTCGTCGATGCGGCTGGCCGTGCGCGAGGTGCTGGGCGAGGATCGGGCGGCGCTGTTCTTCGAGCGGCTGCTCGGCTCGTTCTTCACCGAGGACGACGCGGCGCTGCTGGCGGGCCTGGGCATGAACTGCGTGCGCATCCCGGTCAACTACCGGCACTTCGAGTCCGACGACCGGCCGTTCGAGATCATCGAGGACGGTTTCCGGCACCTGGACCGGGTGATCGACGCGCTGGGCGCGCACGGCCTCTACAGCGTGATCGACCTGCACGCCCTGCCCGGCTCGCAGAACCAGCACTGGCACTCCGACAACGCCACGCACGTCGCGGCGCTGTGGCAGCACCGGCACTTCCAGGACCGGGTCGTGCACCTGTGGGAGGCGATCGCCGACCACTACCGCGACCATCCCTGGGTGGCGGGCTACAACCCGGTCAACGAGCCGGGCGACCCGTCGGGCAAGGTCGTCGGGCCGTTCTACGACCGGCTGGTGAAGGCGCTGCGCGCCGCCGACCCGCGCCACGTGCTGTTCCTCGACGGCAACACCTACGCCACGGACTTCACGGTCTTCCGTGAGATGTACGAGAACACGGTGTTCGTCTGCCACGACTACGCCCTGGCCGGATTCGCCCACGGCGGGCCGTACCCGGGGTACACGCGCGGCGAGTGGTGTGACCGGGGCGAGTTGGAGCGGACCTTCGAGCGGCGCTCGCGGTTCCAGCGGGAGACGGGGACGCCGCTGTGGGTGGGCGAGTTCGGGCCCGTCTACACCGGCGACCCCGAAACGGACCGGCAGCGCTACCAGATCCTGCGGGACCAGCTGGAGATCTACGACGGGTACGACGCCGGCTGGTCGCTGTGGACGTACAAGGACGTGGGCCTGCAGGGTCTGGTCTGCGCCCGCGGGCCGTACCTGGAGCGGTTCGGCCCGTTCATCGACAAGAAGCGGCGGCTGGGCGCCGACCGGTGGGGCTCGACCATGGAGGAGACAGCCGCCGAGCTGGCGCCGCTGCACCGGCTCATCGAGGAGGAGGCCCCCGGCTGGAACCCCTACCCGTGGAGTGCCCGGTACCAGACCGACGACCTCATCAGGCACATCCTCATCGCGCAGGCCCTGCTGCCGGAGTACGCCGAGTTGTTCAGGGGCCTCGGCGACGACGAGCTGGTGGCGCTGGCCGACTCGTTCCTGCTGGAGCGGTGCGACCGGCGCGAGCCGCTGCTCGGCCTGCTGGCGGACAGCCTCCGCTAGGGGCCGCCGCAGTAGTCGCCGAGCCCCTTCTCCAGCAGGTCGAAGGCCCGCTCGGCGTCGGCCGACGCGTCGGGGTGGACCGCGTCGGCCGGCTCGCCGGCGAACAGGCGGCGCAGGTTCTCGGCGACGAGGGCGGCGCGCGTGTAGATGATCTGCGCCGCCGCCACGCGGGCCGTCACGTCGTCGCGCCCGGACTGGGCGGCCAGCTCACGCTCCAGCAGCTCCTGGGCACGCTGGTGGAAGGCGAACGCCCTGACCTGCAACGCCGGGGTGGTCTGGATGAGCCGCATGACGGCGAGGACGTGCGGCGCGTCGTTGAGCCCCACCGAGGCGTCCCGCTGGGCGAGGCGGTCGAGGTAGTCGCGGCGTAGCGCGGCCACGGCCGTCTCGCCGGGGGCGCGCTCGCGCACGACGCGGGCGGCGTCGTCCACGTGCGCCTCCATCGGCGAAAGGACGATGTCCTCCTTCGTCGCGAAGTAGTTGAAGACCGTCTTCCTCGACACCTGGACCGCCGCGGCGATCTCCGCCACCGACACGTCGTCGAAGTCGCGCTCCACGAACATCCGGATCGCCGCTTCCCAGATCTCGCGCTGGGTCTGCAGCTTCTTCGTCTCCCGCAACCCGAGTCCCATGGGAGCTAATACTACACCAAGATAAAATGTTGTCTCAGTGTAAATTTTCTCTTAGAGTACGAGCATGACCGACACCCAGCTCGGAGTGGCCAAGCTGCTCTGCCTGCTCACGATCGTCGTGGCCGTCCTCGACCAGAACATCGTCTCCTCCGCGATCGTCCCGATCGTCCGCGAGCTCGACCCCGCCGGCGGCCTCGACCACGTCGCCTGGCTCGTCACCGCGTTCGCCCTGGGCGCCACCGCCGTGCTCCCCCTGTACGGCCGGCTGTGCGACGCGCTCGGCGCCAAGCAGGTCTTCCTCGGAGCGGTGGCCACGTTCGCCACCGGCTCGCTGCTGTGCGGGCTCGCGCAGAGCATGGGCCAGCTCATCGCCTTCCGCGCGGTGCAGGGCATCGGCGCGGGCGGCCTCATGAGCGTGACCATGGTGGTGATGGCCCACCTGCGCAGGCCCGGTGACAAGGGCGGCCCCGGGGCCGCCGCCGGTCTGGTCGCGGGCATCGGCTTCGCGGTCGGCCCGCTGATCGGCGGCCTGTTCGCCGACCACGGGAACTGGCGGCTGGCCTTCCTCGTCAACCTCCCGATCACCGCGCTCATCATCGCGGGGGCCCTGTGGGCCGTCCGCATCCCCCGGCACGCCGTCAGGGGCACCATCGACGTCGCGGGCGCCGCGCTCGCCGCCGCCTTCGCCTGCTCCCTGCTGCTGTTCTGTGACTGGGGCGGCACCGAGTACGCCTGGAACTCGCCGATGATCCTCGGCCTGGGCGCCGCCGCGATCGTGTCGCTCGCGCTGTTCCTCCTGCGGCAGGCCACCGCCGAGCACCCCGTTCTGCCGCTGAGCCTCTTCCGCGTCAGTGCCCTGCGCGGCGCCTTCCTCGTGCAGGCGCTGTGCAGCGTCGCCATGGTCGGCACCATGATCTACCTGATGCTCTACCTCCAGGTGGCGCGGGGCGTGAGCGCCACCGGAGCCGCCGGCTACCTCGTCTTCATGGCGCTCGGGCTGACCGCCTCCGGCTTCCTCGGCCGCGACGCCTCCGTCCGCGCCTCCCTCGTCGCCGGCACGGGGGCCACGGCGATCGCCCTGGCCTGGCTCGCGTTCCTGCGCCCGGACACCTCGCTGTGGCTGGTGCGGGGCGCTCTCCTGCTGGTCGGGCTCGGCTTCGGGCAGCTCCTCGGCAAGCTCATCGTGTTCGTCCAGCAGCAGGCGCCGGCCGCCCAGCTCGGCGTGGCCACCACCGGCATCCGCTGGTTCCAGAACCTCGGCATGGCCGTCGGCTCCGCCGTCCTCGGCTCGCTGCTGGCCCGCGTGCTCGCCGCCAGGACCGGCGGGCTGGACGTCTCCGGCGTCGCCACCCACCCGGCGGCCGTGGGGCCGTTCGTCTCGTCGCTCGGCGTGGTGTTCGCGGTGGCCGCCGCCGTCATGACCGTCGCCCTCGTCTGCGCCGCTATGCTGCGCACGGCCGGTCGGCAGCCCGAGCCGCAGAACGAGCTCGCCCCCGTCGCCTGACCGTCCCGCATGGAGAACCAGTGGTGAACCGCTCCCTGCCCCGAACCCCCGGCGCCCGTCCCGTCCTCACCTGGGCCGTCTTCGTCGTCACCGCCCTCACCACCGCGGCCGGATACCTCGTCCCCGGCTTCGCCCAGGCCCTCGCCCGCTCCAACGCCTTCTTTCACGGCGAGTGGTGGCGCCTGATCACGCCGATCCTCGTCAACCCCGAGGGCTGGCACCAGGTCGTCTTCAACGGGGTGATGCTGCTCGTCGCCGGCATCGCCGCCGAGCGCACGTTCGGCCGGGCCCGTTGGGCGGCCCTGTACCTGGCCGGCGGCCTGGCCGGCAACGCCGTCGGCTACGTGACCAGCCATTACAGCGCGGGCAGCTCGGTCGCCGTCGCCGGGTTGGCCGGGGGCCTGGCCGCGTGGGCGCTGAGCGGCCGCGCCGGCCTCCCCGTCCCCCCGCGGATCGCGGCGGGCGCGTTGCTCACGGGCGGCGCCGCGCTCGCGCTCCTGGGCGACAACCACGGCGCTCCCCTGCTGGCCGACGCCCTGCTCGGGACGGTGTTCGTGCGCACGATGCGCGACGTGCCGTCCCTGGCGGACGTCAGCCGGAGACGGCCAGCGCGTACTCCGTGACCCGCCTGCCGTGCGCCCCGTAGGAAGGGGCGTCCGCCGGGTCCGGCAGGGCCTCCTCCAGCACCACGTTCCCGTCCTTGCCGGCCGCCGAGCGGGCCATCGCCAGCAGCAGGAAATGGTCGGTGACGTCCACGTAGAACGGCCTGCGGGCCGCGCGCCGCCCCGAGCCGAAGCGGACGAAGAACCGCCGCGGGATCCCGTGCCGCTCCAGCCAGCGTGCCGTCCTCAGCACGAACGCCGCGTCGCTCTCCCCCTCGTACGGCACGGGCAGCTCGGCGACCGGCATCCGCCAGCCGGCCCGCGCCAGCACCACCCGGCCGAGCTGGAGCCGCGGCCTGGCCTGCACCTCGTCGACGGCCGCGGCCGAGCGCCACGGCACCGGCGTCAGCCCTACCGGCTCGCCGAACACCCGAACCAGGAACGACCAGGCCGGCGGCAGCGCGCGCGGCGCCGACATGCCGAGATGGGCGGGCCGCACCGGCTCGCCGGCCGCGCCGGTCAGCACCAGGAGCAGCGTGCCGGGGTCGTACGAGACGCGCAGGTCCGTCAGCGACAGCTCCGCGCCGTCCGTGACGGTGAACGGGTAGTCGACGCCCATGGCCGAGGCGGGCCGCAGGTTCAGGTGGTTGCCGAAGCTGCCCAGGCACTCGGCCACCGGCTGCCGCGTCCCGTCGGGGACGCTCACGCCCGCGCGGGCGAGCAGGTGGCGGGTCCTGCCGGCGCCCCGGCCGTAGCCGGTGGTGACCGTGCTCAGTACGAACTCCGGGCCCTCCGTCAGGTGGCCGTAGCAGGTGATGGAGCCGGGCGGCCGGACGTAGGCGGGCCAGGACACCGCCATCTTCTCCACGATGTCCGGGTCGGCGACCAGCACGCCCCGCTCGTCGGGCGGCGAGGCGTACAGGGCGTCCCAGGTGTCGCGCCGCAGGCGGGCCACCCGGCGTCCCGGTGAGCCGCCGGGTGGGCCGGTCCGGTCCAGCAGCGCCCGCAGGTCCGCGCAGGCGGCGGGGGCGTCGCGGTAGAAGGCCAGGAACGGCACCGAGGCCTCCGCGCCGTGGCGCTCCACGAAGTGCTCGGCGGCGGTGAGCTTGACCGGAAGGTCGGGGTCGAACACGGCGGCCAAGCGGCGCACGGCGTCCAGGTCGCGCAGCACCGGCTGCCAGGCCGCCCGCCCGCACACGGCCGGCGGCGCCGTCGACACAGCCGTCTCCAGGCGGACGCCGCGCTCGCCGAGCCCCACCGTGTCGCCGAGCCGGGCGAGCAGCCAGCCGGCCACGGGCCTGATGCGCTCGCCGTACGTCGCCTCGACGGCCTCGCGCAGCGCGTTGGGCAGCCACGGCCGGTCCGGCGAGTCGCCGGGCAGGACCCCCTCCACCCAGGCGGCGAGGTCGGCGAACGGGTCCAGCGCCTGGTCCGCGAACGGCCGCTGCCGCTCCAGGAGCCCCAGGTCGAGGAGCCGCTTCACCACGCCCGGCTCGGCGACGGCGCGCTCCAGCGCCCCGACGGTCGGCTCGGGCGTGGCGCGCACCCAGGCCAGTGCCCCGGCCACGGCCGGCTCGGCCAGGATCGCGACAGGCGCCGGGGCCTCACCCCGCTCGTGGAACGGGCCACCGGCCGACCGGCCGCCCCCGCCCTCGTCCCCGGCTCCCGGCCCGGCTCCGAGGAACCACAGCCGGCCGTCCTCCTGCCACAGGCTGGGGTTGACCCGTACGCGCACGGCCTCGCGCAGCCCCGGCCGCTCGGCCAGCGCCGCCCAGACGCGGCGCACCGTCCCGAGGTCCACCTCGGGCACGGCGCTCCAGCGCAGCTCGTCGGCCGGGGCCAGGGCCGGTCCGGTGTCCGCCCACCGGCCCAGCCCGCTGATCGTGAACGCGGCGTGCGGGCTGGCCGTGGAAGCGGCGCGGGCCACGTTCCTGGCCAGGCGTGCCAGCCTGGGCCGTCTCGGCACCGCGCCGGGCCGGGCCAGCCAGCTCTCCATCGTGGCCGACAGGCCGGGGCTGGAGCAGGCCAGCCCGCGCAGGAACGCGTCGTCGCCGCCCAGGGAGCGCAGCGCGTCGGCCCGGTCGGCCAGCTCGGCCGCCAGCGCCTCGGCCAGCGCCCCCGGCGCCTCGTCGGCCCAGCCGTCGCCGTCGTCGCCCTCCTCGACCGGCGCGCCGTAGGGGTCGCGGCCGAACCTGTGTCCCCCCGCGCCGTACGGGCCGCCGTCCGGCTCGTCGTCCTGGTCCTCGTCGTCCGGCTCGACG
Organism: Nonomuraea sp. NPDC050733; assembly: GCF_040654215.1. Taxonomy (NCBI): domain Bacteria; kingdom Bacillati; phylum Actinomycetota; class Actinomycetes; order Streptosporangiales; family Streptosporangiaceae; genus Nonomuraea; species Nonomuraea sp. NPDC050733. Next base: position 60,559 of record NZ_JBFAHO010000018.1, on the reverse strand, counting down.
CCGGGCTCGCCGTGGTGACCGCGTCCCGCCTCGGCGTGGTCCTCCGCGAGGATCTCGTCCACCAGCGCCCAGGTGCGTGTGAACCGCAACTCCTCCAGCCCGTCGGCCGGCAGTCCCGCCACCCGAACGCCGAAGGCGTCACCCATCTGATCGTCCATCGCGATCCCCCTGTACGGACTCCTGGGGCCACCTTCCTCGGCCCGGCGGGTCCGGCGGCAACGCGCGCACCGTGGCTTTACCGGTTGGACGCGGCGAAATGGGCCGCCGCAGACGTTCCCGTTCCGACCTGCGGTGGGGCACGAAAGGGAGGGGCGTGTCGGTCGACCCGCTTGCATTGGGTAGGCTCCACCTGCCCTAATTTAGGTAAGCCTTTCCTACGCCGCTGCGGGAGTGACCGTGTTCGCCAGTTACCTGATCGGACTGCGCGAGGGACTGGAAGCGACGCTCGTCGTCTCGGTCCTCATCGCGTTCCTCGTCAAGAGCGACCGTAGGGACCGGCTCCCGCACGTGTGGGCGGGCGTCGGCTGCGCCGTCGCGCTGTCCGTGGGCTTCGGGGCGCTGCTCACCTTCACCGCCGCCAACCTCGGCCACACCGGCCAGGAGCTCTTCGACGCGATCACGTCCCTGCTGGCCGTGGTGTTCGTCACCTGGATGATCTTCTGGATGCGCCGCACCGCCCGCGCGCTCTCCGGCGAGCTGCGGGGCAAGCTCACAGACGCCCTGCAGATGGGCTCCCTGGCCGTCGTCGTCATGGCGTTCCTCGCCGTCGCGCGTGAAGGGCTGGAGACGGCGCTGCTGTTCTTCGCCTCCGTCCAGGGCGCCACCGCCACCGCCGCTCCGCTGACCGGCATCAGCCTGGGCCTGCTCACCTCCGTGCTGATCGGCTGGGGCCTCTACCGCAGTGCCCTGCGGATCAACCTCACCAAGTTCTTCACCTGGACGGGGCTGCTGCTCATCCTCGTCGCCGCCGGCATCTTCAAGTACGGCGTGCACGACCTGCAGGAGGCGGCCATCCTGCCGGGGCTCAACACCTACGCCTTCGACGTCAGCGCGGTCGTCCCCGCCGACTCCTGGTACGGTGCGCTGCTCGCCGGGACGCTCAACCTCACGCCGCAGCCCAGCGTGCTCGAGGCCCTCGCCTGGGTGCTGTACCTCGTGCCCACGCTCTTCCTCTTCCTGCGCCCGCAGCGCACCAAGACGACACCGACCACGACATCCACGACCCCGGCCACCCGGCCGTCCGCCTGACCGTTGAGGAGCACCATGCGCATCCGCACCCCCCTCGCCCGGCGCGGCCTGGCCCCGGCCGCCGGCGCGCTGGCCCTGCTCTGCCTGGCCGCCTGCGGCTCCGGCGAGCAGGCGACCACCGGCCCGGCCGCCGCCGGCAAGCCCGGGAAGATCACCGTGGCCGCGTCCGACACCGAGTGCAAGGTGGCGGCCTCCGAGGTGACGGCCGGCACCAGCACGTTCGCGATCACCAACGGCGGGAGCAAGGTCACCGAGTTCTACGTGTACGCGCCGGGTGACCGCGTCATGGCCGAGGTGGAGAACATCGTGCCCGGCCTGACCCGCGAGGTGGTCGCCGAGCTGCCGGCCGGCACGTACGAGGCGACCTGCAAGCCCGGCATGGTCGGCAAGGGCATCCGCAACCCGCTGAAGGTGACGGGCGAGCACAAGCCACTCAACAAGGACGCCAAGCTGGCCGCCGCGACCGCCGAGTACAAGAGGTACGTCAAGTCGCAGAGCGACACGCTGCTGGTCAAGACGCAGGAGTTCGTGGACGCGGTCAAGGCCGGCGACGTCGCCAAGGCCAAGGAGCTCTACCCGGTGTCCCGTACGTACTGGGAGCGGATCGAGCCGGTGGCGGAGATCTTCGGCGACCTCGACCCCGCCATCGACGCCCGCGAGGCCGACCTCGCCGACGGCGAGGAGTGGACCGGCTTCCACCGCATCGAGAAGGACCTGTGGGTGACCAAGGACGTCAGCAAGGACGGCCCCGTCGCCGACAAGCTGATCGCCGACGTCAAGACCATCGTCGCCAAGGCCAACGCGACGGAGCTGACCCCGCTCAACCTCGCCAACGGCGCCAAGGAGCTGCTCGACGAGGTCGCCACCGGCAAGATCACCGGCGAGGAGGACATCTGGTCGCACACCGACCTGTGGGACTTCGACGCCAACGTCGAGGGCTCCAAGGCGGCCGTGCAGGCGCTCCGGCCGGTGCTGGAGGAGCGGGCGCCGGACCTGGTCAAGACGCTCGACGAGAGGTTCGCGGCGGCCGAGGCGGCGCTGGCCGTCCACCAGAAGGGCGACGGCTGGGAGCTGCACGACAAGCTGTCCAAGGCCGACCTGAAGAAGCTGTCGGACGCGATCAACGCCCTCGGGGAGCCGATCAGCCAGATCGCCCCCATCGTGGCGAAGTGACTACCGGGCGGGGAGGAGTGACGGTGGACGAGCACGGTGACCACAGGGGCGGCGGCGCGGGCGGACTGAGTCGCAGGAAGCTCTTCGGGCTCGGCGCGGCGGGGGTGGCGGTCGTGGGGGCGGGCGCCGTCACCACGCGCTCGCTGCTCGACGAGCCGGTGGCCCAGGCGGCCTCCACCTCCGACCCCGTCCCCTTCTACGGCGAGCACCAGGCCGGTATCGTCACCCAGGCCCAGGACCGGCTGCACTTCGTCGCCTTCGACGTGATCACCGACAAGCGGGCCGAGCTGGTCGAGCTGCTCCAGGAGTGGACCGCCGCGGCGGCCCGCCTGACGCAGGGCAAGGACGCGGGCACGTTCGGCGCCGTCGGCGGCTCCCCGGAGGCCGCGCCGGACGACACCGGCGAGGCGCTCGGCCTGCCCGCCTCCGGGCTGACGCTGACGATCGGGTTCGGGCCGTCGCTGTTCGACGACCGGTTCGGGCTGGCGGCCAAGCGGCCCGCGGCGCTGGCCGACCTGCCCAAGTTCCCCGGCGAGCACCTCGTCCCGGAGATCTCCGGCGGCGACATCTGCGTGCAGGCGTGTGCCCACGACCCGCAGGTGGCGGTCCACGCCATCCGCAACCTGGCCCGGATCGGGTTCGGCAAGGTGTCGGTGAAGTGGTCGCAGCTCGGCTTCGGCCGCACGTCGTCCACCTCGCGGGCCCAGGCCACGCCGCGCAACCTCATGGGCTTCAAGGACGGCACCAACAACATGAAGCTGGAGGACGCCCAGCTCCTGCGCGACCACCTGTGGGCGTCGGGCTCCGACTGGATGGCCGGCGGCACGTACATGGTGACCCGCAAGATCCGGATGACCATCGAGACGTGGGACCGCACCTCCCTGGCCGAGCAGGAGACCATCTTCGGCCGCGACAAGGGGGCGGGGGCGCCGCTGGGCGGGAAGGCCGAGTTCGACACGCTCGACTTCAACGCCAAGGGGCCCGACGGCCAGCCGTACATCAAGGCGGACGCCCACGTCCGGCTCGCCCACCCCAGCCACAACGCCAACGCCCACCTGCTGCGGCGCGGCTACAACTACGTGGACGGCTCCGACGGCCTGGGCCGGCTGGACGCCGGCCTGTTCTTCATCGCCTACCAGCGCGACCCGCGCACCCAGTTCGTGCCCGTCCAGATGAACCTGGCCAGGCACGACGCACTGAACGAGTACATCAAGCACGTGTCGAGCGGGCTGTTCGCCTGCCCGCCGGGGGTCCGGGACGCGGGCGACTACTGGGGCCGCACCCTGTTCGCCTGACCGTTCTGGGGGCCTGAAAGACCTCTTCACCGACCAGGGCCCCAGTCTTCCTTCGGAGGACCTGGGCCTACATGTGCCTACCGTGAGAAGCCCGGCCACCATGACCGGTAATAACCCATGAGCGGCGTACAGGACCCGCGTGACGCTGATCGCCCATCCCATCGGTGGTCAGCCGGGAGCCAGCGACGCGCGACGAGGGGGCGCCGCGGCGTCCGTACGGCCGGCCGCTGCTGGTGTGCGGGGTCGGCATGATGGCCGGCCCGGTGATCGGGATGCTCGACGCCCGCCGTGAGAGAGCGGGGGGCAGGGCGGGGCTCCGGGCGAGTCCCTGATCACCGGCTTCTCCAGAGCGCCCCGAGCGCCTGCACGGCCGATCCAAGGGGGCGGAGCCGGGTTTATACGGAGTGAACACATCGCTGGATGCAATACCTCCCATGATTCGACCCCGAACATCCTCGTCCACGCCGAGCACCCCTGAGAACATCGATCGACGTAAGTTCCTGCGGCGAGCGGGCCTGGCCGCGGGAGCTGCCGCGCTGGCTCCGCACCTGGGCCCCCCGGAAAGCGCGCCCCTCTCGATGACCCTGAGCTCCTCGTCATCGACCATCGACCCCGACCAGCTGTTCAAAGAAGGCAGCTTCAAGGAGGCCGATCGGGGCTACGCGCATCTCTTGCGGCAGGACCCCGGCAACGCCCACGGCGTCGCGCAGCGCGGACGCATCGCGCTGCTGTCCAACAAGTTCGAGAATGCCGAGAGGTTCCTGAGCAAGGCCGTCCGCCTGGCGCCCGACGATACCTTTTCGAGGCGGCAGCTCGCGCAATGCTACGTCCGGCAGGACAGGCTCGCCCGCGCGGTGCCGCTGCTGAGGAGCACCGGCGACCAGAGCGACGCGGCGTTCGCCACCCAGTACGCCGGCGTGACCGGCACGCCGTACGAGATGCGCGGCGCGCAGAGGACGCGGGTTCCCCTGGTGTGCGTCGATCCTCTGCCCTGCGTCGAGGCCGCCGTGAACGGGTCGAAGCCGAAGCGGTTCCTCATCGACACCGGGGCGACGCTCGCCTTCTCCACGGAGATGGCGGAGCAGGCCGGTCTGCGCGCGCTGTCCATGAGCGCGAGCCATCCCGCCGGGCAGACCCTCACGACCTACCACGGCGTCATGGAGTCGTTCCGTCTGGGTGACATCGTCCTGCGCAACGTTCCCGTCGTCTGGTACGACCTGAGAATGCCGGACCTGCCGGACGGCTCTCGCCCGTCGGGTGTCATCGGGACCACGCTGCTCTACCACTTCCTGGCCACGATGGACTACGCGAACCAGGCGCTCGTCCTACGGCGGAAGACGGGAGCACAACTGCGCGACCTCCGGGCGGAGGCCGGGCGCGCAGGGGCCGACCGCCTGCCGTTGTGGCTGGCCGGCGACCACGTGCCCTGCACGCTGGGGAGCCTCAACGACTACGGGCCACGGGTGGCCTCCCTCGACACGGGAGGCATGGGCATGGGCGTCATGACGACCGAGGAGAACGCCAAGAAGGCGGGCATCGAGATCGACTACGCCCATCCGGACACGGGTGGCGGGATGACGGTCTACCCGATCACTCCCGCCAGGATGAGCCTCGGCAAGACCGTCGGCCGGAACGTCCCCGGTGTCGTCGGCGGGTGGCCCTGGCTCCAGCTCTTCGGGTTCGAGACGATCGCCAACTTCACGCACGAGTTCTTCAAGCCCCACGCCATCACCTTCGACTACGCCGGCATGAACGTCTACATCGCCTGAGTCGCCCAAACAGGTGTCAGGGGCGGTGGCGGGCGCGGGAGGCGGCGGCGTGGGCGCGGTTGGCGCAGCGGGTGGAGCAGAACTGGCGCTTCCCCGGGCGGCTGCGGTCCACGAACGCGTCCCGGCAGGGGGCGGCGGCGCACATCCGGACGCGGTCCCAGGCACCCTCCGCCGCGAGGTCGAGCAGTTCCTGGACGGCGCGTACGGCGAGGCGGTCGGCGAGCGGGGCGCCGGGTGCGGGGGCCAGGCGGAGCCGGGGGGCGCCGTCCGCGTCCTCGACGGCCGGGCGCAGCGGGAGGTCGGCCGCCCAGCGCGCGAGGGCGTGCGCTCGGTCCTGGGCATCGGCGGAGAGCACGGCGCGTAGCCGCTCGCGTGTCGATCGGACCGCCTCCAGGTCCTCCGGCCCGTACGCGTCCCCGTCCACCCGCAGCGCCGCGCAGAAGCGGCGCAGCGCGTCCGCGTCCGGCAGGCGCTCCGGGTCGTCCAGGTACGCGTCCCAGGTGTTGGCCAGGTCGAGGGCCACCAGGCCCGTTTCCGCGAAGTCCCGCATTCCGCCATCCCGTCATCCCGTGCTACCGTCAGGAGTATGAGCAGTATAACAACTGACAGAAGCCTTGTCGTGCTCGACGCCCCGTCCAACCTCGGTCTGCGGCCGCCCGCGCCCGACACCGTCCCCGGCTGCTACAAGGCCCCGTGGGCGTTGCGTGACGCCGGGCTGCTCCAGCGGCTCGGCGCGAGCGACGCCGGCGCCGTGGTGCCGCCCCGGTACGTGGCGACCTGGCAGCCGGGCGACGGCGTGCGCAACGGCCGGGCCATCGCCGCCTACACCCTGAAGCTGGCCGGGCGCCTCGCCGGGCTGCGCGGCGAGGGCAAATTCCCCGTGGTGCTGGGCGGCGACTGCTCGATCGTGCTCGGGGCCGCCCTGGCGCTGCGGCGCGAGGGCCGGTACGGGCTGGCCTACCTCGACGCGCACGCCGACTTCCGGCACCTGGGCAACTCCCCGCACGTCGGCGCGGCGGCCGGCGAGGACCTGGCGCTGGTGACCGGGCGGGGCGACGACCACCTGACCGACATCGACGGGCTGCGGCCGTACGTGCGGGACGAGGACGTGGTCGTGCTGGGCGTCCGGGACGACGAAGATCTGCGGGACATCGCCGGCTCCGGCATCGCGTACGTGCCCGCCGGCGAGGTTGCGTCCCGGGGCGAGGAGGCGGCGGCGGAGGTGCTGGCCCGCGCGGAGCTCGACGGGTTCTGGATCCACGTGGACGCCGACGTGCTCGACTCGTCCGTGCTGTCGGCCGTCGACTCCCCCGCACCCGGCGGCCTCTCCCCCGACGAGCTGGTACGGCTGCTGCGCCACCTGCTGTGCCTGCCGGGCGCGGCGGGCCTGCAGCTGACGATCCTCGATCCCGACCTGGACGAGGACGGCTCGCAGGCGGCCCTGCTCGCGGACGTCCTCACCCAGGCACTGGCCGCCTGAACGAGATCAGAGGGCGAGGGCGCCCGCCGGGTCCGCGATCACCCGCTGCATGGCCAGGCCCGCCGCACCCAGGATCGCCGCGTCCGCGCCGATCGCCGAGACCGCGAGCCGCGGCGCGGTGCGCCGCATCTGCCGGAGCCGGGCCGACAGGACGTCCGAGACGGGCCGTTCGAGCCAGGGGAACAGCCGCGCGAACGCCCCGCCCAGCACGATCGTCCCCGGGTCGAGCAGGTGGACCGCCGAGGTGAGCGCCAGGCCGAGCGCCTCCCCCGCCTGGCCGGCCGCGGCGAGGGCCGACCGGTCGCCCGCCTCCAGCAGTGACACGAGCCCCTCGATGGAGGCGGAGGCCGCGGGCATGGCCGCCGCCGCGCCGGGCAGCGCCGCGACGCGCCCGCGCATCGGCACCACGGCGCCGAGCAGCGCGTCCTGCCCCGCGTACACCTCCAGGCAGCCCCGGCCGCCGCAGCGGCAGGCGGGACCGTCGGGCACGACGACGACGTGCCCCAGCTCGCCGGCCAGCCCGTACGTGCCGCGGAACAGCGATCCGTCGACCACCAGCCCCGCGCCGATGCCGATCTCCCCCGAGACGTAGAGGAAGTCGGTCTCCCCGGAGCCGAACCACAGCTCGCCGAGCGCCGCCAGGTTGGCCTCGTTGTCCACCTCGCACGCCAGGTCGTGCAGGCCCAGCAGGCCGGCCACGCCGAGGTCGCGCCAGCCGAGGTGGGGCGCGTTGCGCAGCAGGCCGTCCTGGACGGGGCCGGGCACGGCCAGGGCGGCGCCGGTGATGCGCAGCCCGGCGCGCTCGGCCTCGGCGACGGCCTGCGCGGCCAGCTCGCGCAGGTCGGCGAGGATGGCCTCCGGGCGGGAGCCGCGGTTGTCGGCGAAGCGGGTGCGGCGCACCCGGACCGCGCGGGTGAGGTCCACCACACAGGCGGCGAGGTAGTCGACGTTGATCTCCAGGCCGAGCGTGGCGACCCGGTGGCCGCTCAGGCTCACGGCGACGCCCGGCCGGCCGCGCTCGCCGTCGCGGACGGCGCCGTTCTCGACGACCACACCGGAGTCGAGCAGGTCGGAGACCAGCTTGGACACGGTGGTCTTGGTCAGCCCGGTCAGCTCGGCGAGGGCGGCCCGCGTGAGCGGACCCGCCGCGCGGATCTCACCGAGCACGACGGCGAGATTGCGGGCGCGCATGGAATCGTGCCGCACGCCTCTTGACGATGCCACATCTGCCTCCGAGGATTATGTGCAGATTGTGGACTTAATCCTAGACCGGCGAGAGGGCACCATGAGCTCGTTCAATCCAACCCCCGATGATCGCTTCACCTTCGGCCTGTGGACGGTCGGATGGCAGGCTCGTGACCCGTTCGGTGACGCCAGCCGGCCCGCGCTCGACCCCGTGGAGACCGTACACCGCCTGGCGGAGCTCGGCGCCTACGGCGTCACCTTCCACGACGACGACCTGCTGGCCGTCGAGCCCGACCGGGACAAGGCCATCGAGGCGTTCCGCAAGGCCCTGGGCGAGACCGGGATGAAGGTCCCCATGGCCACCACGAACCTCTTCACCCACCCGGTGTTCCGCGACGGCGCGTTCACCAGCAACGACCGCGACGTCCGCCGGTACGCCCTCCGCAAGGTCATGCGCAACATCGACCTCGCCGCCTCGCTGGGCGCGACGACGTACGTGTGCTGGGGCGGGCGCGAGGGCGCCGAGTCCGACGCGGCCAAGGACGTGCGCGCGGCGCTGGCCCGCTACAAGGAGGCGCTCGACCTGCTCAGCCAGTACGTCATCGAGCAGGGCTACGACATGCGCTTCGCCATCGAGCCCAAGCCGAACGAGCCCCGCGGCGACATCCTGCTGCCGACCATCGGGCACGCGCTCGCGTTCATCAACGAGCTGGAGCACCCCGAGATGGTCGGCCTCAACCCCGAGGTCGGGCACGAGCAGATGGCCGGCCTGAACTTCGTCCACGGCATCGCGCAGGCGCTGTGGCAGGGCAAGCTGTTCCACATCGACCTGAACGGCCAGCACGGGCCGAAGTACGACCAGGACCTGGTGTTCGGCCACGGCGACGTCAAGAGCGCGTTCTTCCTGGTGGACCTGCTGGAGCACGGCGGCTACGACGGACCGCGCCACTTCGACTACAAGCCGCTGCGCACCGAGGACCCCGAGGACGTGTGGGTCTCTGCCGCGGCGAACATGCGGACGTACCTCATCCTGCGCGAGAAGGCCCGCGCCTTCCGCGCCGACCCGGAGGTCCAGGCGGCGCTGGCGGCCTCCCGCGTGGACCAGCTCGCCGTGCCCACGCTCGCGCCCGGCGAGACGCTCGCCGACCTGGCCGCCGACGAGTTCGACCCGGAGGCGGCGGCCGAGCGCGGCTACCACTTCACCCACCTCAACCAGCTCGCGCTGGAGCACCTGCTCGGCGTGCGCGGCGGGGTGGCGCGATGACGAACCCCCTCGCCTTACAGCTCTACACCGTCCGCGACGCGATCGCCGCCGACCGCGACGGCGTCCTGCGCCGCGTCGCCGAGCTCGGGTACGGCGCCGTCGAGCCGTTCGACCCGACCACCGACCCGAAGGGGTTCCGCCGGGTGGCGGACGACCTCGGGCTGTCCGTGCCGATCACGCACGCGTACGCGCTGCTGAGTGAGGAGCCGGCGGCGGTGTTCGACGCGATCGCGACGATCGGCGCGGAGCTGGTGGTCATCCCGGGCGGCATCGCGCACGAGGAGTTCACCACCCGCGACGGCCTGGCCCGCACCGCCGACCTGCTGAACGGGCTGGCCGAGCGGGCCGCCGCCCACGGGATGCGGCTCGGCTACCACAACCACTGGTGGGAGATCGAGCCGCAGGTCGGCGAGCGGCACGCGCTGGAGGAGCTGGCCGGCCTGCTGGCGCCGGAGGTGTTCCTGGAGGTGGACACGTACTGGGCGGCGGTCGGCGGCGCGGACGTGCCCGCGCTGCTGCGCCGCCTCGGCGACCGGGTCAGCGCGCTGCACGTCAAGGACGGGCCGGGCGGCAAGGAGGCGCCCCACACCGCGGTCGGCGCGGGCGTCATGCCGGTGCCGGAGATCCTGGCGGCGGCGCCCGCCGGGGCGTGGCGGATCGTGGAGCTCGACCACTGCGCGGGTGACGTGTTCGAGGCGCTGGCGGCCAGCCACGCCTACCTGCGCTCCTTGGACCACGCGTGAGCGGCGGGCCGGTCGGCGTCGCCCTGGTCGGCGCGGGTGTGATCAGCGGCCAGTACCTGCGCAACCTCACGGCGTTCCCCGACGTGCGGGTGCTGGGCGTCGCCGACCTCGACGAGGGCCGCGCGGCGGAGGTCGCCGGGCAGTACGGCGTGCCGGTCTCGGGCGGCATCGACACGGTGCTCGCGCTGCCCGAGGTCGAGATCGTCGTCAACCTCACCGTCCCGGCCGCGCACGCCGCGGTGGCGCTCTCCTGCTTACGGGCGGGCAAGCACGTGTACGGCGAGAAGCCGCTGGCGCTGGACGCCGAGGAGGCGGCCAAGGTGCTGGCCGTGGCCGCCGACCTCGGGCTGCGCGTGGGCAACGCCCCGGACACGTTCCTCGGCGCCGGCATCCAGTCGGCGCTGCGGGCGCTGCGCTCGGGCCTCATCGGCGAGCCGGTCGCGGTCACCGCGGCCACCCAGGGGCTCGGGCCGGAGTCGTGGCATCCGAGTCCCGAGTTCTTCTACCAGCGGGGCGGCGGGCCGCTGTTCGACCTCGGCCCGTACTACCTGACCACGCTGGCCGCCCTGTTCGGCCCGGCGGCGCGGGTCTCGGCGCTCACCAGCCGGGCCCGGGACGTGCGGGTCGTCGGGTCGGGGCCGAAGGCGGGCACGATGATCCCGGTGGAGGTGCCGACGCACGTCGACGCCCTCATCGACTTCGCGGGCGGCGCGGGGGCGGGGGCGACGTTCAGCTTCGACTCACCGGTCCCCAAGCGGCTCATCGAGATCGTCGGCACCGAGGGCGCGCTGTCGCTCCCCGACCCCAACACCTTCGAGGGGCCGCTGCTGGCCCGCGGGCTCCACGACGCCGACTGGCGGGAGCTGCCGGTGGAGGGGACGGTCGCGGGGCGCGGCATCGGCGTGCTCGACCTCGCCCGGTCGATCCGGGCGGGCACGCCGCACCGCGCGTCCGGCGAGCTGGCGCTGCACGTCCTGGAGATCATGACGGCCGTCACGGAGTCCGGGGAGCGGGGTGAGTTCCGGCGGGTCCGCTCGGCCCCCGCCGTGCCGGAGCCGCTCCCGCCGGACTGGGACCCTCACGCCGCGACCCTGAGCTGATCCGGGGGACGCCGGCGGTGGGCGTGTCCGTTGGAAGCGTGAACGCGTCCGGCTGACGGAAGCCGGCCGGACCGGGTCGGCGCGAGGATCGGGACATCACCTCGCGGCAGCCGCCGCCCCGATCCAGGAGAATCACATGATCATTGCCATGGTCGACTTCGACACCGCCGCTTCCGACCGCGCGGCGGCCCTGGCCCACCTCGACGGCGGCCGCGACCAGGTGCGCGCGATGCCGGGCAACCTCGGCTTCCGGGTGTACGCCTCCAGGGAGGACGAGACCCGGGTGACCGTGATGCACGAGTGGGACGACGAGGAGTCGTTCGCCGGCTACCTGAAGTCCGACCTCTTCGCGCGCTCCGGCGCGGTGCTCCGGCCGATGATGACCGGGTCGCCCGTGAGCCGGCGCTTCCGCGCGGAGCTGATGGAGACCGTCGCCTGACCGGCGTCATGGCGGCTCCCTACGATGGGCTCATGCGAGAGCGCGGATGACCCGGAAGGCGTACAGCTTCGTCCGCGCGTTCCCGCGCGAGCCCGCCCGCGCGTTCACGGTGGACCGCCACTACCTGCTCTGCGCCTCGGCCGGCGCCCTCCGGCTGGAGGCGCAGGGTCAGGCGTGGCTGCTTCCGCCGGCACGGGCCGCGCTGATCGAGGCGGGCACGGCGATACAGGTGAGCGTCCCGCAGCCGGCCACGACCGCGTCGGTGCTGTTCGACACCGGATTCGTCCCGGCCCCGCCGGCGCCGCTTACCGTGTTCGACCTGAGTCCCCTGGCCCGCGCGCTGGTGAGCGAGTGTGGCGCCTGGGGCGAGAGCGACGAACCTCTTCCGGCCTACGCCGAGACGCTCTTCACCGCGCTCGCCGCGGTGAGCCGGCGGCTCGCCGAGCAGCCGAGCCCGGTCGTCGTCCCGGCGGGACGGTCCCCGGAACTGCGCCGGGCCCTGCGGCTGACCGAGCAGCGGCTCGGCGGGGACATCCGCTTCGAGGACGTGGCGGACGAGGTGGGGCTGGCACCACGGTCGCTGGCCCGGCGCTTCGAGGACGAGACCGGCATGACGTGGCGGGCGGTCCTGCGCCGGATGCGGGTGCTGCACGCGATCGAAGAGCTGGCCGCGGGGGACGCCCCGATCACGCAGATCGCGTTCACGGTCGGCTACACCTCGCTGTCGGCGTTCAACGCCGCGTTCCGGCAGCTGACCGCGCGCACGCCCACGGAGTACCGCGCCAGCTTCCGGCCCTGACGCGCGGTGGGCCCGCGCGTCCCGCGCTCACCGGAAGGTGAAGCCCGCGCTGCTGGTACGGCCCGCGCCGTTCACGGCCGTGACCATGAGCCAGGGCCGGTCAGGGGCGATCCCGGCCGGGTCGAACGGCGCCCAGACCGTTTCCCGGGCCACCCCGCCCGACCGGTCGTCCCGGCCCTCGCCGTCGTGGTCCGACCGGCCGTCGTGGTCCGACCGGCCGTCGTGGTCCGACCGGCCGTCGTGGTCCGACCGGCCGTCGCCTCGCGCGTCGTCTCCGGGCTCGGAGGTGTCGCCTCGACCGCCGGCTCCGGGCTCGGGGGTGAGGGTGGCCGTCCTCACCGCTCCCCCGGCCTCCTGATAGGTGACCCGCAGCGTGCCGCCCCCGACGTTGAGCCCCCGTACCTCGATGCCGTCGCGCCCTCCCACCGTCCTCCGCGTCGCGTCCATGACGAGGGGGTCGTTCCACCCGGCCGTGATCGCGTCCGCGAGCGAAGGCGCGCCGGGCCGGTCCTGGCAGGTCAGGAACGGGTCCCAGCCGTAAGAGATGATCTTCGTGGCGTACCGGCCGACGGCCATGACCTGCCGGTCCACCCGGCTCTTCGCGGCCCGCCCGCGCAGCGGCAGCGGGTCGGTCCTGCCGCACTCGCCCGCCACCGGGGTGGGCTCGAAGACCTCGACGTTCACCCACAACTCGACGCCGTGTCCCGCGCGGCGGGCCGCGGCGGCGACGTAGTCGGCGGTCGAGCCGTAGTACGCCTGCCGGTACGGCATGGCGCCCACCACGGGAACGAGCCGGGCGTCGACCGGATCGCCCTCCCGGCCCGCGTCGTACACCGGGACCTTGCCGACGCCCCGGCCGTCCTGGATGGCGATGACCATCGGCAGGCCGGCCCGGGTGGCCGTGATGTCCGCGAACCCCTCGCCCACCACACTCGGCGGGAAGCCCCGCGACCGGCGCGCGTCCCAGTATGGGCTGACCGCGATCGTCCGGCCCGGCAGCACGGAGGCGACCACGGTGTGCTGCGCCCGGTAGAGCGCGAGCACCGGGTCCCGGGGTCCCCGGTCCCGCATGGCCAGCTCGAACGACTGGTAGACCCCGGCCAGCGCCGGCGACGTCCCGAACCGCTGCCGGTAGCCGGTCAGCACCCGCTCGGTGAAGGCGTTCAGCGCGTCGGTCAGGGCGGCGTCCGGCTGCCACGGCTTGGCCGGGTCCTGCGGCGCGGCGGGCAGCCCGGGGAAGACCCGCATCCCGTACGCGGCGGCCTCCTCCAGCAGGTTGCCCACGCCGTCGCCGTCGGTCGCGACCAGCACCAGGTCGTACGGCCCGCTCTGGCACGACGGTCCCAGCAGCAGCCGGTAGTAGACGCGCTCGCCGCCGTCGATCCGCCGGTCGAGCGCGGGGCAGCGCAGCGCGCCCGGCCCGAGGCTCTCGCTGGTCACGTACGTGAAGACGCGGCGGATCTGCTGACCCCGGGCGGCGTCCCGGGCGGCGAGGTAGCACGGCCGCCTCTGCTCGACGCAGCCGGCGAACACGGGGTCGACCGCTCCGGGACCGCCGGACGACACGGGGGCGCCGGACGCGGGAGCACCCGACGCGGACGTGCCGGACGCGGGCGTTCCGGATGCGGGCGCTGTGGATGCGGGCGTTCCGGACGCGGGATCGCCGGACGGCGGGTCGGACGGCGGGTCGTCGGACGCGGGGTGGGGGCGCTCGCCGCTCCCGGCCGCAGCCAGCACCCGGCCCTCGTCGTCCACCCGTGCGGCGCTGAAGCGCGGCCCGAACGTGATGATCGTGTCGCCGCCGGCCGCGTGGATCGCCTGGAGGGTGCGCCGTGTGTCGCACCGGTCGGCACGGGGGTCCATCCAGTAGCCGCTGATCGCGTACGGCGCGGTCACGCGGGTGTCGCGGACCGGACAGGCGGGCGCCGGAGCCTCGCGGCCGGCGCCGAGACCCCAGGCCAGGCCGGCCACCGCCACCACCGCCACGGCCGCGCAGGCCGCCACCGACTGGAGGACGAACCGAGCCCGGTGCCGCACAGCCACCCCGCATCCCACCGCGCCCCTCCGCGTTGCCGCCCGCGCCGAGGTCGCCCATCACCCTATCCACCGGCACTCCGGAAATGCGTTGGTTGGTCTCGGAGGTCGGGAGGATTTCGGTGGCGGGGTCGCTGGGGTTGTTGTTCAAGACCCTGGGAGGGTTCCGCCCGCGCCCCGGACGACCACCTCGGCCGTCTGTGGACTTCACCTCCGGGCAGCCCCATCGCCACGGGACCACGGGGCGCCCGTGGTCCCGTGGACCGCGTCGGCCACGCTGGACTGCGGCAACGCATGCCTCGACCAGATCACCGTCATCGGAGGACGACGCGCCGCTGTGCTCGGCATCGACCGCGGCGCCGTCTACGACGCGGTCCGCCGCGGCGAGCTGCCCGCGCTGCGTATCGGCCGCAAGATCCTCATCCCGACGGCGCCCGTCCGGGCCATGTGTGGCCACGACCCGTGCCCGCTCCGAGCCTCTCCCCGGCCCACGCGGAGAGAGGCGTCGAAGGGACTGCGATCGACGAGGCCCAGATGCTGGACCTGGACGATGTCCGCTGGGATCCCGGAGTTACCACTTCTCCCACTCGCTGGTCTCGAAGCACTTGTGCACCCACCACGTGAGCTTCGCCATGCCCGTCCAGCCCAGGTAGGGCCCGTGCCCTTGCAGGCATCGCGCCTGCTTGGCCACCCTTGGTTCCCATCTCTTGCCGTTGGAGCACTGGGGGATGTACTTCTTCACGATCGGCTTGTCGCAGAGCCACTTGATGTTGGGGGTCGGCCTGCTCATGGACCCGACGGCGCTGGATGTCGCTGCGGGGGTCATGGCCTCGGTTGCCGCCTGCGCCGTCCCGCCGGCGAGCACCAGGGCGAACGTACCCGCCGCGACTACGGTGCTGAACTTGGCGATGGCCTTCATGTCGTCTCCTTCGCTCGTGAACCCGCTCGTATCCGAACGGGGTTGCAGGAGTGAAGCTATGCCGCGCCTCGTTGAGGTTCTGTTGAGGATCCGTGAAGCGGCATGGAGACCGCCGGCACCCACGAGGACCGGCCGAAGCTACGCGCCACCATCGAGCGGATGCACGCCGGCGACACCCTTGTCTTCCTGCGATCCTTGATCGCGAGGGCGGGACATCCCGACCGCCGCGCTGGTAGCTTCTTACCCCTGCCTGTTGACGCGTTCGGGGGGCCCGGGTGATCCAGCCGTTGGTGGAGGACGATCCGCGTCGGCTGGGCCCGTACGACATCGCCGGACGTCTCGGGCAGGGCGGCCAGGGCGTCGTCTACCTGGGGCGGACGGCGTCCGGCGAGCAGGTCGCCGTCAAGCTGCTCCACCACGGCCTGCTGGCCGAGCCCGACGCGAGGAGCAGGTTCCTCCGCGAGGTGGAGATCGCCCGGCGGGTGGCCAGGTTCTCCACCGCGCCCGTGCTCCATGCCGACCTCGCCGGCCAGCGGCCGTACATCGTCAGCGAGTACGTGCCCGGCCCCTCGCTGCGCGACCTCGTCACCGTCGAGGGGCCGCGGCGTGGCGCCGCGCTCGACCGGCTGGCGATCAGCACCGCCACCGCGCTGGCCGCCATCCACCGCGCCGGGATCCTGCACCGGGACTTCAAGCCCGCCAACATCCTGATGGGACCGGAGGGTCCCGTCGTGATCGACTTCGGCATCGCCCGCGCGCTGGACGCGCCGGGCACCAGCACCTCGGCCGGATCGCTGATGGGGACGCCCTCCTACCTCGCGCCGGAGCAGCTCGGCGGGGAGACGGTGACGGAGGCGGCCGACGTCTTCGCGTGGGGGGTGACCATGGTGTTCGCCGCCTCGGGGCGGCCCGCGTTCGGCGCGGACTCCACCCCCGCCGTGATCAACCGCATCCTCAACCAGGAGCCGGTGCTCTCCGGGCTGGACGGGCCGCTGCTCGACCTCGTCACCGCGAGCCTGTCCAAGGACCCGGCCCGGCGGCCGAGCGCCGACGACCTGGTCGCCACGCTGACCTCACAGCCCTCGCGACCCTCGCACCCGCCCCAGCATCCGCCGGCGCGCGGGCGCCGCCGTCCGGTGGTCCTGACGATCGCCGGCTGCGCGGCGGCGGCGCTGCTCGTCACGGGCGGCGTGCTGATCAACGTGGGCGGCCACCCGGCGGTGACACCCGCCGAGGGGGAAGCGACATCCCTCTCGACCGTCCGCCCGACTGCCGCTCCTACCGGGGCTCCCACCACGGTCCCCGCCCTCGCCACGGCACTCGACACGTCCCGCACGACGTCCCGCACCACGTCCGGCACCGCAGCGCCGTCGCCGAGCAGGGCAGCCGGGCGGCGGACGTCGCCCCCGGCCGCCGAGCCGACGCCCCGCCGCAGGACGTCGGCGCCGACCGCCAAGCAGGTTCGCACCGGCAACCCGGCGGGCACGCCGGTCGGCCAGGAGCCGAGGAAGGAGCCGGCGCCCGACCCGGGCGACGAGTCCACCCCGCAATCAGCCGAGACGACCTCCCTGCCCTACCCGACCCCTCCCCCGAACCCTTTCACCTGCATTCCCTCGACGTGCTGACCCCGAGGGCGGCCGGCGGACCGGCCGCCCGGGGTGTTCACACCTTGGTGATGCGGACCGCGTCGGCGATGACGTAGCCGGTCGTCGTGGTCCAGCGGCTGACGCCGACGACGTCGTACGTGCCCGCGTTCAGCGTGTACGTGCCGAGCGTGCGCCACGCCCCGCCGCCCGTGCGCTGGTCCACCGCCACCGTCTGGTTGCCGCCGCTCGCGGCCACGATGTACGGCGTCGCGCTGTTGTACCCCGCGTTCGAGGGGTACCAGACCTCCACCTTGTAGCTGCCCGCGCTCGGGATCGCGGCCTTGAACCAGGCGGGGTCGCTGGCGGAGACCGGGTCGGCGAAGCGGTAGTCGGTGCCGTGGAGCTGCGAGGAGTACGTGGAGGTGCCCCAGGACGAGCCGGCCGTGAAGCCGGCGTCCGCGTTGTCCACCGTCACGGTGAACGACGTGCCGCTCCCGGCCACCGCCTTGCCGGCGCTCGGGCCGCTCTCCTGGTGGGTGCGGGTGAGGGCGGTCACGTAGTAGGTGTAGGCGGCCGTGGCCGAGGCCGTGGCGTCGGTGAAGGTGGTCCTGCGGGTCGTGGTGAGCAGGTTGCGGGCGTCGGCGAAGGCGCACGGGTCGGCGGACGTGGGTGAGCCGTCCACGCGGTAGACGGCGTACGCGGTGCCCGAGCCCTGCCAGGTGAGGGCGACGCCGCCCGAGCCGCGCGTGGCCGCGCTGATCGTCGGCGCGGAGGGGGCCGCGGCCGTGCCGCGCGCCGTGAGCAGCGCCGGCCTGGTGTAGTGGGTGGCGACGACCTTGGTGAAGCTGCCGATCCGGTCGGCCTTGACGTCCTTGGCCGAGAAGTAGACGTCGCCGGCCACCTCGGGCCGGGTGCGGTTGTAGGTGAGGTGGTCGCTCAGCTCGGCGGCGTCCTGCCAGGCCGCGTCCTGGCCGGAGGCGCCCGCCCGGTAGGCGGCCTGGCCGATGACGAGCTGCACGTCCGTGCCGCGCACCACGTCCGCCCACCAGGCGGTGAGCACCTTGTAGTCGGCCGCGCTGTTGCCGATGTGCCAGTAGATCTGCGGCGCCAGGTAGTCGACCCAGCCCTGCTTCACCCACTGCCGGCTGTCGGCGTAGATCGAGTCGTACGCCTGGAGGCCGGAGGTGGCCGAGCCGAGCGGATCGGTGGAGGAGTTGCGCCAGATGCCGAACGGGCTGATGCCGAACGTCACCCAGGACTTGGCGGCGTGGATGCGCTGGTCCATCTCGCGGACGAGCTGGTTGACGTTGTCGCGCCGCCAGTCGGCGATGCCGGAGAACCCGCCGCCGTACTGCGCGTACGTGGCCGAGTCGGGGATCGTCTGGCCGCTGACCGGATACGGGTAGAAGTAGTCGTCCAGGTGGACGCCGTCGAGGTCGTAGCGGGTGACGGCGTCCATGACGGCGTCCTCGATGAAGGCGCGCACGGCCGGGATGCCGGGGTTGTAGTAGAGCTTGCCGCCGTACGCGAAGCGCCAGCTCGGGTTCTGGCGGGCGGGGTGGGTGGAGACGAGCTTGGTGGGATCGTCGTGGTTGGCGATCCGGTACGGGTTGAACCACGCGTGGAACTCCAGGTTGCGCGCGTGTGCCTCGGCGACCATGAACGCGAGCGGGTCGTAGCCGGGGTTCTTGCCCTGGGTGCCGGTCAGCCACTGCGACCACGGCTCGTACGACGAGGGCCAGAACGCGTCGGCCGTGGGCCGGACCTGCACGACCACGGCGTTCATCCGCTTCCGCACGGCCAGGTCGAGCCAGGCGCGGAACTCCGCCTGCTGGGTCGCGACGCTCAGGCCGGGCGCGCTGGGCCAGTCGATGTTGGCCACCGTGGAGATCCACATGGCGCGGAGCTGCCGCTTCGGCCTGGCCGGGTCTGTGGTGCAGGCGGCGGTGACGGCCGTGCCCGTCGCAGCGGCGGAGGCCGGCAGCACGGGTACCAGCAGGGCGGCGACGGCGACGACGACTGCCACGGCGGCGTGTAACGAGCGGGGGGCGGGGGGCGACGCGGTGAGCCGGCTTGACAGGCTCCCGTAGTGCATGGTCACGAAGAGAAGTTTCAGCGACCGCATCTCGGAGCGCAATAGTCTTCACCGATCCGAGGGGGCCCAACTTCGGGCCGTCCCTGGCGCGGACAAGATCCCCCAAATCCTGACAAGTCCATCGCACGGGCGAAAAGTTTCTTCTAACCGACAAGTAATGTCAATTATCGACATTGGGGATGGAATGCGTTTACTGTGCGACCGTCACCCCCAACGAGGGAGCCCCCCATGACGTTCGCTCGCACGCGATTAGTCGCTCTCGTCACCTCAGTCCTCCTCGTGACCCTCACCCTCGGCGCCGGCCCCGCACTGGCCGCCAAGGACACCCCCCTCCAGGCGGCCTTCGCCAAGGCCGCCGCCCAGCACGACGTCCCCCGCGACCTGCTCATCGCCCTCGGCTACGCCGAGACGCACCTCGACAACCACAAGGGCGAGCCCAGCGCCAGCGGCGGCTACGGCGTCATGCACCTGGTCAGCAACCCGACGAACCACAGCCTGGAGAAGGCCGCCGAGCTCACCGGGCTGCCGGTCGAGAAGCTGCGCGCCGACGACGAGGCCAACATCCTGGGCGGCGCCGCCGTCCTGCGCTCCCTCGCCGACGAGCAGGGCCTCGACGAGGCCGCCCGCAAGGACGCCGGCCGCTGGTACAAGGCCGTGGCGGCGTACGGCAACGCCTCCTCCCCCGAGCTGGCCCGCCTCTACGCCGACGCCGTGTACGAGCTGCTCGGCCTGGGCGTCCAGGCCAAGGGCGTGAGCGTGAAGCCGCAGGAGGTCACCGCCGACCGCGGCGACCTGGCCAAGGCCCGCGACCTCAGCGCCCAGGCCGAGGCGGCCAGCCCCGACTACCCGAACGCCACCTGGGTCGCCGCCAACTCCGGCAACTACACCGCCTCCAGCCGGGAGTCCTCCTACGCCATCGACCGGGTGATCATCCACGTCACCCAGGGGTCGTACGCGGGCACCATCTCCTGGTTCCAGAACGCCAGCGCCAACGTCTCGGCCCACTACGTGGTCAAGTCCTCCAACGGCGCCATCACCCAGATGGTGCGGGACAAGGACATCGCCTGGCACGCCGGCAACTGGGACTACAACACCCGCTCCATCGGCATCGAGCACGAGGGCTACGTCAGCGAGGCCTCGTGGTTCACCGACGCCATGTACCGGTCCTCGGCCGCGCTGACCCGCTACATCTGCGACAAGTACGGCATCCCGAAGGACCGCACCCACATCATCGGCCACAACCAGGTGCCCGGCTCCGACCACACCGACCCGGGCCAGTACTGGAACTGGACCACGTACATGAACTACGTGACCGGTGGCACCGGCACGCCGTCGTGGACGACCACCGTCGACAACTCGACCTCCGGCCAGTTCACCGCCAGCGCCAACTGGGGCACCTCTACCTACTCCAGCCAGCGTTACGGCGCCGACTACCGCTTCGCCGGCCCCGTGGCCTCCAGTGACGTCGCCTGGTACCAGGCGAACATCCCGAGCGCGGGCAGCTACAAGGTCGAGGTCTACTACCCGGCCGACGCCGGCTACAACAGCTCGGCGCCGTACATCGTGGCGACGTCGAGCGGCAACCAGACCGTGTACGTCGACCAGCGCTCAGGCGGCGGAGCCTGGCGCAGCATCGGGACGTTCTCCCTGAACGCCGGCACGGCCAACGTGGTCGGGGTGAGCCGGTGGACCTCCGGCACCGGCTACGTCATCGCGGACGCGGTCCGCATCAGCCGGTCCTGACGACGGCTCCAGCGGTCCGGGCCGGGCGT
Organism: Nonomuraea sp. NPDC050733; assembly: GCF_040654215.1. NCBI lineage: Bacteria > Bacillati > Actinomycetota > Actinomycetes > Streptosporangiales > Streptosporangiaceae > Nonomuraea > Nonomuraea sp. NPDC050733. The sequence continues at coordinate 39,658 of NZ_JBFAHO010000018.1, read as the reverse complement.
CGTGCCCGGCCCGGACCGCCTCGCGTCCACGGCACGATCTGTCGGTCCCTTCTCCTAAGCTGCCAAGCGGTACAGGGATGATTGGATCTTTGCCGTGGAAGCCTCGGTCGAGCAGCTCGTCTACGTCCGCGACGACGGCTACACCGTCGCCCGGATGAGCTCCGACACCGGTCCCGACACCGGTCCCGGCCCCGTCGCGGCGACCTTCGTCGCGTCCGGCCGGGCGCTCGCCGGCGTGCAGCCGGGCGAGACGCTGCGGCTGGCCGGCGAGTGGGGCGAGCACCCGCGCCACGGCGGCCGGTTCCAGGTCAAGGAGTGCGAGCGGATCGTCCCGTCCACCGTGCGGGCCATCCAGCTCTACCTCGGCTCGGGCCTGATCCGCGGCATCGGCCCGCGCCTCGCCCACGCCATCGTCAGCCACTTCGGCGAGCAGACCCTGACCGTCGTCGACACCGCCCCCGAGCGGCTGACCGAGGTGGTCAACATCGGCAGGACCCGCCAGGCGCAGATCGTCGAGGCGTGGCGGGAGCAGAAGGCGATCGCCGGGCTGATGGTCGTCCTCCAGGGCTACGGCGTCAGCCCGCTGCTCGCCGCCAAGATCTACCAGGTGTACGGCGCCGACTCGGCCGGGATTCTCGCCTCCGACCCGTACCAGCTCATCGGCCGGGTGCGGGGCGTGGCGTTCCACACGGCCGACCGCATCGCGCTCCAGTCGGGGGTGCCGCGCGAGAGCCCGCAACGGATCAAGGCGGCGCTGCTCGACCGGCTGGAGAACGCCGCGGCCGGCGGCGGCCACTGCTACCTGTCCATGACCGCTCTCGTCACCCAGGCCGCCGAGCTGGTCGAGCAGGACCCCGACCTGGTCCGCGCGACGGTCGACGCGCTCACCGCCGAGCGGCGGGTGGTCGTCGAGGCCGGTTCCGACCAGGTCGTCGTCTACGCCAAGGAGCTGCACGCCCGCGAGGTCAAGCTGGCCGGCGAGCTGGCCCGGCTCTGGCGGGCCCGCTCGACACTGCCCATGCGGCACTTCACCGAGGACCCGGAGCTGCACGACGACCAGCGGGCGGCCGTCACGATGGCGTTGACCAGCACCGTGTCCGTCCTGACGGGCGGCCCGGGGTGCGGCAAGAGCCACACCGTGCGGGTGATCGCGGCGACCGTGCGCGCGATGGGCGGCACGGTCACGCTGGCCGCGCCCACGGGCAAGGCCGCCAAGCGGCTGTCGGAGCTCACCGGCCTGCCCGCGATGACCGTCCACCGCATGCTGGCCCACGAGCCCGACCCCGACGCGCTGTTCGACCAGGCGCCGGCGCAGGCCGACCTCGTCGTGGTGGACGAGGCGTCCATGCTCGACCTGCACCTGGCGACCCGGCTGTGCTCGGCGATCCCCTCGGGCGGCCACCTCCTGCTCGTCGGCGACAGCGACCAGCTCCCCAGCATCGGGCCGGGCAGCGTGCTGGCCGACGTGCTGCGCGTGGAGGACATCCCGCGCGTCCGGCTCACCCACGTCTTCCGGCAGGCGGAGGACAGCGGCATCATCCGCAGCGCCCACCGCATCCGCGCGGGCGAGCTGCCCCCGCTGCCCGGGGGCGGCGGCTTCTGGTTCGAGGAGCTCGACGACCCGGCGGCCGTGGCCGAGCGCGTCGTCCACCTCGCGACGGTCGCCATCCCCCGCAAGCAGGGGGTCGAGCCGGGCCAGGTGCAGGTGCTGTGCCCGATGCGCAAGGGCGCCGCCGGCACCGCCGAGCTGGGCCGCCTCATCCAGGAGCGCCTCAACCCGGCCCGCGACGGCGCCCCGGAGCACTGGTCGGGCTCGTCGGTCTACCGGGTCGGCGACCGTGTCATGCCGATCCGCAACAACTACGACAAGGGCGTCTTCAACGGCGAGACGGGCACCGTCACCCGCGTCGTCCCCGAGGAGCGCCTGCTGGAAGTCCGCATCGACGACGGCGACACGGTCACGTACGGGTTCGACGAGCTCGACGACCTGACCCACGCCTACGCGATCAGCGTGCACCGGTCGCAGGGCAGCGAATACCCGTTCGTGGTGGCGCCGATCGTGGTGGAGGCGGGGGGCGTCATGCTGCGCCGTCGGCTGCTCTACACGCTGGTGACGCGGGCCCGGTCGTGGGTGGTGCTCGTCGGGGAGCGCAAGGCGCTGGAGCTCGCCGTCCACCGCCTGGGCGGACGCCGCAACACCGCCCTCCCCCGGCGCCTGTCCTTCGCGATCGCCTGACCGCGCTCCGGTCCCCAAAGGGCTAATTGATTCAACTTCGATCACTTTCGATCGCTACTATGGGGGCGGCGAGGAGGACTATGACCAACACCGTGACCGGTCCGGGGCGCTCCGACCGGAAGGCCGGACCCCTGCTGGCGGCCTGGGGCGCGGCGGCGACGCCGGACGCGCTGGCCGGGACACTGCTGCCCCCCGACGCGGCCCTGCCCGTGCCAGGCGGTGGAGGCTCCGCGGGCTTCGGGGAGCTGCTTCGGGCGTACGGCGCGCGGGCGCTGCGGGCCGTACGGGAGCGGGCCGAGGCCGAGGCGGGCACGCCGTGGCCGCAGCCGCTGGCCTCGCAGTACACGCGCTACTTCCGCGACGGCAACCGGACCGCGTACGAGGCGCAGGTGTTCGAGCGCCAGGACCGGCTCACCCGCGCGGTCCTCATGGCGCTGGACTCACGCGGTGGTACCAGGGCGGCCCATGGTGACGGCGGGGCGACGGACGGCGACGGCGGGGCGGCCGAGCGGTGGCTGGACGAGGTGGCCGACGGCATGCTGCTGCTGTGCGAGCAGAGCTCGTGGTGCTGGCCCGCGCACGAGGACACGTGCCGGCCGCGCGGCACGGTGCTGCCCGACCCGGCCGCGCCGTGTCTCGACCTCGGCGCGGCCGACGTCGCCGCGCAGCTCGCCTGGGCCGACCACGTGCTCGGCGACCGCCTGGACGCCCGCTACCCCGGCCTGCGTGAGCGGGTCCGCCAGGAGGCGCGGGCGCGGGTGCTGCGGCCGTTCATGGAGCGGCGCGACTGGCACTGGCTGGGGCTCGACGGCGACGTCCACAACTGGTGCCCGTGGATCTGCGGCAACGTCCTGGTCGCCGCGCTGCGGTTCGGCGTGCCGGGCGAGGAGCGGGCGTCCCAGGTGGCCTGGGCGGTGGCGGGCCTCGACCGCTACCTGGCGGCCCTGCCGGAGGACGGCTCGATCGACGAGGGGTACGAGTACTGGTGGAACGGGGCGTGCCGGGCGCTGGAGGCCCTGGACGTCGTCGAGCACGCCACCTCCGGCGCCCTGACGGCGGCCGCGGTGCCGGTGGTGCGCGCGACGCTGCGCTTCCCGCACCTCATGTGGCTCGGCGGCCCCTGGTACCTCAACCTCGCCGACGCGCGGGCCCGCCCGCCCGCCGACCAGCCCTGGCACGTGCCGTACCGGTGGGGGGCGCGGCTGGGCGAGCGCGACGCGGTGCGGCACGCCCGGTCGCGGCGCTCCGGCGAGATCGCGGCCACGGCGGAGCTGGGCCGCGCCCTCCTGGAACTCGCCGACCCGCAATGGCACTCACCAGGGGGTGATCCGGCTCCGGGCGGTGAGCCGCTGGTGGCGGCCGTGTGGCTGCCCGGCACGCAGGTGGGGCTCGCCCGTGAGGTCGCCGGCGGCGCCCGCGGGCTCACGCTCGCCGTCAAGGGCGGCCACAACGCCGAGAACCACAACCACAACGACGTCGGCTCCGTCGTCGTCGCCGTGGACGGCGTGCCGGTGCTCGTGGACGCCGGGCGGCCGACGTACACGGCGCAGACCTTCGGGCCCGACCGCTACGCGATCTGGACGATGCAGAGCTCCTGGCACAACGTCCCCGAGGTCCGGGGCACGCCCCAGGGCCAGGGCCCCGGGTTCCGCGCCCGCGCCGTCGAGGTCGCCGACGAGTCGGCGCGCTTCGCTGCCCGCATGGACCTGGCCGCCGCCTACCCCGTCCCCGGGCTGGAGCGCTGGTGGCGCACCGCCCGCCTCGACCGCCGGGCCTCGCTCGTGACCGTCGAGGACGCCTGGGCCTTCACCGCCGACGGAGAGCCGAGCGTGCTCCACTACCTGCTGGCGGGACAGGTCGAACGGCACGAGGACGGGCAGGTCCTCGTACGACCGCCGGACGGCGCGCGGGCCGCGCTCGTCACGTGGGACCCGGCGGTCGCCGCGTCCGCCCTCACCGTCCGCGCGCTGGACGATCCGATGCTCTCGGAGGTGTGGGGCGAGCGCCTGACCCGGCTGGAGCTGCGTCTCCCCGGCATCGCGCGCGGCTCCTTCGAGCTCCGGGTGGAGGTACACCCATGACCGTCCACGACGACCCGTCACTCGACGCCCCCGCGCCCGGCGTCTCCTCCGCCGTTCCGCCGCAACCGGGGCCGGGTCCGGCCGGGCCGGAGTCCGCCGAGCGGCGCGCGCAGGCCGTTGAGCTGCTGCCCGACGAGCGGCGCGCGCAGGTGGTGGAGCTGCTGCGGCGGCGCGGCGTCGTGCGCGTGAACGAGCTGGCGGCCGAGCTGGACGTCTCGGTCATCACCGTCCGCCGCGACATCGCGCTGCTGTCCTCCCAGGGCCTGGTGCGCCGGGTGCGCGGCGGCGCCGTGCTGCACGACGGCCCCGTGGCCGACACCCTGGCCGGGCGCGCCCCCACCGGCCCGCCGGGAACCGTCCCCGGAACGGGCCCCCTCCCGGCCCCGGGCATCGCTCAGCTCGCGGCGCCCGCGCCCGCCCCGGCCCACCGCGCCGGACCAGGCGCCGGACCAGGCGCTGGACCAGGCGCCGAGGCGAGCATCGAGGCGGCTGCGGCGGTCGCGGTGGGCGCGGGTGCCGCCGGCGCCAGACCGGGAGGAACGCCCTGGAACTCGGGTGCGCGTCCGGGTGGGGAGGAGGCTCAGGTCACGTTCGGCATGGTGGTGCCCTCGCTCGACTACTACTGGCCCGACGTGATCCGCGGCGCCCGTGAGGCCGCCGCCGCGTCCGGGGCGCGGCTCGTGCTGCGCGGCGCCAGCTACCAGGCGGCCGACGAGCGCCACCAGCTCGCCCGGCTGGTCGAGACGGCCGGGGTGGACGGCCTGCTGGTGGCGCCGACCACGACCGGCGACGAGGGCGAGCAGCTGGTGCGCTGGCTCCAGGGCGCCGGTGTGCCGGTGGTGCTCGTGGAACGGGCGGCCACCGTCGGCCCGCACCAGGAGGCGATGGAGTCGGTGGTCAGCGACCACGTGTTCGGCGCGGCGATGGCCGTGCGGCACCTGGCCACGCTCGGCCACCGGCGGATCGGCGTGGTGACCACGACGCAGAGCCCGACGGCCCCGCACGTGCGGCGCGGCTGGCGGCAGGCGTGCGTGGAGCTGGGCCTTCCCTTCGGCGACAGCCTTGACCTGACGACCGTGGACCAGCGCGATCCCGGCTGGCCGGAGGCGCTCGACGCCGTCCTGGACGTGTGCGCCGCCTCGGGCACGACCGCGCTGCTCGTCCACTCCGATCCGGAGGCGATCCGGCTGGTGGAGCGCTGTCAGGAGCGCGGCATCCGGGTTCCGGGCGATCTGTCGGTGGTGACGTACGACGACGAGGTGGCGGAGCTGTGCGACCCGCCGCTGACGGCGGTCCGGCCGCCGAAGGCGGCGATCGGGCGGGCCGCGTACCGGCTGCTCGCGGAGCGGCTGGCCGACGAGGACCCGCAGCGTCCGACGCACCGCGTCGTCATCGAGCCCCGGCTGATCGTACGGGCCTCCTCGGCTCCCCCGGCGAACGCGTGACCCGCGAGCCGGAGATTGTCGACCGCGGACGGTCCGCGTGCCCGGCATGCCACCGATACCGCACAGGAACGATCAATATCGATCAGATAAACGTGATCGACATGATTAACAAGGTATTGACGTGATCGTAACGATCGGACAGGATCGGCGGCACTGGTAAGCGCTTGCCGCCGAAAGGGACGCCGAGTGAGACGGCCACACGCCCTGCTGGTCATGGACCCCACCACGTTCAGCACGATGTTCGAGGAGCCACAGCTCCACCGGTTGCGACAGCTCGCCGAGCTCGGCGAGCCCGTCGTCACCGACGACCTCGACACCCCGCTGGTACGGCGGCGGCTGCGCGAGGTCGAGGTGCTGGTGACCTCCTGGGGCTGCCCGCAGCTGACGGCGGAGCGGCTGGCCGACGCGCCGGGGCTGCGGGCGATCTTCCACTGCGCCGGCACCGTCCGCACGTTCGTCACCGACGAGGTGTGGCGGCGCGGAATCCTGGTGACCAACGCCGCCGACGAGAACGCGGTCCCGGTGGCCGAGTTCACGCTGGCGGCGATCATCTTCGCCGGGAAGAAGGTCCCGTTCCTCGCCCAGGACGCGCGGCTGCACCGCGCGGACTGGTCGTACGCGACGAGCCGCGGCGAGCTGAGCAACCGGGGCCGTACGATCGGCGTCGTCGGCTACTCCCGCGTGGGCCGCCGGGTCGTCGACCGGCTGCGGGACCTGGAGGTCGACGTCCTCGTCGCCGACCCGTACGCCGACCCGGACGAGGTGGCCGCGGCCGGCGCCCGCCTCGTCGAGCTGCCCGACCTGCTGCGGCGCAGCGACGTGCTCACCCTGCACGTCCCCGCGCTCCCCTCCACCCGGCACCTGATCGGTGCCGCGGAGCTGGCGCTGCTGCGCGACGGCGCGACGGTCATCAACACCGCGCGCGGCGCCGTCCTCGACACGGCCGCGCTGGAGCGCGAGTGCGTCAGCGGCCGGCTCGACGCGATGCTCGACGTCAGCGACCCCGAGCCGCTGCCCGCCGAATCACCCTTGTACGACCTGCCCAACGTCATGATCACCCCCCACGTCGCCGGGTCCCTCGGATCGGAGACCCGGCGGATGAGTGAGAGCGCGCTCGACGAGCTCGAACGCTACCTGGACGGCCGGCCGCCCCGCGCGGCCGTCACAGCCGATGAGTTCAAGGTCAGCGCCTGAGCCCCGCGACCGGCTCGACAGGAAAGGAGACCGGATCACATGATCTCTTCTGACACCTCGGCGAGGGCCAGAGGGCGACGCCACCTCATGAAGTCCCTGGCGGCCGTGGCGGCACTGTCGCTGGCGGCAGTGGCCTGCGGCTCGGGCGGTGACTCCGCGAAGGAGTCGGGCGACGGGAACGTCACCCTCAGCGTCACCGTCTGGAACATGGCCAAGACGCCTGAGTTCAAGGCCATGTTCGACGCGTTCGAGCAGGCCAACCCCGGCATCAAGATCAAGCCGGTGGACATCCTCGCCGACGACTACGCCGACAAGATCACCACGATGCTGGCCGGCGGCGACCACACCGACGTCATCACCATGAAGAACGTCACCGACTACTCCCGCTACTCCAGCCGCGGCCAGCTCGCCGAGGTCACCGACCTGGCCAAGACGCCCGACGCGGCCACGCTCGCGGGCCTGGACGCGTACGACGTCGGCGGCAAGTACTACGCGCTGCCGTACCGGCAGGACTTCTGGCTGCTCTACTACAACAAGAAGCTGTTCGACCAGGCGGGCGTCAAGTACCCCGGCGCGCTGACCTGGGACGAGTACGCCAAGCTGGCGCAGCAGCTCACCAAGGAGGAGGGCGGCAAGAAGGTCTACGGCACCTACCACCACACCTGGCGGTCGGTGGTGCAGGCCATCGCGGCGGCGCAGACGGGCGGCGACCAGCTCGGCGGCGACTACTCCTTCTTCGCCGACCAGTACGCCACGGCGCTCAGCATGCAGAAGGCCGGCGCGACGCTCGACTTCGGCACCGCGAGCGCTCAGAAGTCGGACTACAAGACGCTGTTCGAGACCGGCGCGACCGCCATGCTCCCCATGGGCACCTGGTACATCGCGGCCATCCTGGACGCCAAGGCCGCCGGGAAGACCGACGTCGACTGGGCCATCGCGCCGATGCCGCAGCGGCCCGGCGCCACGGGCGTGACGACGTTCGGCTCGCCGACCGCGTTCGCCGTCAACAAGAAGGCCGAGCACGCCGACGCGGCGAAGAAGTTCGTGCAGTTCGCGGCCGGCAAGGCCGGGGCCGAGGCGATCAGCAAGGTGGGCGTGGTCCCGGCGCTGAAGAGCCCCGAGATCACCGAGGCGTACTTCAAGCTCAAGGGCATGCCCACGGACGAGACGTCGAAGAAGGCGTTCCAGCCCGACAAGGTCATGCTGGAGATGCCGGTCAGCGACAAGACCGCCGACGTGGACACCATCCTCAAGGAGGAGCACGAGCTGATCATGGTCGGTGAGAAGTCCGCCGCCGACGGCATCCGCGAGATGAGCGAGCGGGTCAAGAGCGAGGTCCTGAACTAGCGACCGCGGTGGCGGGCCCGGAGCGGTCCGGGCCCGCCATATCCTCCCCTTTCACCATGAACACACCAAACGCCCCGAAGGCTCGCAAAGGACGCCCATGGCTCAGGTGATCACAAAACCGGCGCCGACCGCGCCGCGGGCTCGGCCCCGTGGGCGGCGCGCCTGGCGCGACATCCTTGTCGGCTGGAGCTTCATCCTCCCGAACTTCGCCGGCTTCCTGCTGTTCACGATCATCCCGATGCTGGCGGCGTTCGCGCTGGCGTTCCTCGACTGGGACTCCTACAGCGACCCGGAGTGGGTGGGGCTGGACAACTTCGCGCGTCTGCTGACCGACCAGAACTTCCACGTCGCCCTGCGCAACACCCTCTTCTACGCGGCCGGCCACATCCCGCTCACGCTGGCCGCCGCGCTCGGGCTGGCCATCGCGCTGAACCGCAAGCTGCGCGGCGTGCCGTTCTTCCGCACCGCGGCGTTCTTCCCGTACATCACCTCGCTGGTCGCGGTGGCGGTCGTGTGGAACATGCTGTTCAACCCGACCGCCGGGCCGATCAACCAGGTGCTGGAGGCGATCGGCGTCTCCCACCCGCCGCGGTGGGTGGCCAGCACCGACTGGGCGATGCCCGCTGTGATCATCACCAGCGTGTGGCGGGACATGGGCTACTACATGGTGCTCTATCTGGCCGGGCTGCAGACGATCCCCAAGGAGTACTACGAGGCGGCCCGCGTGGACGGCGCCAACGCCTGGCAGCGCTTCTGGGGCATCACGCTGCCGTCGCTGCGGCCCACGACGTTCTTCGTCGTGGTCATGCTGACCATCCAGAGCTTCAAGGTGCTCGACCTGATCCTGGTCATGACCGACGGCGGGCCCGGCCGCAGCACGCTCGTACTGGCCCAGCTCATCTACCGGGAGGGCATCACCGAGGGCAAGTTCGGCTACTCGTCGGCGATCGCTCTCGTGCTCTTCGTGATCGTGCTGACCGTGACGGTCGTCCAGTTCCGCATCAACGAACGGAGGAGCGCCTCATGACCGCCCTGCGCGATGCGCCCCCGGCCGAGCCCGCCACCCGGCCGGGCCAGGCGCCGCGTCCCTCCGGCGACAGCTCCGCCGCCGCCGTCGTCCGGCGGGTGCTGGCGTACGTGGCGCTGACCGTGGTGGCGGCGCTGGTGCTGGTGCCGTTCGCGTGGATGCTGTCGGCGTCGCTGAAGCGCGACAACGAGGTGTTCACCGTGCCGATCGAGTGGATCCCGCACGAGCTGCGCTGGTCCAACTTCGTCGACATCTGGGACCGCATCCCGCTGCTCACCTACCTGGGCAACTCGGCGTTCCTGTCGGTGTCGGTCACGCTGCTGCAGCTCCTCAGCGGCAGCTTCGCGGCGTACGGCTTCGCCAAGGTGCGCTTCCCCGGCCGTGACGCGCTCTTCCTGGCCTACATCGCGACCATCGCCGTCCCCTGGCAGGCGTACATGGTGCCGCAGTACATCATGATGCAGAAGGCCGACCTGACGAACACGCACCTGGCGATCATCCTGCTCCAGGCGTTCGGCGCGTTCGGCGTGTTCCTCATGCGGCAGTACTACATGTCGATCCCGGACGAGCTGTGCGAGGCGGCCCGGATCGACGGGCTGAGCGAGTACGGCATCTACTGGCGGATCATGCTGCCGCTGTCCAAGCCGGCACTGGCCAGCCTGGCGCTGCTCACGTTCGTCAACACGTGGAACGACTACATGGGGCCGTTCATCTACCTGACGGACAACGACCTGTGGACGGTCCAGCTCGGCCTGCGCTCGTTCGTCGGCCAGTACGACGCCGAGTACGCGATGATCATGACCGGTGCGGTGCTGTCGGTGCTGCCGATCCTGGCGGTGTTCCTGCTGGGGCAGCGCTACTTCATCCAGGGCATCGCGACGAGCGGGCTCAAGGGATGAGCGGGCAGCCGCCGGCCCCCGGTGTGCGGAGCCTGCTGCGGCCGGCGCGGCAGACCACGTACGAGAAGGTGTTCGCCGCCGCCTACACCGGCCTGGCGGTGAACGCGCTGCTCGCCGTCGCGTGCGCGCCGCTGCTGGCGGCGCTCGCGCTCGTGCGCGACCCGCTGGGGTCGTGGCCGTTCTTCGCGGTGCTGTCGCTGGTGTGCGCGCCGGCGCTGGCGGGGGCGTTCCGGTGCTTCGCCGCGCTCGGCTCCGGCTCCACCTCCGTGGTCCGTACGTTCTGGAACGGCTACCGGCGCGGGGCCGGGCCGGCGCTGATCGTGTGGACGGCGGGCGCTGCGGCCGTGAGCGTGCTGGTCCTGGACGCGATCGTGGTGGCGCGCACGGCGTGGGGGCCGGCGCTCGTGCCGTTCTTCGCCATGGCCGTGGTGCTGGTGGTGGCCACGGTCGTCGCGCTGATCACGCTGGTCGCCGAACCGTCCGACGGGCCGGTGCGGCTGCGTGCGCTGGTCCGCCCGTGCCTCTACCTGGTGGTGCGGCGGTGGTACCTGGCCGCGGCGAACACCGTGGTCCTCGGTCTGGCGGTGACGGTCGTGCTGGCCAGGCCGGTGCCGGGCCTGCTGCTTGCGTGCGCGCCGCTGCTGTACGCGGTGTGGGCCACCACCCGGTTCGTCCTCGCCCCGATGCCCCCGCGCGAGGCCGGCTGAGAATCCCTTCCCCCTGGACCGGGCCCCCGGAGCTCCCGCCTCCGGGGGCTCTCTTGTGCCCTGGACATGCGCTACGGGGGTATGGTCTCCTTAACTCGTACATAGGTGTTCAAGTTAAGGAGATCTCGTGAGCCACGGACACGTCACGCCCGCGCCCCCGGACACCGGGCGCGCCTCCGGCGGGTGGGCCGCGCTGACCCTGCTCTGCCTGGCGCAGTTCATGCTCATCGTCGACATCACGGTCGTGCAGGTCGCCCTGCCCAGCATCGGGGCCGACCTCGGCCTCGGCCGCGAGGCGCTGACCTGGGTCGTCACGACGTACACGCTCTGCTTCGGCGGCCTCATGGTGCTGGGCGGGCGGCTGGCGGACACGCTCGGCTCGCGGCGCACGCTGCTGGCCGGGCTGGCGGTGTTCACGCTGTCCTCGCTGGTCGCGGGGCTCGCGACGAACGGCGCCATGCTCATCGCCGGCCGAGGGCTCCAGGGCGTGGGGGCGGCGCTGATGTCCCCGGCGGCGCTCGCGATCATCACGGGCGCCTTCCACGGCGAGCGGCGCAACCGGGCGCTCGGGGTATGGGCGGCCATCGGCGGCTCCGGCGCCGCGGCCGGCGTGCTCCTCGGCGGGCTGCTGACCGCCGGACCCGGCTGGACCTGGGTGTTCTACGTGAACGTCCCGATCGGCGTGCTGGTCTTCGCCGCCCTCCCGGCCGTGGTCCCCGGCCGGGCTGACGGCTCGGCCGGCGCGCGGCCCGGGATCGACGTGCCCGGGGCCGCGGCGGTGACGCTGGCCACCGCGCTGCTCATCTACGGGCTCGTCGGCGCGGGCGACGCCGGCTGGGCCTCCGTCCGCACCCTGCTGCCCCTGGCCGCGTCCGCCGCCCTCTACGCCGTGTTCGTGCTGGTCGAGCGGGCCGCGCGGGCGCCGCTGATGCGCGTCGAGACGCTGGGCCGCCGCCCGGTGCTCTCCGGCGTGTTCGTCATGCTCATGGCGACCGGGCTCATGCTGGGCCTGTTCTTCCTCAGCTCGCTCTACCTCCAGCACGTGCTGCGCCTGAGCGCGCTGGAGACGGGCCTGCTGTTCCTGCCGGTGGCCGTGGCCATCACGGCCGGCGCGCAGCTCGGGGCGCACCTGATCGGCCGAGTCGGCGGGCGGGCGGTCGCCGTGGCGGCGTTCGCGGTGACGGCGCTCGGGGCGTGGCTGATGACGCGGATCGACCCCGGCGCGAGCGCGTACACGACGCTGCTGCCGGGCTTCGTGGTGGCGGCGCTCGGCATCGGGCCCGCGTTCGTCACGGCCACGACGACGACCATGGCGAACGTTCCGCACGGCGAGGCCGGTGTGGCGTCGGGCGTGGTCAACACCTTCCACGAGCTGGGCGGCTCGATCGGCGTCGCGGTCGTGTCGTCGCTCGCCGCGGCGAGCCTGGCGCCGGGGGCCGTGGGTGTGGGCGGCTTCACGACCGCGCTGACGGCGTGCGCGGTCGCTGCGGGGGCGGCGGCCGTGGTGTCGCTCGGCCTGGTGCCGGGCGGGAGGCCGTCGGGGACGTTCGTCGGCCACGGCCACGGTCACGGTCACTGAGGGGGCGGCGTAGCCTCCATACCCCCTTCTGGGCATGGTGATCGGCACCGCCGCCGGCCTGCACGACGCCGGCACCGTGGTGCTGGTGGTGTTCGTGCTCACCACGCCGGTCAACCGCCGGCTGATCGCCCGGGGCAAGGGGCACGCCGTGGTCCACCAGTACCACCACCCGGGCCACCGACCAGCCGCCCGACCGCTCGACGCCTGGCATCCGCCCAGCTAGGCTTGGTTATATGAACAGTTCTTCACAGGAACAGGTGACCGCACTGGAGAGCTGCGCCACCCGGGTGGTCGACGCCGACCGGGTGGCGAGCGTCAGCTCCCGCATGCCCGCCGAGGCCGACCTCGTCGACACGGCCGACATCTTCGGACTGCTCTCCGACCCCGGACGGTTGCGGCTCCTGCTGGCGCTCCTCGACGGAGAGCTGTGTGTGTGCGACCTGTCGGTGGTGACCGGGCTGAGCGAGTCGGCAACCTCCCACGCGCTGCGCCTGCTGCGCGCGCACCGCGTCGTCGCCGTACGGCGGGCGGGCCGCATGGCCTACTACCGCCTGGACGACGCCCACGTCCGCATGCTGCTGGACCTGGCCGTGGCGCACACCGAGCACACCGAGGCCATCCACCTCGAACACAAGGAGTCATAGCCGCGCGGCTTGACAGGCGCGCGAATCTCGTCCATAAACTCCACATATGAACAGTCATTCAGATGTTGAGGAGGCGGCGACCCCATGACGGACCGCGAGCGGGGGCACGGGCATGGACACGGGCATGCCGTGGGTGTGGCGGGCGACCGCCGGTACCTGACCGGTGCCCTGGCGCTGATCGTCGGGTTCATGGCGGTCGAGGTGGTCATCGGGTTCGTCGCCGGGTCGCTGGCGCTGATCTCCGACGCCGGTCACATGCTCACCGACGCCATCGCCATCGTCTTCGCCCTCGTCGCGATGCGGATCGCGGCCCGGCCGCCGCAGGGCGGGTTCACGTACGGGCTCAAGCGGGCCGAGATCGTCTCGGCGCAGATCAACGGCGTGACGCTGCTGCTGCTGAGCGTCTACTTCATCGTCGAGAGCGTGCGCCGCTTCGCGAACCCGCCCGAGGTCGAGGGGCTGTACGTGGTGGTGACCGGCCTGGCCGGCATCGCGGTCAACCTCCTGGCCACCTGGCTGCTGACCCGGGCCAACCGGACGAGCCTCAACGTCGAGGGCGCCTACCAGCACATCCTGAACGACCTGTTCGCGTTCATCGCCACGACCATCGCCGGCGCCGTGGTGTGGCTCACCGGCTGGACCAGGGCGGACGCGGTGGCGGCCCTGGTCGTGGCCGCGCTCATGCTCAAGGCCGGGTGGGGGCTGGTGCGCGACTCCGCGCGGGTGTTCATGGAGGCCGCCCCCGTCGGCATGAACCCCGCCGAGATCGGCCGCGAGCTGGCGTCCCTGGACAAGGTGGTCGAGGTGCACGACCTGCACATCTGGGAGGTGACCTCCAACTACCCGGCGATGTCGGCGCACGTGCTGGTCACGCCGGGCGACGACTGCCACGCCGTACGGCTGGCGGCGGAGCGGCTGGTCCACGACAGGTACGGGATCGAGCACACGACGCTGCAGGTGGACCACGCGCCGGCGGACGTGCTGACCATCGGCGAGCCCGACCGCCACTGCGCGGACGCCCACGGCCCGTCACACCGCCCCGGTCCCGGCCCCGGCGTGACTCAGCGGTAGCCGGTCGCGTCGGCGGGCCGGCCCGCGTCCATCACCTCCACCAGGTAACGCCAGCAGTCGGGCCGCGACCCGTCCACGTCCGTGAACCCGTACTCCCCGGCCAGCTCCCCGCTCGACAGCGACCGCCCGCTCCACCGCATGACCTCCGGGTCGGCGGCCAGCGCCGCCACCGCCCGGCCGGTGAAGCGCGGCGACTCCGAGATGACGAAGTGCGGCTGCGCGGCGGTGGCGTCCCGCCAGTTGTCCTCCGTCACGCCGAAGATGTCCAGCATCATCTCCGAGCGCAGCCACCCGGGCGTCAGGGCCACGGCTGCGCAGCCGAACGGCTTGAGCTCGTGCGCCTGCGCGTACGCGAGCCGGATCACGGCGATCTTGGCGAGGTCGTAGAAGAACGAGACGCGGTAGTTGCCGTCGTTGTACTCCTTGGTGCCGTCGGTCATCTCGACGACCAGCCCGCCCGGGGCCCTGGTGAGCAGCGGCAGCGCGTAGTGGCTGGTGACGATGTGCGTGTCGACGGCCAGGCGCAGCAGCCGCAGCCCGCCGTCGAGGTCGTGCTCCCACAGCGGCGTCTCCCACTGGGCCAGCCGCTCGCCGCCCCACACGTCGTTCACCAGCACGTCGAGCCGCCCCTGCTCGCGGTCGATCCGCTCGACCAGCTCGCGGACCCGGGCGTGATCGAGGTGGTCGACCTGAACGGCGATGCCGTGGCCGCCGGCCGCGCTCACCAGCTCCGCGGTCTCCTCGATCGTCTCCGGCCGGTCGTACTCGGACCGCTCGCTCCGCGTCGTGCGGCCTGTCACGTACACGGTCGCGCCGGCCGCACCCAGCTCCACCGCGATGCCCCGCCCAGCGCCCCTCGTCCCACCGGCGACCAGCGCGACCTTCCCCTTCAGCGTTTCTTTCATGACGCCAAGGCTGACACCGAAACCCGACACGTCATGTCATCTTTTCCCCGGCGAGGCGTCCGATTCCGACAAGACCCGGGCCCTCCTCCGTGGGCAGGATGAAGGCATGAGCATCGACCTCTCCGCGGCCGCGGCCTTCATGGCCACCCATGCGCGCGTCCTGGACCGTCGCCGCTTCCAGCTGCTGACCGGGCTCCTGTCCGGGACCTCCGGAGGCTCGGCGCCGGAAACGACGCCGGTGCTGTCGGCCCTCGACGGCTACCGCAACGCCGACGGCGGCTACGGCTGGGGCCTGGAGCCGGACCTGCGCTCCCCGGAGAGCCAGCCGGGCACCGCCCTGCACGCGTTCACGGTGTTCGAGGAGGCCGGCCCCCTCACCAGCCCGCGGGCGGCCGAGCTGTGCGACTGGCTCCAGGCCATCTCGCTGCCGGACGGCGGACTGCCCTTCGCCCTGCCCGCCACGCTCGCCGCCGGCACCGCGCCCTGGTGGGCCGGCGCGGACCCGGCGACCTCCTCTCTGCAGATCACCGCGATCTCGGCGGCGGCCGCCCACCGCGTCGCCGCCCACGACCCGGCCGTGGCCGCCCACCCGTGGCTGGAGCGCTCCACCGCGTACTGCCTGGCCGCCATCGAGGCGATCGACCGGACGCCGCACGCGTACGAGCTGGCCTTCGCGGTGCGCTTCCTGGACGCCGCGCACGCCGCGCGGCCGCGACGCGTCGAGGAGCTGGTGGAGCACCTGCGCCCGCACGTCCCGCCGGACGGCACGATGCCGGTCGAGGGCGGCAAGGAGGACGAGCGGCTGAGCCCGCTGGACTTCTCCCCGCTCCCGGGAGGGCCCTCGCGCACGCTGCTCACCAAGGAGGCGATCGACGCGGACCTGGACCGGCTGGCGGCCGGCCAGAAGGAGGACGGCGGCTGGACGGTCGACTACGCCCACTTCTCGGCGGCGAGCCCGCTGGAGTGGCGCGGTCACGCCACCGTCGACGCCCTGCGCCTCCTCCACCACAACACCCGCCTCTGACCCTTTTCGGACAGGCCGAAGAGGGCCCCCTGGTTGACGCCCGGCGGCGGCACCGGCAAGATCATCCGGGCCGTTGACGGACACGACTCGGGAACGCCGGTTGTCCTCACTGACTCCCCTCTCCGCCACCCGCCTCTCCTCCACCCGCCTCTCCGCCACCCGCCGCCCCCACACGCAGTTGCCCGTCATCCTGACGGCCGTCGTCGGCGCCGCCGTGGTGGCGATCGCGGGGGTGGTCGCGCTCGGGCCGCTGTTCGGGGAGCCGGCCGAGCCGCCGCGGGCCGCCGACGGCACGCCACGGCTCGCGCTCGCGCTCTCCGGTGACCGGCTCGTCGTGGTCGACCTCTCCGGCAGGACTCTCCCCGTCGGAGTGCCCGCGCCCGGCGCACCGTTCATCCAGTTCACCGCCATCGCCCGCGACGCCCGGCCCGGCCGCTATCTGGCGGCGGTGACCACTCCCGGCGACGGCGGCTACGGCGGCCGCGTGTCGCGCGTCCACCGCGTCAGCCTGAACGGCTACGACGGCGCGAGGCTGGGCGAGCAGGTCGGCGGCGACCTCGACGGGATGGTGACGGACCTGGCGGTCTCCCCTGCCGGGCGCGTGGCCTACAGCCGCGTCGTCCCCGCGTCCGACAGCACGGGCAGCATCGGCACCACGTACGTCGGCGTGACCGGGCCGGCCGACGGGCGAGCGGGCCGGCTGCTCCGTGAGTGGTCCGCCCCGGGCGCGCACGGGAGCACGCGCGACGCGGCCCTCGGCCTGCACTGGCGGGACGCGGACACCCTCGTGTTCCACGCCCGGTCCCCGCGCGCCCGCACGCCCCGTCTCGCCTCGCTCGACACGAGCAGGCCCGGCGCGGCCCTGCTGCCCGGCGAGACCGTGCGCGTGCTGAACGCCTTGACCGACGGCCCCGCCCTCACGACCCCGGGGACAGGCACCGGCACCGGCGGGATGGTGCTGGCGGAGGCCGGGCCCGGCCCCGGCCCGTGGAGCCGGCTCCTGCTGCTGGAGCCCCCCGCGAAGCGCCCCTCGGGAGTGGCGTTCACGGAGCCGCGTGGCGGCGTCACCGCGTTCACCCTGGACCCGTCCGGCCGGTACCTGCTGGTCGCGGTGCGCGCCGCGCAGGGCATGACCCTGGGCGGCTCCCCGGGGTGCGGGAGCGGGGGATCGTCCGAGCTGGTGCGGGTGGACCTGCGCCCGCCTCCCGGCGCACGCTCCCCGGTTCCGGGCCTGCCGGCGTCGGACGTCCCCTCGCTCGACCTGCCGTCCGCGTGCCTGTGGCAGGGGGACGACCCGCTGACCGGGCTGGCCTGGTGAGGCCGTCGCGAGCGGGCGGCCGCCGGCGCTGGGCGAGGGCAGGACCGGCGCCCGGACCGCCGGCCGTGGCCGGGACCGCAGGGCCGGGCTGCCCCGGCAGGAGAGAGGGCAGTGTCGTCCCGGATAGTGACGGAGAGCCGAGTGCGCCGCTCACTCTGGTAGACGTGACCTGGCAACCGAGCGCTTGCTGACCATGGGTGACGCTCGCGCGGTGACCGAGCGGCACCTCGGCCTCTTCCGGAACGTACCGGCCGCGCGGCCCGGCCTCTGCCGCGTCTGCCACTCCGCTCCGGCGGGACCCCACGCGCCCGCCCACCTGTGCGCGGGCTGCCATCGCGCCACGACCGGGCTCCACCGGCACACCCCGCACGTGGTGCCCATCTCGCTGTGCGCGCGGACGGGTGACGACCGGCGGCTGTACGACCTGGTGACCCGCCGCCGCTCCCCGCCGGGCGAGCCGACCGGCGCGGCGTTGCTGGCCGCCACCGTGGCGCGCTTCCACCGCGCCCACCTGCCCTGCCTGACGAGGCCGGCCGGAGGACCGTTCACGCTGGTCACCACGGTGCCCGGGGCCGGCGCCGAGCGGCCCGTCGAGGCGTTCGACCTCATGCCACGGGTCGTCCAGTGGGTCGCCGGGCTGCGCGACCTGCACCGGCCCGTTCTCATGCCCGGCGGCGACCGCGCCGCCGAGGAGGCGCTCGCCCGGCACGTGCCGGACGAGCGGGCGTTCGAGGTGCTGGGCCGGCTCGACGGCGAGCGGGTGCTGCTGCTCGACGCGCTGTTCGCCTCCGGGGCCCGCGTGCAGAGCGCCGCCTCGGGCCTGTACCGGGCGGGCGCCGAGGCGGTGGTGGCGCTGGTCGTCGCCCGGCTGGTGGACCCGTGGGCCGACACGCGCGTCGCGGACGCGTGGGCCCGCCCCTACGACTTCGGGCGCTGCTGCCTTTGCGACCCCGTGGCGCGGTCGTCCTCGGACACCGGGCGGGCCCTGCTGGGTTAACCTCGTGTCGTCCACCAGTGCCGACGCCCCCAGAGGACATCATGATCTTCATCACCGCGAAGTTCCGCGTCCTGCCGGAGCACGCCGACCGCTGGCCCGAGATCACCGCGGACTTCACCCGGGCGACGCGCGCCGAGCCCGGCTGCCTGTGGTTCGACTGGTCGCGCAGTGTCGAGGACCCGCACGAGTACGTCCTGGTGGAGGCGTTCCGCGACGACGAGGCGGGCGCCGCGCACGTGCGGTCCGAGCACTTCCGCGCGGCTCAGCGCACGCTCCCGCCGCACCTGGCGGAGACGCCGCGCATCGTCAACGCCGGCGTCCCGCAGGATGACTGGTCCGAGCTCGGCGAGATGGCCGTCTCCTGACCGTGCCCGGCCCGCCCCGCCTGCCCGTCTGCTCCGCGTTCAGCCCCGGTCGCGGGCCGCTCCGCTGAGCACCTGGTCGATCCGGGCGGCGAGCTCCACGTCCTTCTCCGTCACTCCGCCCGAGCTGTGCGTCCACAGCCGGAACCGGACACCGTCGCCGGTGCGCTCGATCTCCGGATGGTGGTCGAGCGCGTTGGCCTCGTTCATCACCGCCTCGCTCAGCCAGCCGTAACTGTCGGGCGTGATCGGCACGTCCTTGAGCAGCGCGTCGTCCTCGTACCGCCACCCCTGCAGGGCCGCCAGCGCGGTGTCGATCTCGTCAACGGTCAGCCGCTCGGCCATATCGTCCCCTTACGTCCGGTTTATCGCTCCGTTGATGGCTTACCACCGGAGCGCGCCCTCA
This sequence comes from Nonomuraea sp. NPDC050733, assembly GCF_040654215.1. Classification (NCBI taxonomy): domain Bacteria; kingdom Bacillati; phylum Actinomycetota; class Actinomycetes; order Streptosporangiales; family Streptosporangiaceae; genus Nonomuraea; species Nonomuraea sp. NPDC050733. Next base: position 20,416 of record NZ_JBFAHO010000018.1, on the reverse strand, counting down.
CACCCCCGGGTCCGTCGGCGAAAAAATCCCGCCCCAGGACCGACGAATCCGGCCCGGCGGCGGAGTCCCACTTCCGTAAGGACCATCACCCCAGGGAAGGACTCACCGGCCATGACCACCACCCACACCCTCCGCGTCCCCGGCGCGCGCCTGCGCTACGAGGTGCGCGGCGCCGGCCCCGTGCTGCTCGTCTTCGGCGCCCCGATGTCCGCCGCCGCCTTCACGCCGCTGGCGGAGGCCCTCGCGGGCGACCACACCGTCGTCACCCACGACCCGCGCGGCATCGCGGGCAGCGTCCTCGACGACCCCGCGCAGGACTCGACCCCCGACCTGCGCGCCGACGACGTCGCCGCCCTGCTGGACCACCTCGGCGCCGACACGGCCGACCTGTTCGGCAGCAGCGGCGGCGCGGTGACGGGGCTGGCGGTGGCCGCCCGGCATCCCGGCCGCGTGCGGACGCTCGTGGCGCACGAGCCTCCCCTGCTGGAGCTGCTGCCGGACGCGGCCGAGCGGCGCGCCGTGGTGGACGACATCGTGGAGACGTTCCGGCGGGAGGGGCACGGGGCGGCGTGGATGAAGTTCATGACCACCTCGGGGTTCGACGTGGACGGCGCGGCCCCGCCGCAGGGCGAGTTCTCCGAGCAGGACCTCGCCGACAGCGCCCGCTTCTTCCTGCACGAGCTGCGCGGCACCACCCGGTACGTCCCCGACGTGGCCGCCCTGAAGGCCGGGCCCGGCCGGGTCGTGGTCGGCATCGGCGCGGAGTCGCGCAGGCTGCTCACGTACCCGACCTCCACGGCGCTGGCGGAGCTGCTCGGCACGCCGCCGGTGGAGTTCCCGGGCGAGCACGGCGGCTTCGTCACCCACCCGGAGCCGTTCGCGGAGGTCCTGCGGAAGACCCTGGCGGGCTGACGGCCCGCCAGGGTCATCACGACGCGCCGTTGCGCTTGCGCACCAGGTCGTCGAGCAGCCGCCGGTATTCCGCGTCGGAGCCCAGGAACCGGGTCTCGCCCGTCGCCGGGTCGACCGCCACGTAGTACAGCCACGAGCCGGTGGCCGGGTGCAGCGCCGCCTCGACGGCGTCCCGGCCCGGGTTGCCGATGGGGCCGGGCGGCAGGCCGGGGAAGCGGTAGGTGTTGTACCTCGACGGGCTCCTGAGCTGATCCGTCGTGGCGTGGACGCCGTACTTGCCCAGGGCGTACAGGAGCGGGCTGTCCACATGGAGCTTCATCGGCGGCCTGTGGTCCAGGCGGTTGTAGATCACCCGTGCGATCTTCGGCATGTCGGCCGCGCGGGACGCCTCCGCCTGCACGATGCTGGCGGTGATCATGATCTCCCGGGGGGTACGGCCGGCGCGGCGGGCGGCGTCCTCCAGATGGACGTCGTCGGCGGTCCGGTTGAAGCGCGTCACCATCGAGGCGAGGACCTCCTCGGCACTCGACCCCGGCGAGATCCGGTAGGTGCCGGGGAAGGCGAACCCCTCCAGGGAGCCGTTCGCGTAGGCGGGCAGGCCGAGCGCCGCGCCCTTCCTCGCCGCGCGCTCGAACTCCTCCAGCGGTCTGCCGCTCGCCTTCGCGAGCTTCGGCAGCACGTCGGCGAGCCGGAGCCCGTCCTTCATGACCACGACGGCGCCGCCCGGTTCGCGCTCGGCGCTCGCGGCGACATCGCCCGAGGGGCGCGTCGCGGGCCCGGTGGGGACGGCCGGGGCCGGCCGCTCACCGGACAGCCCCTGCACCCCCACCACCGTCCCCGTCGCCAGCACCACGACGGCCGCCGCGGCCGCCAGCGCCATCCCACGTGGCGTGCGCGCCGCCGGCCGCATCCCACGCGGCCCCGGATTCGGTGCCGCCGCCCGGAGGAACCGTTCCGCCGGAGGCGGTGGCTCCTCGTGCGCCATGTCGGCCAGAGTGTCGCGCAGCACATCCTCGATCTTCATCCGAACTCCCTCACAGCACTCAGTTCGGGCGCCGCCTGCTTCAGGCGCTCCAGTGACCGGTAGATCTGGCTGCGCACGGACCCGACCCTGACCCCGAGCAGCCGGGCGATCTCGGTCTCCGACAGGTCCTCGAAGTAGCGCAGCACGAGCATGGTGCGCTGGCGGGGCGTGAGCCTTGCCAGCGCCGCGCGCATCACCAGGCGCAGGTCCACGACGTCGGCGTGCTCGCCGCCGGCCTGGTCGGGCAGCCACCCGGTGGAGACCTCCGTGACCCGGGAGCGGCGCCGCCACCAGCTCACCTGCTCGTGGTACATGGCGCGCCGGACGTACCCCTCGATGGCCCCGCGGTCCCGTAGTCCCCTCCACCGCGCGGCCGTCTTGGCCAGGGCCGACTGCACCAGGTCCTCGGCCGCGTGCCGGTCGCCGGTCAGCAGGTACGCGGTACGGAACAACGCCGCCGACCGCTCGACGACGAACTGCCGGAAGTCCGCCTCAAATCCTGGATCCACCCGTCCTCCTCGCGATGTCACCAGGCAAGGACGCACCCGGGACGACAATCTATGCCTCCGCGCCCCGAATCAGATCAGGGTGGGCCGCGCCCGGCACCCCGCTCATGACCCGGCGAGAGGCGACCGGCGGTTGTCGCCTCGGCTATTGGACATCCGAAACCCCCTGCCCCAGGATGACCACGTCCGGCACAGGGCCGGGCCGAAGGTCATCGAGGGGAGCCGGTGATGATCGCACTGGTCACGGGCGCGAACCGGGGCATCGGGCGGGAGGTGTGCCGCCAGCTCGCCGCGGCCGGCCACACCGTCGTGCTCACCGCCCGTTCCCTGGAGCCGGCCACCGCCGCGGCCGCCGAGCTCGGCCCCGACGTGCACCCCCTTCTGCTGGACGTCACCTCCGACGAGAGCGTCGCACGGGCGGCCGAGGCGGTCGCCGAGCGGTTCGGGCGCCTGGACGCGCTGGTCAACAACGCCGCCATCGCCTACGACACCTGGCAGCGCGCCGAGAACGCCGACCTGGAGGTGGTGCGGGAGGCGGCCGAGACCAACCTGTACGGGCCGTGGCGGATGGTCCAGGCGTTCCTGCCGCTGCTGCGCGCCGGCGGGCACGCGCGGGTGGTCAACGTCTCCAGCGAGGCCGCCTCGCTGACCGGCATGGGCGGCGGCACACCCGCGTACACCACCACCAAGGTGGCGCTCAACGCCCTGACCCGCATGCTCGCCGCCGAGCTGCGCGCCGACGGGATCCTCGTCAACGCGGTCTGCCCGGGCTGGGTCGCCACCGACATGGGCGGCGCCGGCGGGCGTCCGGTCGCCGACGGCGCCGCCGGAGTGGTGTGGGCCGCCACCCTGCCCGACAACGGGCCCACCGGCGGCTTCTTCCGCGACGGCCGTCCCCTGCCCTGGTGATCCTCACTCCGGAGGAACGGGAAATGATCCTGGTATCGGGCGCCACGGTCAACGTGGGCGCCGAAGTGGTCCGGGAGCTGGCCGAGGCCGGCGCGCCGGTGCGGGCGCGGGGCCGCGGCCCGCTGTTGTCGGTGGCCGGGCCTAGTGTGGGGCGACGCGGGACCCGCGACGAGAAACAGGAGGCCCCATGACGACCCTGCCTGATCGCCCGAGCACGGCACTGCTGGTCATCGACGTGCAGAACGGGGTGATGGCCGGCACCCACGACCGCGACCGCGTGATCGCGAACATCGGCGCGCTGGTCGACAGGGCCAGGGCGGAGGACGTGCCCGTGGTCTGGGTGCAGCACTCCGACGACAACATCAAGCGCGACAGCGAGAGCTGGCAGTACGTGCCGGAGCTGGTCCGTCTCGACCCGGAGCCGCTGGTCCACAAGAGCTACGCGGACGCGTTCGAGGGCACGGAGCTGGAGGCGGTGCTCGCCGGGCGCGGGGTGGGCCGGCTCGTCGTCACGGGCGCCCAGACCGACGAGTGCATCCGCTCCACGATCCACGGGGCCTTCGTCCGCGGATACGACGTGACGCTGGTCGGCGACGCGCACACGACGGAGGACCTCAGCGAGTACGGCGCGCCGGCCCCGGACAAGGTGATCGCGCACACCAACCTCTACTGGCAGTGGGCAAGGGTGCCGGGCCGCCGCGGCGAGACGGTCGGCACGGCCGAAGTGACCTTCGCGACGCCTGACGCGGGCTGACCTCGGGCGCTGGACCGACGGCCCGGTGTGCCGACAGGCTGGTCACGTGCACAACAGCTCCCCTTCCCCCCGTCCTTCCTCCCCCGGCGCTTCTTCCGGACGTACGCCGGCGTGGTTCTCCCGGCCCGCCGCCCGGACGTGGCGCTGCGCGCCCGCACCCGCCGAGGTGCGCGACTTCCACGCGGCGCTGCCCGGCTACGCCCCCACGCCACTGGCCGAGCTCCCCGCGCTCGCCGCCGAGCTGGGAGTCGGGCGGGTGTTCGTCAAGGACGAGTCGTCCCGGCTGGGGCTGCCCGCGTTCAAGGCGCTCGGCGCGTCGTGGGCGGTGCACCGGGCCCTCGCGGAGCGGGCGGCGGCGGACGGCGGCGCCCCGGCCGGCCCGGTCACCCTCGTGACCGCCACCGACGGCAACCACGGCCGCGCCGTGGCGCGCATGGCTCGGCTCATGGGCCAGCGGGCCCACGTCTTCGTCCCCCAGGGCGTTCACCCGGAGGCCGCGGCGGCCATCGCCGCGGAGCGGGCCGAGCTCACCCGGGTCGCCGGGCCGTACGACGAGGCCGTGCGCCTGGCGGCCGAGACCGCCGCCGCCCCCGGGGCGCTCCTCGTCCAGGACACCGCCTGGCCCGGCTACGAGCGGGTCCCCGGCTGGATCGTCGAGGGCTACTCCACGCTCCTCGCGGAGATCGACACCCAGCTCGCCGCCGCCGGAGTCGCGCGCCCGGACCTGGTCGCCGTACCCGTGGGCGTGGGCTCGCTCGCCCAGGCCGTCGTCACCCACTACCGCAGCCGTCCGGGGGGACACGCCCCGGCGCTGCTGGCGGTGGAGCCCGAGACCGCCGCCTGCGTCCTGCACAGTCTCACGCGCGGGGAGCCGGTCTCCGTCGTCACCGGCGAGACGACCATGGCGGGCCTGAACTGCGGCACCCCGTCCAGCATCGCCTGGCCGTACCTGCGGGGCGGCCTGGACGCCGCCGTCGCCGTCACCGACGCCGACAGCGCCCGCGCGGCCGGCGACCTGGCCGCGCTCGGCATCTCCTCCGGCCCCTGTGGCGCCGCCTCACTCGCCGGCGTCCGAGCCGCCCTCACCGACGACGGTGACGGCGGTGGGCGTCGTGCGGCCCTGGGCCTGGGCCCCGCCTCGGTGCTCGTGCTGCTCAGCACGGAAGGCGCCGCGGCCAACCCGCACGCCGTCCTCCCCTGACCCCCGGCCCGCCATGCATGGACCCGTTCATTGCTGCTTCCTTATAGTGCGGCCGTCGTCTGGGAACTGCCGCAGCGCGACCTCGGCGGCCTGCTGCCCGACTGGGACGAACTGTGCGAGCAGGTCGGCCGGGTACGTTCGGCGTCCGAGCCCGGCCGATGCGCCTTCGAGGTCAGCGTCGGCGAGAACGCCATGGAGTTCACCCCCGACGAGGTGGTCGGCCTCGTTCGCGACGTGCTGGCGCGCGCCGCCTCCCTCTAGGCCCTGCCGGTGTCGTCCGGTCAGGCCCGCCCGCCTGGGCACGCCGCTCCACCGCTCCCCGACCTCACTTGTTGCCGGGCTCGTGAGTACGGGTGTCGAACTCGGTGTGACCCTTCGGGCACTTCGGGATCTTGTCGCCCCCCTTCACCGACACCTTCTCCCCGCATGTGGCGCAGTGGAACACACCGCTCTTCTGTGCCTTCTCGCCTGCGTGCGCCGTCATCGCCACCCCCCCTTCGGCCGTGGCCGTCCCTACCCGCACCCCTGCCAGGCAAGCGATGGCCCAGGAAAAATCCCCCAAAAGGGACCGCGCGGCGTTGGAACTCGTCGAACCGCGTGCGGTCGAACGCGAACCGTGCCGGTCAGGATGACCCGCCGGAGCCGTAGGGACGGGTGATGATCTCCAGGCTGTGGCCGTCGGGGTCGGACCAGTACAGGCCACGGCCGCCGTCGTTGGTGTTGATCCGTCCCGGCTCGCGATGGAACGGGTCGGCCCAGAACTGCAGCCCGCGCTCCTTGATCCGGCTCCAGATCTCGTCGAACTCCTCCTCGGTCACGAGGAACGCGTAGTGCTGCGGATGAACGGTTTCGGCCTGGGCGACGTCGAGGGAGATGCCGTTGGCCATGTCCACGACGCGGAAGGGGCCGAAGAGGGAGGCGGGCGGCAGCCCCAGGAGGTCGGTGAGGAACCGGGCGGTCTCCTCCCGGTCAGTCGCGTGCACGATGGTGTGGTTCAGCTGCACCGGCATGTCGTTCTCCTTCCGCGGCCCCGTCTGGTCCGCCTTTGTTGTCCTGCCCGTCGGAGGCGACGGGCTCACCGCGCTCGCACCGAGGGAGCCGGGCGGCCTGCCAGCCGCCGGACGCCCCAACCGCACAGGCTCCCGACGGCGGCACCGGCCACGACGTCGGAGAGGTGGTGCACGCCTGTGTGCACCCGTGAATAGGCGACGGCCACGGCCGCCGCCAGCACCGGGACCCGGACGACCGGCTCGGCCACCCCCAGGGCGGAGGCGAAGGCGAACGCGGACGCGGCATGCCCCGAGGGGAACGACGTCGACGTCGGACGCCGTACCCATCGCGAGAGCAGCGCCGGACGGTGATCCGCCGGAGCCGGCCGCCCACGCCCGGCCAGCGGCTTGAGACACAGATGCGTCAACGCCGACGCCACCCCGATGGCCAGCACCCCCTGACGGGCCGCCCGCCGGCCCGGCCCGCCTCCCAGGACCGCCAGCACGGCCGCGGTCAGCAGCCAGAGCCGTGAGTGGTCGGCCGCGTTGGACGCGCCCACCAGCAGCCGGTCCAGGCCGGGCGTCGGCGTCCCCGCGACGGCGTCGAACACGGCCCGGTCCACGGCACCCACCTTCGTCCGCATCTCGGTCGTCCACCGCTCGCGGCCTGCGCCGCTGCCCCCTTTCCGCATCGCCGCCCGCCTCCGCGCGCGCACGATCGATCTCTTCATGAACGACTGCTTACCGCAGGCCTGCCGGCGAAAACCGCACCCGCTCCCGTATCCCCCGTGGAACGCGGAGATTCCGCGTGGAGGCGTGTCCGCCTCCACGCGGTCCGGTGCCGGATCAGGACTTGAGGGGCTGAGCGTCCGGCTGGGCGGCCGCCGCGGCGGCCGGCTTGGGCCGGCGCATGAGGACGAGGACGAGCAGGCCGCCGACGGCCGCCACCACGGCGGCCCCGACGAAGGCGGCCTGGAAGCCGTCGGTGAGCCTGGGCAGGCTCCCCAGCTCGGCGGCGCCCTGGGAGGTGGCGACGGCGGTCATGACCGCCAGGCCGAGCGCCGATCCCACGTTGTAGGTGGTGTTGACGATGCCCGAGGCCAGCCCGCTCTCCTCCGGGCGCACCCCCGACATGGCCGCCATCATCGCCGGGATGTAGGCCAGGGACATGCCCACGGCGGCGACCAGCGAGGCCGGCAGCACGTCGACGGCGAAGGCGCCGTCCGGCCGGACCAGCGAGAGCGCCCCGACGCCCGCCGCCAGCACGAGCAGGCCGAGCACGATGAGCGGCTTGGCCCCGAGGCGGCCGAGCAGCCGCGGGGTGACGGCGATCATGAAGATCATGATGGCGACCGTCATCGGCAGCAGCGCGGCGCCGCTGGGGAAGGCCCCGTAGCCGAGGACCTGCTGCAGGTAGAGGTTGAGGAAATACCACATCGGGATCCATGCGGCCCCGAGCAGCGCCATCGCGAGGTTGGCGGTGGCCAGGCCAGGGGTGCGCCAGATGCCGAGCGGCATGATCGGCTGCCTGACCGTCCGCTGGACGATCAGGAACGCCGCGAGCAGCACGGCCGCGCCGGCGAGCTCCAGCAGGGTGACGGGCGAGCCCCAGCCCTGCTCCGGAGCCTGGACGATGGCGAACACGGCCAGGGCGATGCCCGCGGTGACCGCGACGGCCCCGAGCACGTCGACCGAGCCACGCCTGCCCTGAACGGCGGGAAGCAGCGCGGGCACCGCCGCCAGGGTCGCCAGGCCGATGGGGACGTAGAGGATGAACACCCACGGCCAGCTCAGGTACTCGGTGACGACGCCGCCGAGGAACACCCCGGCGGTGCCCCCGGCGGGCGCGGCCGCGCCGTACAGCGCCATGGCCTTGCCGAGCTCACGGGAGTCGTGGCCGAAGAGCATCATGAGCAGCGTCATCGCGGCGGGCGCGATGAGCGCCCCGCCGACGCCCTGGACGGCCCGCCCGAGGATCTCCACCCAGGCGCTTCCGGCGGCCGCGGCGACCACGGAGCCGGCGACCAGGACGATCCAGCCCGCGGCGAAGATCTTGCGGGCGCCGAGCAGGTCCGACAGCCGGCCGCCGAGCAGCAACAGACCACCGAACGCGATCACGTAGGCGTTGAACACCCACTGGAGACCGCCCTGGGTGAAGCCGAGGTCACGCTGCATCTCCGGCAGCGCGACGCCGATGATCGAGGTGTCCATGATGACCATGAACTGTGCGGCGGCGAGCACGATCAGTGCCCACCACCTGCGGGGATTGACGGCGTTCATTGCCGTACTCCTGATTCCTCGCACCGTACGATGCGATGTTGGGGTCTGGGTGATGGTCGAATCGGACCGGACCCGCCGGTGGGCGTGCATGCCAGTGCACGCCCACCGCTCGCTTTCTCAGGGCCCGATCTTCAGGACGCGGTCCCGGCCAGCCGGTAACCGGCACGCTCGACCGCGGCGCGGATCTCCTCGCCGGAGAATCCCGTGCCGGTGACGGTGACCGTGCCGGTGGACAGCTCGACGGCAACGCCGGCGACGCCGTCCACCTTGCCGATCTCAGCCGAGACCGACGAGACGCAGTGGCCGCAGGTCATGCCGCTCACCGAGTAGACGCTCTGGTCGCCGCTGTCCGTGGTGGCGGTCGCCGCCGCGGCCTGTTCGGTCCCGCACGCACATGCCGTGCACATGTCGCCCTCCTCGCTATACCCAGGGGGGGTATCTCTCGCCGTGGAAGTTAACATACCCCCGGGGGGTTTGCAAGACCGAGCAGCCGGCGCAAGAGTGGGGGTATGAGGCGGCGGCGTAGATCGCGCTAGGGGACTTCCGGCATCTGGACGGGAGACGGACGGTGAGACGGACAACGGCCCGATGACCTCACGCGTCGCGAGGCATGCTCCTCGTGCTGCTCACGGTCGCGGCGAAGACCCCTTCCACGGCGAACGCGGCGGGATGGCCGCCTCGACGCCGATGGACCGGGCCGGGCAACGGGTGGTCGGCGGCACCTGCTGCGCCGGCGGGCACCTGCCCATGCTCGACCTGCCCGGGTACGGCCGTCACCGGATGAGCAGACCGGTCACCGGCCCTGCCCCGGTCCGAAACGGCGCCGGTACTCCAGGGGCGTGAGCCCGGTCTTGCGACGCATCAGCCCGCGCAGATTGGCTGCGGTGCCCAGCCCGCTGTGCCGTGCGACCAGCTCGAAGCGGGACTCGCCGCGCTCGATCAGCCGGCACGCCTGGGCGAGCCGTTCCCCCGTGAGCCACGCCAGCGGTGTGGTGCCCAGCTGCGACTGGAAGCGGCGATGCAGGGTCGCCGGGCTGACCGAAGCGCGCGCCGCGAGATCGGACACCGTGAGCGGGGCGTCCAGCCGTTCCTGGGCCCAGGCCAGGACGGGCGCCAGGGATTCGTCCGGCACCTCCGGCACGGGCCGCTCCACGAACTGCCGCTGCCCGCCGTCGCGGTGCGCGGCGAAGACGAGCCGCCTGCTCACGGAGTTGGCGATCTCCGCGCCATGGTCGCGGCCGACGATGTACAGGCCGAGATCGAGCGCGGCCGCGCTCCCCGCGGCCGTGAGAATGTCACCGTCGTCCACGAACAGCACGTCCGTTTCCAGCCGGACGGAAGGGAAGCGGCCCCGGAAGGAATCCGCCCACTGCCAGTGCGCGGTCGCCCGCCGCCCGTCCAGCACGCCGGCCTCCGCCAAGGTGAAGGCGCCGCTGCAGAGACCGACGAGACGTGCGCCGCGCTCGTGCGCCCGCCGGATGGCCTCGAGCACGGCGGGGCGGCGGGGCACCTCGACGTCGGGACGGTTGGGCACGATCAACGTGTCCGCCGACTCGGCCGCGTCCAGGCCGGCGACACCCGTGAGCGTGAAGAACCCGTCCCGCATCAGCGTGCGCGGCTCGGGAGAGCACAGGCGGAAGTCGTACAGGTCACGCCCGATCTCGGGCCGGCGCAGGCCGAAGACCTCGGTCGCGCAGCCGAGCTCGAACGGGTTGGAGTTCTCGTCCACGATCACGACGACGCGGTGCGGGCGCCCCTGGTGAACGGGTTGCGAGGATTCTTGCGCCATGTGCGATTCCTAGCACTCACGCCGGACCTGGACAAACGACCAGGATGTCCCCATGAGCACCGAACCCATCGCCCTGAGCAGCGCCCTTGCCTCGTTCGACGCCCTGTGGAGCCCCCGCATCGTCACGCGCGTCAACGACTACGACGTGCGCGTCGCCAAGGTCGAGGGCGAGCACATCTGGCACGCCCACGACGACACCGACGAGTTCTTCCTGGTGCTCGACGGGGAGCTCCTCATCTCCTTGCGCGAGCCGGCCGGGGAACGCACGGTCCGGCTCCCCCGGGGATCGGTCTTCACCGTCCCCCGGGGCACGGAGCACAGACCGTCGGCTCCCCACGGGGCCACGATCCTCATGTTCGAGCCCACCGGCACGTCGTCGGTCGGCGACCGCCACGACGAGATCGCCGGCCACATCGACGCGACGACGGGGCACGCGCTCGGCTCCTGAGTCGCGAGCGGGCATGGCTGTCCAGATCGCAGGGCGGCATGGACATGCACGCACCCGTCCGGGTCACGTGGTGGCCGACAAGGGCAGCAGCCCCCGCGGCATCCGCGCCGGAACGCCGAGCGTTGTCAGGGCTTGCCGCCGATCGCGCATGCCCGGCACGGAGGCTGCCCGCAGGTGCACTGCATGATGGCGTCGAGCACGTCATGGTCGTGGTACAGGCACTGGTCCTGACAGGTGTGGCGCGGAACGAACCCTGGCTGGATCTCGTCGGGCCACGGCTCGTGCCCCTCGCGACATCGGACGAACTGCGCGGGGTCCGACGATTGCAGTCCCTGCATGCGGGCGCGAGCCTGGCTTTCCAGGGTCCGCGCCTCCGCCGCCATGGTCCTCAGCTGAGCGGCGAGATCGGAATACTGAGCGTCGCCGGTTCGCACGTGCGCTGCCCGGAGTGCCATCACTGCGTTGCTCAGGAATCGGACAGCGTCCTGGAGGTCTGTGGTGTGGTGCAGTTGTATGCCTGTCACGCCTCGGACCCACACGGCGTCGTTGTGCATTGATCAACCTTTCGAGCGCTGGGGGTTCACACCGGTCCTGGCGCCGCGCCGGCTCCTTCATGCACGTCGGCGTTCACGGCTACGCCAGAGGACAACGGGCGCTTTACGGGGTTTTCGTACCTTATATGCCGATTTGACGGTTGGCGAAGTCGTAAGCCATGAGGGCAAAGCCCCTATTGGCGTCTCCGCGCACCGCGCTGCCCGCCCCGCACTTGGGAAACGAAGGTGGGAGCGGCGAGTCGCTCATGCGCGGAAGGCGGAAAGCTTTCTGAAGATTTTGCCGAAAGATGGTTCAGGGCGGCAGAGATGGCCGGGGCGTGCGCCCCGGCCACCTCTGCCGCCCTGCTGTCAGCGCGTCACGGCGCACTGGCCGCGGTCCTGGCTGACAGGTCCCTCCTTGTTCGGACGTACGTCGAAGTCGAAGATCGCGGTGGGCAGGTAGAGCGAGCAGCATGCGTTCGGGATGTCGACGATCCCGCTGACCCGCCCTTCGATGGGCGCCGAGCCGAGGAGCAGGTATGCCTGCTCGCCGCTGTAGCCCCACCTCTTGAGGTACTCCACGGCGTTGAGGCAGGCCCTGCGGTAGGCCACCGTCGCGTCGAGGTAGTAGTTGGTGTCGGTGTCGTGGTCGACCGAGATCCCGATGAACGTGAGGAACTCGGAGTAGCGCGGCTCGACGTTGCCCGGCATGAAGATCGGATTGGTGGTCACGCCGTACTTCTCCATGCCGCCCTTGATCAGGTCGACGTGGAAGTCGATGTAGCCGCCCATCTCGATCGCGCCGCAGAAGGTGATCTCTCCGTCACCCTGGCTGAAGTGCAGGTCACCTCCGGAGAGCTTGGCGTCGTTGACGTGGACCGGGTAGAAGACCCGGGAGCCGCGGGTGAAGTTCTTGATGTCGTGATTGCCGCCGTTCTCCCTTGCGGGCACGGTTCGGGCTCCCTCTGCGGCGATCCGCTCCGCCACCTCGCCGCTCGCAGTGCCGGCGATGGTGTTGTCCGTCAGCGGTGGCAGGCCGAGCGGCGGAACACGTTGCGGGTCGGTGTCGATGAGCGCCTGTTCCCTGCGGTTCCAGGAGCTGAGCAGCTCGGCCGACGGCGCGGTGCCGAACAGGCCGGGGTGGGTGATGCCGGTGTACCTGACTCCGGGCAGGTGCCGCGAGGTGGCGACCTGGCCGTGGAAATCCCAGATGGCCTTGTACGACTCAGGGAAGTAGTCGGTCAGGAACCCGCCGCCGTTCTCCTTGGCGAAGACGCCGGTGTATCCCCATCCCTCTCCGGGTGCCTCTCCGACCTGCTGTGGAACGGGTCCCAGGTCGAGGATGTCGACGATGAGGAGGTCTCCGGGCTCGGCGCCCTCCACCCCGATGGGCCCGCTCAGCACGTGCGCGACGCTCAGGTCGACGTCCCGTACGTCGTTCGCCGAATCGTTGTTGCCTATCTGGGCGTCCGTCCATTCGCGGCACTCGACGCGGAATTCGTCTCCGGGTCGCACCATTTCCGCCACGGGAATGTCCGGGTGCCAGCGGTTGTGCCCTGGAGTCGCCTGGTCGCGCATCGACTTCGACTGGTCGATGCTGAATACCACTTTCGGCATGACAATACCCTTCTCTGGTAAATGACTCCTTTCGAGAGAACCGTTTCACCTCACCTCTTCTCCAGTTCGGCCGGCTCCGTCAGGTCCAACGGGGGCGATGCGTACGATCTCCGGCCCTCGTGGGCTCTCCGCTCTCGCTCGGCGTCGTGCCGGCGGGCTCCCTCCTCCGCGTGAGCGGCCACAGCGCGATGAACACCACCACGCCGAACACCGCCAGGATGGTCGCGAGGAGGTCGGTGTTGCGCCAGAACCCGGAGAGGATCATGAATGCCGGAATCGCCGCCGTCACCCAGCCCTCGATCGCCGTGACCCAGCCCGTGTACCTGGTGATCTGCGTGCGCTTCAGACCCAGCAGCACGAAGAACAGTCCCCACAGGAAGGACCAGTACAGCCAGATGACTCCGAAGGCGGGGTCGCCGAGAATCGTGAAGTTGGCGTAGGAGTATCCGAGCGCCATGATGGCGACGAAAAGCGAGAAGTAACCCACCCCGGTCGTGTCGAAGCCGCCGAGCAGATTGATCCCCACATAGAGATAGGTGAACCCGAACAGGTAGATCCCCGACGCGCCCAGGAGCACGGCCGTGTCGTCGAGATTAGTGATGATCAGCACTGTGGGAGTGATCACCTGCAAGGCTCCCACGAAGAGATTGAAGATCCCGGCCGCGCGGGCTTCGACCTTTCCCAGGAGCATCAAACCGTTAAGGAAGAGCACCGCGCCCACGTACAGCAGTCCGACGGCTCCCATCAACGACGCACCTCCTCATGCCCAGGGTGGGCGGTACGGCTCACGGAGCGCCACGGGCCGGGAACGTGCCTGCGGTGCAACGGTCACCGTGGCCGTATCCGAGAACCCTCGGGTTGTCGCGCGGAGGCATGATGCGTGGCCGGTCCGGCCGCCCGCGAACGCGATGTTATGTTGATCAGGACCGAGGCAGGCGTGACAGCGCCGGATGCGGCGGTTTCTGCCGCCGCCGCTCTGAAGGCACGCTCGTGACCACCTCGGGTACTTCCTGGCTCTTCTGCTCGCGGGTGAGTGCGGCGGACATCGCCGGGGGCACGCGGGTGAGGCTCGGCGCGGTGAAATGGCGTCGAGCCGAAGAGCCGCACACCGGGCAGTCGCGAACGGCCTCAGCCGTCCCTATGGGCAAGCGCACCTCGAATGGTCCGCAGCCCACACACCGGTACTCATAGGTCGCCATTGGCATCCCCGCGAGAGATCTGAGCCTTGTTCCGCGCCACAGCACCGCCCTCATCCTGATCTGCGGCGATATGACCCATGTCTTCAGGCAACGCCTCCCGCAATCATCATGTCAAGATGGGCATCCGGGCGCCCGCGACAGAAAAAGGGCCGCCGAACAAGGCCTTTGGACGCGACGCCGTATCAGGCACCCGTGAAAGATGGCCGTATCTTTAAGACGGCGGCCGACGATTTCCGGGCGGACGCCGGGACTTGCCAGAAGTTTGATGCTCCACGATCGGCGGAATTCATCCCAAGGCCGCCTGAGCGATCACGAGACCGATGTACACCGCGCCAAGACCGGCGACGACCGAGGCGACGACATTGGCGGCTGCGAGAAGGCGTGCGCCCGTCTCGGCCAGTCTCAGAGTCTCGTACGAGAACGTCGAGTACGTGGTCAGCGCCCCGCAGAAGCCGGTGCCCACCAACAGCCGCACGTCACCGCCCGCCGCCCCCGCCAGCACCGCGCCGGTGAGCGCGCCCAGGACCAGTGAGCCGATCATGTTGGCGGCGAAGGTGCCCCAGGGGAAAACAGTGTCATGACGGGCCTGCACGGCCCGGTCGATCAGATACCGCAACGGCGCACCGACCGCGCCGCCGAGCAGCACCAGCAGCCAGTTCATGCCGTCGCCTGCCGGCCTTGGTAGTGCACGACCTCGACCGGCTCCAGGACGATCAAGCCCTCGATGCGCAGTTCCTCCAATTGGGGCAGGAAGCCGCGGATCTTCTCTTCGGCGTCGACGATGACCACGGCGACCGGCAGGTCGTCGGCCATCGACAGCAGTCGAGTGGTGTGCACGACGTGGCCTGCGCCGAAGCCCTCCATGCCGCGGAACACCGACGCCCCGGCCAGACCGGCGGCGTGGGCACGATGCACGATCTCGGTGAACATGGGATGGTGGCGCCAGGTGTCTGTGTCGTCGACGAAGATCGTCAGCCGCAGGGCCCGTCCGGACAGCGTCATCGCCCGCCCCTTACCGTCTTCAGCCTCAGCAGCCGGCGGGTGGCCCACGCACCGGCCGTCACCGCGACCAGGGCCGCGACCACGGTGGCCGCCAGGTAGGCCAGCGCCAGGCCCGCCCGGTCGGCCGTTACCAGGCGTTCGATGTCCGCGCAGTACGTGGAGAAGGTCGTGAACCCACCCAGCACGCCAGTGGCGAAGAACGGCCGCACCCACATCGGCGCCGCCCACGCCTCGGTCAGAGCCACCAGGAAGACCCCGATCAGCAGGCACCCGGAGGCGTTGACGCCCAGCGTGGTCCACGGGAAGGAGGTGGCAGAGGTCGGCCACAGCAGAGCCGCCCCGTAGCGGGCGCCCGCGCCGATCGCGCCCCCCGCCGCGATGACCGCCAGCACACGACGGTGCGCGCGACGCAGTTCCCGGCGCCGGGCCGCATCGGCATCTGCCACGAACCTCACCTGATCCGGACGCATACCCCTCCCGACGCGCGACCTGCCCTGCGGATGCGGGCGCGAGCTGTCACGGGCGGAGACCGTCAGCGGATGCGGAGCAACGCGGTTCGAGTGCGGCGCGTCCGCCACCGCAGGGCACCCGTTGCACTGTCGCCGGCGTGGTGCCCTCACCTTCCTTCACCTTAGCGCCATCCCTTGGCGCCCTGAGAGGGTGACCAGCCCCGCCTCCGGTCCGCGACGGCTGATCGTGGATGAGGCAGCGGATCGTCCCCCACAAGTGGCCCCTGTGACGGCACCCGTCGGTGTCGCCACGGTTCGGCCATAATGACCGATGTGCGAGTCGAATTGCTCGGACCGTTCGAGGTCCGCAACCGTGACGGGGCCCTGGTGGAGGTTCCCGGGATTCGGCTGCGCGCGCTGCTCGCCGCACTCGCCCTCGAACCCGGCCGGGTCGTCACGCGGGCGAGGCTGGTGGACTGGATCTGGGGGCAACAGCCGCCCGCGGACGAAGTGAACGCCTTGCAGGCGTTGGTGTCCAGGCTGCGCAGGGTGCTGCCGGACGGTGTGATCGAGGCGGATTCCGGCGGGTACCGGCTGGCCGTGGCTCCTGAGGCCGTGGACGCGTGGCGATTCGAGCACCTGGTCGGTCAGGCCCGTGCCGCGGAGCCGGCGGCGCGGGCCGATCTGCTGCGCTCGGCCCTGGCATTGTGGCGCGGCACGGCCATGGCCGACATCGCACTGCGGGGCAGCGACGCGTTCGACGCCGTGGTCACGCGTCTCGACGAGCTCTACGTCACCGCGCTCGTGGACCGGGTGGATGCGGATGTCCGTCTCGGCCGTGGCTCGGAACTGGTCTCCGAGCTGACCGAGCTGGTCGCCACGTACCCGCTGCGGGAGGGGTTCGTGGCGGCCCTGATGCGGGCGCTCGCCGAGGACGGGCGTGGGACCGAGGCGTTGACCGTGTACCAGCGGACCCGCGAGCTGCTCGCCGAGGAGTTGGGCGTCGATCCGTCGGCCGAGCTCTCCGCGCTGCACACCGCGTTGCTGCGTGGCGAGCTGGGCGAGCGGGCGGAGAACCGCAGGACGAACCTGCGCGCCGAGCTGACGAGTTTCGTCGGCGAGGACGGTGACATCTCCGCGGTCGCCGCTCTGGCCGTCAAGCACCGGCTGGTCACCTTGACGGGGCCCGGCGGCTCCGGCAAGACAAGGCTGGCCACGGAGACCGCGCGGACGATGCTCACCGAGCTGCCGGACGGGGCGTGGCTGGTCGAGCTGGCTTCGGTACAGGCCGGAGGTGAGCTGGCGCAGGCCGCCCTCACCGCGATCGGCCTGCGTGACCAGGCGTTGCTCGGTGTCGCGCGGGGTGGGGAGCCGATGGATCGGCTCATCGCCGCGGTCCGGGAGCGCGCGATCCTGCTGATCCTGGACAACTGCGAGCACATGATCGAGGCGGCCGCGGCGTTCGCGGATCGGCTGCTGGGAGAGTGCCGCAGGCTGCGGATCCTGGCCACGAGCCGGGAGCCACTCGGCATCACCGGGGAGGTGCTGTGGCAGGTCGAGCCGCTCGCGCTGCCCGCGAAGGGAGCCGACTCCCCCGAGGTCGCCTCCTCGCCCGCGGTGCGGCTGCTACGGGACCGCGCGGGTCTGGTGCGCAAGGACATCGGCTCCGACGCGCACACCTTGTCGGCCATGGCGCGGATCTGCCGGGCGCTCGACGGGATGCCGCTGGCGATCGAACTGGCCGCGGCACGGCTGCGCACCATGTCCGTCGATCAGCTGGCACGCCGGCTCGATGACCGGTTCCGCCTGTTGACCAGCGGCAGCCGTACGGTGCTTCCCCGGCACAAGACGCTGCGCGCGGTCGTGGACTGGAGCTGGGACCTGTTGACCGAGGCCGAACGGGGCGTGCTGCGGCGGCTCTCGGTGTTCTCCGGCGGGGCGAGCCTGGAAGCGGCCGAACGGGTGTGCGGGGACGAGACGTTCGCCGGGGAGCAGGTGTTCGACGTGCTGAGCGCGTTGATCGAGAAGTCACTGCTGCTCACCGACGGCGAGGACACGCCGCGTTACCGGCTGCTCAACACCATCAGGGAATACGCGGCGCACCGGCTGGCCGAAGCCGGGGAGACCGAGCCGGCGCGCCGGGCGCACCTTGCCTACTTCACCGAGCTGGCCGAGACGGCCGAACCGCACCTGCGCCGGGCCGAGCAGCTGGAGTGGCTGTCCACGCTCGAGGCCGAGCACGACAACATCAGTGCGGCCCTGCGCGGGGCGATCGCCGCGGGATGGGCTCAGGAGGCGATGCGGCTGGTCGCGGCCGCGGGCTGGTACTGGTACCTCGGTGGGCACAGGGCCGAGGGCGCCGAGCTGAGCATCGCGGCGGCCTCGCTGCCCGGTGAGGTGCCCGACGAGGTGCGGTCGATGGCGTACCTCATGGTGACGATGTTCGTGACCTCCGGGGTCAGCGGCGACCAGTATCAGGCGCGGGAGTGGATCCAGGAGGCGCACCGGCTCGCCCAGCGCGGCGGGTCTCGGTCTCGCCACCCGCTGCTCGGGTTCGTCGAGCTGCTGGAGCGGACGCTGCGGGGCCCGGCGGAGCTCCTGCCCGCGTTCGAGCCGCTCATCGCCGACGACGATCCGTGGGTGCGCGCGCAGGCCAGGCTCACTCGTGGCCGATTGCGGCTCACGCTCGGCGGCGACGAGACCGACGTGGACACCGACGGCGAGATCGCCCTTGCCGAGTTCCGCACGCTGGGTGAGCGGATGGGGATCTCGTACGCGCTGACCTTCCTGGCCGATCGGCTCGCCATGCGCGGCGAGTTCGCCCGCGCGTGCGAGCACTACGAAGAGGCGGTCGTGGCGCTGACCGAAGTGGGCGCGACCGAGGACGTGGTGGGCATGCGGGCGCGGCAGGCCCAGCTGTACTGGCTGCTCGGCGATGAGGGATCCAGCACGTCCGCCATGGCAGAAGCACAGCGGATCGCCGACCGGATCGTCTGGCCGGACGCGCTCGCGGAGCTGGCGCTCTCGAAGGCGCAACTGGCGCGCTGGCGCGGCGAGCCGGACCAGGCACGCCGGCATCTGGCCACGGTGCGGGCGGTGCTGGGCGACGCGGACATGTCCGCCTCCATCCGCGCCGCGACCACGAACCTGTACGCCTACCTCACCGAGGATCTCGGCCAGGCCCGCGCGCATCGGACCGAGGCGCTCCGCGCGGCTGTGGAGCACGCGTTTCCGCCCACGCTCGCCGAGGTGCTGGTCGGGATCGCGGATCTCGCGCTGCGCCAGGGGCAGTACGAGCAGGCGGCGCGACTGCTCGCGGCGAGCGACGGCGTCCGCGGCACGCCGAACCGTTCGCACCCGGACGTTTCCAGGATCGCCGCGGACACACGCGATCGCCTCGGCGAAACCGTGTTCACCGAGGCGACCCGCGACGGACGGCGGCGGGACTGGCGGGAGCTGGCGGAGATCACGCTCGCTTCGTGAACGTCGCCCGCGCCCACAGGTAGCCGACCAGCGTGAGCCCGACACACCAGGCGATCGCCCACCTTCCCGGCGTCGGGGGTCAGCAGCGTGGTCAACACGTTCACCGTCGTGGTCTTCCCGGCGCCGTTGGGGCCGAGCAGGGCGAAGATCGTGCCGGTCCGGACATCCAGGTCGATGCCGTCGAGCACGGTCTTGTCCTTGTACGCCTTCCGCAGCCCCGAGGCCGCGATCGCTGAACCGTTCATGGCGTCCACGATCGCGGACCGCCCTGATACCGGGCCGTCGCCGGCCTGACGCGGCCGCTGACACGACAGACTGCGCTCAGCGGCGTCGTGTCAGCGGTCGCGTCAGCATCGCGACGGCCCGATGTCAGAGCGATCGGCGATCGTGAACACCATGAACGGTTCAGGGCCGATGAGAGGAACGACCATGGAGCACACCGTCACCACGATGCCGACCACGCGTCAGCCCGGCTGTCCCTTCGACCCGCCCAAGGAGCTGATCGAAGCCCGTGAGCACAGCCCGATCAGCCGCTTCCCCTTCCCCGACGGGCACCAGGGCTGGCTGGTCACCGGCTACGACCTGGTCCGGTCAGTCCTGGCCGACTCGCGGTTCAGCTCGCGCAAGGAGCTCATGCGCCACCACCCGCTGATCGACTACGGCGACATCGAGGTCCCCCCGGCGCCGCCCGGCGAGTTCCTGCTCATGGACGAGCCGCAGCACAGTCGCTACCGCAAACCGCTGGTGGGCAAGTTCACCGTCCGGCGGATGCGGCTGCTCACCGAGCGCGTCGAGCAGATCACCGCCGACCACCTGGACGCCATGGAGAAGGCCGGGCCGACGGCCGACCTGGTGACCGCGTTCGCCAAGCCCATCCCCGCCATCGTGATCTGCGAGCTGCTGGGCGTGCCGTACGCGGACCGGGACCGCTTCCAGGAGAACATCGACAAGTTCCTCGGCGGAGAGGTCGGCGACGAGGAGCTGTTCGCGGCCTACACCGCGACCCAGCAGTACCTCGCCGAGCTGGTGGCCGCCAAGCGCGCCAACCCCACCGACGACGTGCTCAGCGACCTGCTCGACAGCGATCTGACCGACGAGGAGCTGCAGGGGATGGCCCTGATCCTGCTGTCGGCCGGGTTCGACACCACCGCGAACATGCTGGCGCTGGGCACCTTCGCGCTGCTGCAGAACCCGGACCAGCTCGCCGCGCTGCGCGCCGAGCCCACCCTCACCGACCAGGCCGTCGAAGAGCTGCTGCGGTACCTGAGCGTCGCCAAGCAGTTCCACCGGGTCGCGCTGGAGGACATCGAGCTGGGCGGCC